>JBGPJN010000059.1:0-13512 GCA_041485445.1 Dehalococcoidia bacterium
CATCGGCAGCGGCCCCATCCGCATCGGCCAGGGCATCGAGTTCGACTACTGCAGCGTGCACGCCGCCTGGGCCCTGTCCCAGGCCGGGGTGCAAAGCATCATGATTAACTCCAATCCGGAGACCGTCTCCACCGACTTCGACACCAGCGACCGCCTCTACTTTGAGCCGCTGGACGAGGAGTCGGTGCGCGACGTGATTGACAACGAGACGGGACCGGAGGGCCCGCCGCCGTCGGTGGTGCAGTTCGGCGGCCAGACGGCCATCAACCTGTCCCAGGTGCTGGCCAGGGTCGGGCTGCCCATCCTGGGCTCCAGCGCCCGGGCCATTGACATCGCCTCGGACCGGCAGAAGTTCGAGACCTTCCTGTCCGGCCTGGGGATTCCCCAGCCGCCCGGCGCTACCGTGGCGTCGGTGTCCGAGGCCCTGCAGGTGGCCCAGAACATCGGCTACCCCGTGGTGGTGCGGCCCAGCTACGTGCTGGGCGGGCGGGCCATGGAGATTGTGCAAAACGCCTCGGAGCTGGTCCGTTACCTGACGGTGGCCACGGAAGTGGGCCCGGACAAGCGGGTGCTCATCGACCACTATCTGGAGGGCAAGGAGTGCGAGGTTGACGCCATCTGCGACGGCCAGCAGGTGCTGATCCCCGGCATCATGGAGCACATTGAGCGGGCGGGGGTGCACAGCGGCGACTCCATGGCCATCTACCCCGGCCTGAACCTCACGGAGACCGAGGTCAACACCCTGGTGGACTACACCACCCGCATCGGCCTGGCCCTGGAGGTCCGGGGGCTGATGAACGTGCAGTTCGTGATCCTGGGCGGCCGCGCCTACCGCAGCCCCAGCCAGCGCCTGGGGGAGGCCGAGGCCACCACCGTGTACATCCTCGAGGTCAACCCGCGGGGCAGCCGCACCATCCCCTTCATATCCAAGGTCACCGGAGTGCCGGTGGCCAGCCTGGCAACGCGGGTCATGCTGGGCCAGACTCTGGCGGAGATGGGCTACCCCGGCGGCCTGTGGCCCCGGCAGAAACTGGTGGGCATCAAGGCGCCGGTGTTCTCCATGTCCAAGCTGGTGGGCGTGGACTGGTACCTGGGGCCGGAGATGAAGTCCACCGGCGAGGTAATGGGCATCGACCGGGACTTTCCCGCCGCCCTGACCAAGGCGCTGCTGGCCGCCTCCCTGAACCTGGAGCCGGGGGCCAGCGTGCTGCTCAGCATCGCCGACCAGCACAAGGCAGAGGCGGTGTCATTGGTCCGGGACCTGGTGCGGGCCGGTTGCCCGCTTTACGCCACCGAGGGCACGGCGGCCATGATCGCGGCCCTGGGCCTGCCGGTGACCATGATCACCAAGAAGATGGGCGAGGGCCACCCCAACGTGGTAGACGTGATTAACGAGGGCCTGGTGCGGGCGGTGGTCAACACCCTGTCGGGGGAGACCTCGGTGATGCGGGACGGGTTCCAGATCCGCCGGGCGGCGGTGGAGCGCCGCATCCCGTGCTTCACGTCGCTGGACACCGCCCGCGCCGCGGCGGAGAGCTTGCTCACGGGCCGTGGCGGCTACAACGTGCTGCCCACCAAGGAGTACCGGCGGGGGGAGTAATGAACGGCGGAGGAGTCCTATGAAGTACAAAGTTATCTTGTTACGGTCCGAAGAAGGCGTCAGCGTCTCCTGCCCCGGCTTGCCTGGTTGCTGGTCCCAGGGAGAGACCGAGGCTGAGGCTCTCGAAAACATCAAGGATGCCATTCAGGAGTACCTGGCAGCAATTGCTGAGTCCATTGGAGATGCGGATGTGCGGGAAGTGGAAGTGTTAGTGTAGCCGTGCCCAGCTTCCCTGGGGTTAATCATCTTCGAGCGGTCAGGGCGCTAGAAAAGGCGGGTTTCTTCATCATCCGACAGAGCAAGCATATAGTGATGTCGGATGGGGTCCGGTTTCTCACGATTCCCAGAGCTAACCCTATCGATGCCTACACCATGGGTGGAATAATCAGGGATGCAGGCTTGAGCAACGAACAGTTTCGAGAGTTCCTGTAACACGGCGCGGGCCGCGGCGGAGAGCCTGCTCATGGGCCGTGGCGGCTACAGCGAGTTGCCCGCCAAGGAGTACCGGCGGGGGGAGTAATGAACGGAGGTCTCACCTCCTCGGCAGACCCGACTCTTTATACCCCGTGTTGCAGTAAGGATGTGTAAGTTGTGCGTTGTCCTCTGTTCCTGACCCTCCGCCCTCACGCCGGACGCGATGGTCTATTGAGATAGACTTAAAGTGCAGTCGTGCTTCACATATTTTGCATCTCAACTCCTTACCCATAGCCTCACGCAAATACGCCGCACTCTTCGTTTCACGCGAGAAGTTCTTTCCGTGCTTTTTATCTTCGAGCGTAATCTCTGCCAAAAACCTTAACGCTGGTTGCCCCCGAAGTTCCTCAATGATCGCATCGTCAGATTTTCCATCAACCACGCCAGAAAGGACTCCGTCATACATCATCAAGATTGCCTTGACGCCGCGTTGCCCAGCGCCGTAATTTCGCCCTACCTGGTTGATGAAGTGTCGATAACGAAGCAAGAATTCCTCGAAACGCTGCCGCGCTCCGGTGAACTTCACGAATGCTTTCCGGCGTTCCAATTCATCTACAAAAGCTACCGCTGCCAGGAACGCTGAGGATTGGAATTTGCCTGTAGCGCCGTAGAAGTAGACGACGGGGTGGAGTCCAAGCGATTCTGGGGCGGTTCCCGCGATCCGCAAGGCAGAACGTCGCACCGCTCTCAGATACTTTAGAGTTTCCGTTCCATCTGAGTCATCGGGGAGTCCACCTTTGGTCGGCACATGGTTCACGAAGTTAACAAGGTCAAACACCATTTTCACGCTGTCGGCAGAATATCCTCTGCCGGCAACTGGGAGGTCAAGAGTCTTGATTGGAGTTTCGATGGCTGGTCTAAACAGCACGTCGTAGACTTCGCGGGCGATCTTTTCAATCTCTTGCTGAGTTGACTGCTGGAAGGCAGACCAGTATTTATGACCTGTACCAGCACGGATCAGAGCTCTAGTCGTTAAGGCATTCGCTTTGTGCCTAGCATTGATCATCTCTAGCTCGGTCGGGTCGATTAAGGTCGCCTTCTGATTGATCTTGAAGAACGACTGTTCGGCTTTAGCAGCGTCTCCTCCAACCCACTGGAGGCTCAGAGCAAACGCACCCAAATTTTTCGCTAGGCGAAGGCGGTCTGGAGTCGCATTCTCCGGGTGTTGAAGAGCAACCTTTAATTCAGCGTAAGATCCCACCCGATCCTTGATCATTTGACGAGTTTTTTCAGCAACTTTGATCTGCTCCTCCGGAATAAAGTTGGCGAAAAACGGTCTCGAAATCTTCTCGTCCCCATAGTCGTTCAACACCCAAGCCATGAACGCACTCAGACGATGTGCCCCGTCGATCACAAAGATATTCCCACTTATCGGCGACCGCCATAGAATTATTGAAGGTATCAAATCGCCGTTCAGGAAACTCTGGATCAAGTCCGCGATTTTATCTGGCTCCCAGTTCGCAGTCTCTCTTTGGAAGTCTGGCTTTCTAAGAACCTGAAACCACAAGCTGCCTTCCTCCAGAGCCATGACGGACAGTGTGTTGGCAACCTGAGACGGGGTCTGGGAGGCATCAGCTTGAACCTCAAAGTCCTCGCGCCTTATAAGTGCATCAAGATTAGTAAAGTGGGCGGGCATCCGTTGACCTCCTACGACGATCGGGTGAAGGCCCATCGTAGGCCACCACCCAGCTATGAGTCATGTGTGTTATTACCCATATTGGCCTATTACCAATATGTCAGCACCAACAAGTCACCCCCTACCACTCCAGCTCCGTGCCCAGGCCCGCCGCTTTGGCCCGGTCGTAGGCCAGCTTGGCGGCGGCCACGTCGGCTACGCCGGTGCCCATCAGCTTGGCGTAGATGATCTGGCGGGGGTTGTCCCGGCCCTTGACGTTGCCGCCAACGATTTGCCTTAGCTCCACCAGCTGGCTCCACTGGATCAACCCCCGGTCCGCGGCGCTGGCCAGGTCCCCCGCCTCTAAGGGCGCCTGCTCGGCGGAGTCCACCACCAGCTTGTCCGCCCGTGTCAGCGTGGCGTCGTCCACCTCCCGGGCGCGCCAGGTGGTAGGACCGGCGGCGATCACGGTGCTGCCGGGGGCCAGCCAGTCGCCCTGCACTACAGGCTCCGCCATCGTCGCGGCAATGCAGATGACTACGTCGCTGCCGGTCACCGCCTCTTGCGCGCTGCCCGCGGCCACCACCTCCAAGCCCATAGAGTCGGTCATGGTCTCCGCGAACTGCTGGCGGCGCTGGGCGTTGCGGCTGTAGGCCCGGACTTGGCCCAGGTTGCGCACGTGGCGCACCGCCTCCAGCTGGGTGGGCGCCTGGTAGCCCGTGCCTAAAATTGCCACGGTGACCGCGTCGCCCCTGGCCAGGTGCTTCACCGCCAGTGCCGTGGTGGCGCCGGTGCGCAGCTGGCCCAGGCGGTTGGCCTGGGTGTAGCACAGCAGGCGGCCGGTGCCGGCGTCGTACAGGCTCACCTGGAAGGAGTAGACGCCCTTGACCACCGTGTACGTCTTGACGCCCATTACACCGTCGTAGAACAGACCGCCGCCCATCACCGCCAGCATCCCCCCTTTGGCGATGATCTTGCGCCGGGGCAGGTTGTAGGCCTGGCCCTGGCCAAATCTGGCCTGCATGGTCTCGATGGCGCCCAGCATCTGCTCCATGTTCACTACCTGGCGGACCTCTTCGTCCCTCAAGAACAGGGCCATGACTGACTATCCTCCAAGAAGTCGGTTTGGGACAAAAAAGCGGGGTGGCCGTAACCACCCCGATACGAGCCGTAATGAGGTGGTTGGGCCCTATCCGTCGCCGTCGCCCGCCCCGCTGGGCGCCGGGGCCAACCGCGCCGCCGCCGTGGCGGGTTTTTTCTCCGACGCCTTGCGGAAGATGGACACCACACTGCCCAGAATGATAATCCCCACCACCGTCATGGCCGCGTTCTGGAACCCCTGGCGGTAGTAAGGCTGGGCCTCCGTCGCAGTCATCAGGGCGATGGTGGCGGGCAGGGTCAGGCCCATCACTGTGGCGCCGATGGTGCTGCCGATGGTGTGGCCCATCTGGGTGCTGGTCTCCAGCATCCCTGCGGCAAAGCTGCGGCTCTCCGGCAGGGAGCTCATGATCTGGGCGTTGTTGGGCGCGTTGAACACTGAGGTGCCGATGGACGCCGGGAAGAGGAGCATGGGCAAGGCCCAGATGGGCACCGCCGCGGCGAACAGGGCCAACAAGCCAATGCCAACGGCAATCAACACCAAGGCGGCGGGCTGCAGCCAGCGGGCATCGTATTTATCGTACATCATGCCCGCCCAGGAGGGCAGGACCAGGCCCGCCAGCTGGTGGGGCAGCAGGACCATGGTGACCACCGTAGGGTTCTTGCCCAGGCCATCCTCCACCACAATGGGCACCAAGGTCATGACCGCCAGCATGGACAGGTGGTAGGTCATACTGCTGAACAGAGCCATGGAGAAGTACTTGTTCTTGAAGTACCGGAACTGCATGAAGGGGTTGTTGCTGCGCAGCTGGGTAACCAGGAACAGGCCAAAGAGAGAAGCAGCCAGCAGGTGCATAGGCAGGTGGTAGCTCTTGGCTGCTGGACTGGTGAAGGATTCCGCGCCCTCATGCAGGTGGGACACCGAGAGGATCAACACGCCCAGGGTGGCGACCATCAGCACCGCCCCGGTGTAGTCTATGGAGATGCTCTTGGCCTTCTCTCCCATCTCCTGGAACTTGTACTTCAGCAGCGGGTAGCTGTTCTTGATGGCCAGCAGGCCGATGGGGAAGGTGGTGAGGAACACCAGGCGCCAGCTCAGCCACTCGAGGAACAACCCGAATATAATCAGGCCCACCACCGCGCCTACCTTGGCGGCGGTGACCGGCACCGAGAAGGCGCGGCCGCGCTCCTTGGCGCCAAATACCATGGTGAGGATGGCGTTGGAGTTAGCGGTAATCAATGCGCCGCCGAACCCCGCCACGCCGCTCCACAGGATCAGCTGTCCCAGACTGAAGGACACCGAGGCCAGCAGGCCGGCAATGCACATGATGATGGAGCCGGCGAAGTACACTCGGACGTGGCCGTACTTCTCGCCCAGCCGGGCCGCCAGGAACACGGTGCTGCCCAACGCCAACAGCCGGACAATGACCATCCACGCGGCTTGAGACACCGTGGCGTCGAACTCGCGGGCTACCGAGGGAATGGTGAGGGCCACCGGCATGCTCATGAGCTGCACCAGCATGCGGGTGGTGGCGACCCCCAACAGGGTGTCCCGCCGCTCTCTGGTGGTCCCCAGTTCCTTGAAGGCGCCGATAAGATTCAACTGCCGTATGAGGCCGCCGGCTGCGCTCAATAGGTCCTCCCTTACTTGCCCTGGGTCACTTGACCGGCGCGTCGCCAGTAAAACAAAATCCGGAGGCGCAACGCGCCGCCGGGTAGTCCTGGCACGCCTTTGGACTGGTGGTCCGGGTACAGTCGATATCTGACGTGGAAGCGCTCCTAGGCTACGCTATTTCTTGGCATAGTACGCTCGATTCTTCTGAACGTACTGTCGCCACTGGGACGGCACCCGAAACTCGTCGAAGATGGCCCGTACTGGACAGACCCCTTCGCAATAGGCGCAGTCAATGCACTCGCTGGGGTTAATGTAAAACATCGGCGCGCTGTCGTCGGAATGGATACAGTCTACCGGGCACACCTCAACACACGTGCCGTCCTTCACGCCAATGCACGGCTCAGTTATGACAAAGGGCACAACGTGCTCCTGTTGGATACTGGAACCGGAACCGCCCTAACACACCATTTGGTTTTGGGAGGTAATATACCTCAACTATACGCTAATTCTCATTGTGGCGACATATTTTGTCAAGGGATACTATGTGATATATTGTATCTTACGACCAGATGCTCCTTGAGGTAGCTAGATATGGAACTTCGTGAACTCGTCAGCTTCTACCACGTGGCCCGCCTGCGCAGTGTGTCCAAGGCGGCCCGCCGGCTGGAGTTGGGCCAACCCACCGTTACCACACATCTTCGTAAGCTGGAGGAGGAGTTCGCCATCACCCTCTTCGACCGGATCAAGCGCCCGATCCAGCTCACCTCCGACGGCGCAGCCTTCCTGGAGCTGGTGACCCCCATCGTGCAGGCGGTGGACGTGCTGAAGACCCAGATGGACTACTCGGAAGGCCGCGGCGCCTTCGTGGTGGGGGCCTATCCCGACCTGGTGATGCACCACCTGCCCAGGGCCATCCAGCCCTTCCGCAGCCGCTATCCGGACGTGCGCATCCGCCTGATGGCCCGGTCCTACGTGCCTCTGATCCAACTGGTCAAGGCCGGCGAGGTGGACTTGGCGGTTTGTTCACCGCCGCCCTCGGATGACCCATCCCTGGACTTCAAGGGGCTGTTCCAATCCAACGTGGTGCTCATCACTCCCCCGGACCACGTGCTGCTCCAGACTCACCCGGTCCAGCTCCACGACATCGCCCAGTACCCGCTCATTCTCTCCGGGCCGGAGAGCCTGACCCGGCACAAGGTGGAGCAGGCGCTCAAGGGCCACGGCCTGACCTGGGAGGTGGTCCTGGCGGTGGACAGCACAGAGTCCATCAAGCGGTACGTGGAGATTGGCATGGGCGTGGCCATCACCAGCGACTTCACCCTGCACCCGGAGGACCACTTCAAGCTGGGCGTGGTCCGGCTGGACCACATATTCCCCAGCTCCTTTATTGGCGTGTGCACCCTGAAAGGCAAGTTCTTGGGGCGGTCGGTGCGGAACTTCATGGACACCCTGAACGACGAATTGCAGGGGTTTCACGCCGAGGTGTGGGACTGGTCCAACGGTCAGGACAATCTGGCCGCGCTGGCGGGGGTAGCTCCGCAAACTCCCTAGTTCGCCGGCTTCCGGGGCAGCACCTCCCGCACCCGGCGCTCCAGGTAGGGCCGTGGCAGCATCACGTGGCGCCGGCACTGCTGGCACAATAGGCCGATGTCTGCCCCCAGGCGCGTCACTTCCCATAGACGGCCGCCGCAGGGGTGCGGCTTCTTCATCCGCACCACGTCGCCGACTCTGACCTCTAGAGCCATCCCTTGCCCTGGGCCGCCAGAACGGCGGTGATGGCGTCGCGCATGCGGGCAGCCTCCCGGCAGGCCGCCTGGGCGAAGTCGCTGCCTCGGGAGGCGTAGATTATGCTGCGGGAGGCGTTGATGATTCCCCGCCGCCCCCGCGAGTCGGTCCCCAGACGCACCGCCTCCTCCAGCTCGCCGCCCTGAGGGCCCACGCCGGGAATCAGGAGCGGCATGGCTGGGCACAGGCGGCGTACCTCCGCCAGCTGCTGGGGCGCCGTGGCGCCCACCACCAGGCCCAGGTTGCCATGCCGGTCCCAACCCTGGGCCGCCTGGGCCAAATGGCGGTAGAGAGGCACCGGCGGGCCTTGGTGAAGACCTCCTGGGCCAGCCGAGGCCAGGGGCAGGTCTTGCAGATCTGCGGAGCCCGGATTGGACCCGCGGCACCAGATGAACGCCCCGCGGCTGGCGTCCTCCAGGAACGGCTGTACGGTATCCTGACCGCCCCAGGCGTTTACCGTGGCGGCGTCAAAGCCCCACACCTGGAACATGGCTTTGGCGTAAGCCTGCCCGGAGGGGCCGATGTCGCCCCGCTTGCCGTCGCCAATGATCATCGCATGGGGCGCCGCCGCGCGGATGTGCTCCACGGTGCGGGCCAGCGCCTCCAGCCCCGGCAGGCCCAGGGCCTCGTAGAATGCCAGGTTTGGCTTGTAGGCACACACCAGGTCGGCGGTGGCATCCACCACCGCTTTGTTGAACTGGAACACGTCCGGTACCGGCATGCGGGCCGGGTCCACGTCCAGGCCCACGCACAGCAGGCTCTTGGCAGCCTCGCAGGCGTGGTCCAGGCGGTCGGCAAAGTTGGTCATGGCCCTCTGCATATGGTGACGGACGACTAGTATTCGGGGATTTCGAGTCATTGGCTAGAGAGGTTGTGACACGTCCCTCCCCTCACCTGGCTGACGGGGGTCTGCATGGTATTTGGAATATAGAACTGTCATTCTGAGCCGAAGCGTAGCGGAGGCGAAGAATCGAAAATGGCGGAGGTAAGACTCGCCGTTCAAACCGTAGCTACTCCTGCCATTTTAGACCCTTCGCTTTGCTCAGGGCGACATTGGTCACCCCCGAACTAAGACTGATCCTAACTCTTTACATACCCCTGTCAGCCCTCACCTGGGGGAGGCTAGAGCCTGCCCTGAGCTTGTCTAAGGTAGGGGCCGTACCCCGTTGCTGGGCGGAGACCACCCTCTCTCTGTCTCCCCCTTCGTAAGGGAGGGAAGTCAGCTTCTCACACGCTCTTAGCGTATAGCAAAGACGCTTTGATGTCCTCAGGCTCCAGCATCGGGTACTCTTCAAGGAGCTGCTGGGGTAGTATGCCTCCGACCAGCGCATCGAGAATGTGTTCCACGCTGATGCGCATGCCCCTGATGCAGGGTTTGCCAGCCAGAACGTCCAGATCAACTGTGACACGCTCCAGCAGGGCTTGGTGATCTTCCACGGTGGCACCTCGCTCCCTGGATCTTTCCACTCCGGCGCCCACATTATATCCTATACGTGTAGGGGCGCTGCTCGCTGCACCCCGGCTCGCCGCGCCTTGCCTGACGCGCACCGGCGATGCAGGGCAGGGCAAGCCCTGCCCCTACCGACGGTCGCGGGAGGACGCATTGGTGCAACTGGGACCAAACCTGGTGAAGGGCCGGTTCCTGGAGCGGCTCAACCGCTTTGCCGCCCTGGTGGAGGTGGCGGGCCAGCCCCAACTGGTGCACGTGGCCAACTCGGGGCGGATGCGGGAGCTGCTGGTGCCCGGCCACCGGGTGCTGGTCCGGCCCGTGGCGGGGGCGCCCCACCGGAAGACCCGGTTTGACCTGGCCCTGGTGGACCTGGGCGGGACCCTGGCCTCGGCGGACGCCCGCCTGCCCAATGCCCTGGTGGCCGAGGCGTTGCAGCAGGGCCGGCTCCCCCAGTTCGCCGGCTACCCGCTGCGCCGCGCCGAGGTGGTCTTTGGGGAGAGCCGCCTGGACCTACGGCTGGACGGCCCCGCCGGGACCTGCTACATCGAGACCAAGTCGGTGACCCTGGTGACGGAGGGCGTGGGACTGTTCCCCGACGCTCCCACCATCCGGGGGGTGAAGCATCTGGGCAGTCTGTCCCAGGCCCTGGCGGCGGGCCACCGCGCGGCGGTGGTGTTCGTGGTGCAGCGGTGCGACGCCCGGGCCTTTGCCCCCAACAACGAAGCCGACCCGGCCTTTGGCGACGCGCTGCGCCGGGCGGCGGCGCTGGGAGTAGAGGTGCTGGCCCACCGCTGCCGCGTGACGGAGCAGGAGATCTTGCTGGCCGAGGCCCTGGAGCTGCGGCTGTGAGGGCCGGACATCCGCTGCCCCATCCACTGTTAGATGTGTACCATCGCCTCTTCCGGCGCTACGGCCCCCAGGGCTGGTGGCCGGGGGATGGCCCCCTGGACGTGGTCATCGGCGCCATCCTCACCCAGGCGGCCGCCTGGCGCAACGTGGAGCTGGCCCTGGGGAACCTCAAGGCGGTCCTTCCGGGGAAGGAGTGGTCGCTGGAGGCCATCCGCCAACTTCCGCCCGACGACCTGGCGGCCCTCATCCGGCCCTCCGGGTACTTCAACGCCAAGGCCCGCAAACTCCGGGCCTTCGCCCAGCACGTCCACCGCCAACACGGGGGCGACCTAGCGGCCTTCCTGGGGCAGGATGCCGGGGAGCTGCGGGAGGAGCTGCTGTCCATTCACGGCATCGGCCCCGAGACCGCCGACGACATCCTGCTGTATGCGGCGGGCCGGCCGTCCTTTGTGATCGATGCCTATACCCGCCGCATCCTGGGGCGTCTGGGGCTGGCGCCGGCGGACCCCAAGACCGGCTATCCGGCGTACCAGAGCCTATTTCACCGCAACCTGCCTCCCGATGCCGCCCTGTTTGGCGAGTACCACGCCCTGCTGGACCGCCACGCCAAGGAACAGTGCGGCAAGACGCCCCGCTGCGCCGGCTGCTGCCTGAGGGAGGTCTGCCTCACCGGCCAGGGCGCCGGCGCACTGACACCCCAGGATTGACGGCCTGGGGGCCGGTGGGTATCATGGGCGTCGGGCTGACGACCACCTGAATCAAACAACGGGCACATAGCAGTCCGGGAGGACAAGGTATGCAGGTAGTAAGGATTTACACCGGCGCCGACGGCGAGTCCCACTTTGAGGAGCTGAAGCTGCCTTACGAGAAGATCCGCAACGCGGAACGGACGGCGATGCAAAGGGCCGAGGGCATTCAGTTCCGCCGGGCGCCCGTAGGCGAGTTCATGGATTTCCACCCGGCGCCGCGCCGCCAGTACGTCATCACCCTGGAAGGCCAGGCGGAGATCGGCCTGGGCGATGGCACCAAGCGGATCTTCAACCCCGGCGACGTGATGCTGGCCGACGACCTGACCGGCCGCGGCCACACCACCGCGGTTCACGGGCGCAAGGCCCGGGTGTCCATCGCCATCCCAGTGTAGTAACCCAACAGCCCTCACCCCTCGGACAGTCGCAGCACCCAGGCAGCGAGGGCGGCGGAGACGACGCGGTTGCCGCACCCGCCCAGCGCCGGCCACCGGCGGAGGTTGATTATGCCCACGGTTAAACTGGACCCCACCCTGGAGATGTACTACGAGGACGACGACTACACTGACCCCTGGCGTCAGCCGGAGACGGTGGTCCTCCACCACGGCAACGCCAAGAGCTCGCAGCTGTGGTACGCCTGGGTGCCCCTGCTGGCCCGCCAGTACCGGGTCATCCGGCTGGACGCACGGGGTTTCGGCCGCTCGTCGGTGCCGCCGGAGGGCTACCAGTGGTCCCTGAGCAACTTCGCCACCGATATCCAGAGGCTGCTGGACCACCTCAAGCTGGGCAAGGTCCACCTCATCGGTGAGACGGTGGGCGGCACCATCGCCCTCCAGTTCGCCCATGAGCACCCGGAGCGCCTGCACACCCTGGCGGTGTGCACCTCCCCCTACAAGTTCACCGGCGTGAGCTCCTACCTGACCAACCGCAACCAGGTGATGCAGGAAGGGGTGGAAGCCTGGGCCCGCAAGACCGCCGGCCAGCGGCTGGAGCCGGGCAAGTCGGACCCGGCCCACCGAGAGTGGTACATTCAGCAGATGGGGCAGACCTCCCGGCGAGTGGTACTGGAGACCCTGGCCTACCTGGCCAACCAGGACCTGTCCCCCATCCTGCCTAAGATCCAGACGCCCACCCTGGTGCTGGTGGCCAAGGATAGCCAGATGAACAGCGCCGACCGCGCCCAGGGCATGGCCCAGCTGCTGCCCAACGCCCGGCTGGTGGAGATCGCCGGGGCCAGCGGGTACGTGCAACACTCGGCCCCGGAGAAGTGCGTGGACGCCTGGCGGGAGTTCGTCGGCCGGGTGGCCGCCACCGGCGCCTCCGCGGCTCCCGCCCCGCGGGCTGCCCGCGCCGGCGGCCCTGGCCGGCGGCCCCGGTAACCTCCGGAGCGCGGCGCCCCCATGCCGAGGGTCCACGACCGGGGCGGCTGGCCCATCGACGAGCCCATCAACCGAGGCGAGCACCAGCTGATGGACTGGGAGCGGCGTATTGACGCCCTGAACGTGGTCCTGGGCGAGAAGGGGCTGCGCGGCACCGACGAGCACCGCCGGGCCATGGAGAGCCTTCCTCCCCAACAGTACGAGGGTCTGAGCTACTACCAGCGGTGGGCCGCGGGCCTGGAGTTGCTGCTGCTGGAGAAGGGCATACTCACCCGGTCAGAGCTGGACGCCAAGCTGGCAGAGCTGGAGCGCCAAGAGGGCTAGGGCAGTGGATGCTGCTGCGCTAGATGCAGCGCCCAGATACCGGGTTGGCGACCGGGTCAGGGTGCGGGCGGGCGCCCCGCCTGGGCATTTCCGGACCCCGCACTACGTCCAGGGTAAACTGGGCCGGGTAACGGCACTGTGCGGCACCTTCCGCAACCCGGAATCGCTGGCCTACGGCGGCAACGGCCTCCCGGCGCAGCCGCTGTACCGGGTGGAGTTCGCCCAGACCGCGCTGTGGGGCCGGTACCCCGGCCCAGGGCATGACAAGCTGTTGGTGGACCTGTACCAGCACTGGCTGGAACCCGTTGACGGCCCGGAGGTAGCGTGAGCGGTCACCACGACGGCGAAGCAGCCCACACGGGCTCTGGGCGCCCCGGTATGGATGATTCGGGGCAAGACTACTACGCGCGGTTGACCCAGGCCATGGAGGCCCTGCTGGTGGAGAAGGGCGTCTGCACCCGGCGGGAGGTGCAGCAGGAGATGGACCGCATGGATGCCCGCACGCCCGCCGACGGCGCGCGGGTGGTGGCCCGGGCCTGGACCGACCCGGCCTTCAAGGCCCGCCTGCTGGCTGACC
>JBGPJN010000060.1:0-12923 GCA_041485445.1 Dehalococcoidia bacterium
ACACGGTCGTCGTCAAGGCGTCGACCTTCGGGGCTGTCGGGTTCGGCTCAGTGACGGTACCCGACCAGCACAACTCACCAAACAAGCTCCGCGGCCCGAACGGAATGTCCACAATGGCCCGCGACTGCATGGTGATTAATACGGCGACGGCCAGGAGCGGGAACCTGACGGCTACGGACACGGCAGCCGTCCACATTGTCGTGGCGTCGCAGTCGACGCAGCTCACGGCTGGCGCGCCCACGGTCAAGGACAAGCAGGTCAAACAGATTATCACGAACAACGGCTCGACCAAAGCTACGGTCGTCGGCATCACCCTCACCTGGCCATCAGCTAACGGCAAGCTCCGCAAGGTGAAGTTCGATGGCGACGTGATCTGGGACGGGACGATCTCCTGCGTCGGGGGCATATGCAGTGCAACCTTAACCTCGGCGCAATTGACGGCCGACCCTAACAGGAAGAGCATCAATGCGGGAGCCGCCCGAACCCTCATCTTCGAGTTCGAGAAGAATGCCGCCGCCATAGTTGGAAGTAACTACACCTGGACGGTCAATTTCGACACCGACGGCGACGGCACTGGGGACACCTCGGTGATGTACCCGTAACCCTAACCTGCCGCAGGGTTGGCAAGACATAGGGCCGGGCACCGGAAGGTGTCCGGCCCCGCTGTTATCTGAAACCGTGGTGGCCCGCGCTCCGGCAATGCCATACTTCCCCGCGCCTGACCGCCTGGCACCATTTGTCACAAGGTTTCACCCAGGTGTCCCCCCTCCGGACGTCCTTTTCCATTGCGTTAACCGACGGGCGCTGCTACTATCTGCCGAAACTCATTGTGAGGAGGGAAGAACCGTGGCGAATTTACTCGGAGGTCTCAAGTCCTTAAGGATGCCCCACCAGGTGGTGATGGGGGTCATGGCCGCGCTGGTGCTGTCCCTGGGACTGCTGTTCCAGGGGATCACCCCGGCCCAGGCCACTGGTAACCCGTATATTCTCATCTACAAAGTGGATGACTCAGTCCCGCCGCTCCCTCTGGGCGGGGCCACCTTCCGCATAGTCCCCAACCCCGCGGGCGCCTGCCAGGACAATCATAGTAGTGTTCCGTGGGACCCGGCTAACCCCCTCTTCGTGGCGGACTTCTTGGACGTTACCGACAACGTCTTTCATCCAGCTGGCTGGGACGAAGATCCGGCGGTTGGTGTCATCAGGATTCAGGACCTGATCCCCAACCCCGACCGCCCCGGGGAGATGCGCCCCGGCCCGTGTGACTCGGGCAACGGTGTGCTCAGCTACACCATCAGCGAGATTACAGCCCCGGTGGGCTATGTGCTTGACCCGGTTGCCCATGTAACCCCGTACGTTAGGGTGCTGGGTTTGGATGAGGCCAAAGCCACCTTCGTCAACCGCAAGGGGGACACGCCCACGCCGGTACTGGGAAGGATGACCGGAGGGGGAAGCGTCTTCACGGTGGAGTCGGCCAGGGTCACCCGGGGCTTTGAGATCCACTGCGATCTTCGGAACCCCAACAACATCGAAGTTAACTGGCCCGGCGGCAACAACTTCCACATGGACCTACTCAACTCGGCGGTTTGCACCGATGCGCCTGGGTATGAAGAGGCGCCGCCTGAGGCTGGGTTTGATACTTTCGACGGCGTGGGCACCGGGAAGCTGAACAATGTGCCCGGCGCCAGCATCAAGTTCCACTTTGAAGACCACGGCGAGCCGGGTAATACCGACATTGCCACCATTCGGATCTTTGACCAGAACAACGTACAGGTCCTGTTCGTCTCTGGCCCGCTGAAGTTCGGGAACATCCAGGCTCACAAGGATAACCCGTAGGCTGTCGGTCAGAAGAGCCGGGTCCACCAGCGAGTAACCCGACTCCCCGAACCGGGACACAACCCCAAGGGCCGGGCGCCGTCAGGCGTCCGGCCCTGCTGTTATCTGAAACCGTGGTGGCCTGCGCTCCGGCAATGCTATAATCTCCCCCAAGGGCGGTGCATCCCTCGCCCCCACCGCAGTGGCCGCTCTGGGCGCCGCCGGTGTTGTGCCAATGTTGTGAAGGAGACCGCGTGAACATCCCCAGGCAGAACCTCCGGACCCCGGGGCCAACCCCCATCCCCGACGACATCGTCGCGGCCATGGGCCGCCCCATGATTGACCACCGCGGCCCCGAGTTCCGCGACCTGATCCTGCGGGTCACCCAGCAGCTGAAGCAGGTCTTCATGACCCGCCACGACGTGCTCATCCTCACCGCTTCGGGCACCGGCTCCCTGGAGGCGGCCATCGTCAACAGCCTGTCCCCGGGGGATAAGGTGCTCATGCCCACCGCCGGGGCCTTTGGCGACCGGTTCGGCGACGCCGCGGAGGCCTACGGCGCCCAGGTGCAGCGCCTCAACATCGAGTGGGGCGCGGCCATCGCCCCGGACGCCGTGCGGCGGGCCCTGCGCCAGGACCTGGAGATCAAGGCGGTGCTGGTCACCCACAACGAGACCTCCACCGGCGTCACCCACGACCTGGAAGCCATCTCCCAGGTGGTCAAGGGCGAGTTCGGCAAGCTGCTGCTGGTGGACGCGGTGAGCAGTCTGGGGTGCATACCCCTGCCGGTGGACGGCTGGAGCTGTGACCTGGTGGGCACCGCCTCTCAGAAGGGCTTCATGATCCCGCCGGGGTTGTCCTTCATCAGCGTCAGCCCCGCCGCGTGGGAGGCGCAGCAGGCGTCCACCATGCCGCGGTTCTACTTCGACCTCAAGGCGGCCCGCCAGTACCTTGAGCGGGGGCAGACCCCCTGGACCCCCAACGTGGCGGCATTCTTTGGCCTCTCCGCTGCCCTGGACAAGCTGCTGGCCCAGGGCATGGAATCGGTGTTTGACCACCACGCCCAGATCGGCGAGTTCACCCGGAACGGAGTGAAGGAGCTGGGCCTGGAGTTGTTGGCCCAGGACCAGCGGCGGGCCTCCAACACCGTCACCGCGGTGAAAATCCCTCAGGGGGTGGATGGCCCCCGGCTGATGCGCCTCATGCACGACGAGGAGCGCGTGGTGCTGGCCGGCGGCCAGGGCAAGCTGGGCGGCAAGATCTTCCGCATCGGGCACCTGGGATACGTGTCCCAGGAGGATATTGAAGAGGTGCTGGCCGCGCTGAAACGGGTGCTGCCCAGGGTGGGGTTCAGCGCCGGCTAGCCAGGGCTTGCGCCGCCGGCCGCGGGGCATCAGCCGCCGGGCCGAGGCCACTTTCATGCCGGGGAGGTCAACCAGGTGGCGCTATCGCAGCTCCAGCAAGCCATGGCGGCCCTGCGCATCACCCTTGCCGAGTTGCAGCACAAGGAACGGCAGATGGACACAGTGATCCAGCAGTTCCGCGCGCAACTGCGGCGGCTGCCCCGGCAGGTGATTTACGGCAAGACCTCCCTGGACCTGTCCCTGTCGGCCATGGCGGAGATTGAGGAGCGGCTGGCCGACGCCCTGGCCAACCGCCGGCGGCTGCTGGTGATCAAGAAGACCGCCCTGGAGGAGCTGGAAGCCCTGGAGCTGATCAAGCGAGTGGACGAAGCCCGCGGGAAGCTGGAGAGCCTCAAGCGGCAGTCTCCGGCAGGGGGCGCCGCGCCGGAGGTGCTGGCCGAGATCCGCAGCCTGGAGCAGTTCATCGCCGAGAACTGCAAGCGGGCCGAGCTGGCCATCACCGCCAGCTACCAGGAGCGGCTGCAGGCCGGCTAAACTACAACCACGGTGAAACCCGCACTTGTAGAATATCCCGCCGGGACTTGGGGATTAGGGATTCCATTCAACATTAATCCCCTAATCCCGGCCCGTCGTTCCTTGCCCTCCCCCGAGAGGAAATTGGGGGCAAGTAGATTTCACCTTGGCTTGAGTTTAGATGGGCCCGCTGAGCTGGTTGATCACCAGGCCGGTGGCCAGCTTGGGATAGAAAAAGGTGGACTTGGAAGGCAGGCGCTGGCCCTCGCCAACAATGGCTTCAAAGTGGTCCAGGGGGAAGGGCCGCAGGAGAAAGGCCAGCTGCTGAGCGCCGGACTGCACCTGGGCCAGGGCGTCGCGGTGGTCGTGGACGTAGCTTACGTGGCGGGCCGTGGCCTCCCCCAGCACCGGCTTCAGCACCTGCTCCTCCAGCACCCAGGCCTCCGACACCGACAGCGGCCCCCAGCCGCGCCGGTCAATTCCTTCCCGCAGGGACAGCAGGCGGGCGCCGCCGTCGGCCGACACCAGCCCCATGACCTGCCGGCGCCGGCCCAGGGATGCCACTTGCTCCACCAGGGCGTCGCCCGCGTCGCCGGCGGCCAGGCTTACTCCCTGGGACTCAAACAGCCGCTCCAGCCGCAGCCGCACCTGGGCCAGGGCGTCCGGGGGTAACCCACCCAGCACCCGGTGGTAAGGCAGCACCATCAGCCCCGGTTCGTCGAAGCTGGTCAGGGACATCATGGCGAAGTTCCACGCAGCGTTGGGGTCGCCGGCGCGGCGGTGCTGAAACTCCAGGGCGGCCTGATAGCGGTGGTGCCCGTCGGCCAGGAACACCACCTTCTGGGCCAAGGTCCGGCGGATGGCGCTCACCAGGTCCGGGACGGTAATGGTCCACAGGGTAAAGTCCTGCTCCGCCGCTCCCGGCACCTCCAGGGCTGGCTTCCCGGCCATCACCCGCTGGAACACCTGCTGGAGGGCGCCTTCCCGGTCCCGGTACAGGCTCATGATGGGGCTGAAGTTGGCCTGGGCGGCCTCCATCAGCGCCACCCGGTCCCGCACCGGAGCCGGGCGGGTGTACTCGTGGGGCAGCACCTGCCGGCCTTCGTACTCCTCCACCCGTAGGCACCCGTACAGCTCCAGGCGGGACCGGGCTTGCCCGCCGAAGCCAAAGCCGTGGCGCACCAGGTAGAAGGAGGGCTGGGCATCCCGGCGCAGCACGCCCTGCCGCTGCCACTGGGCGAAGAGGGCCGCCGCGCGGGCGTAGGGGTCGTCCTGGGGGGCGGTGCGCCGGGGCGCCTCGCCGCCCTCCAGGTGCACCACGTTGTAGGGACTGCGCCGGCGCAGCGACTCCTCCAGCTCCGGGCTGATGAGGTCATAGGGCGGGCAGATGACGTCGGCCAGATCGCCCACCACCTGTGGGTCATAGCGCCAGCCCCGGAAGGGACGGAAGTCTACCATGGCAGCCACCTCCAGCCCGATTATAGCTGGGGCCGCCGGGGTCGTCCACCGGCCCTGATTGAGTCGCTTGGCTAGGTCTCCGGAAGCAGGGTAAGCTGCTCCCCAGGCTTTCCAGAGGGGGTCTGTACCGCCCTTGGCGCGGGCCGGTAGACGCGGGAGCGGGTCCTGCCCTCTGGGATCAGCACCCCCGCCTTGACCAACCCGGCCAGGTCTCTGGAGGCCGTGACCGGTGAGACGCCGGTGATCTCCATGTAGTCGGCGCGGGTCATCTGGCCCGTCCGCATGGAGAACACCAGCCCGTCTACTTGGCGATGGGCCAGGCCCATCGCCTCAGCTCCATTGTAATTGACTTGCATCATGCGATGCCAGTCGGTTAGGTTTTCTTCAAGGCGCTGGCCCTCGGTCGCCAATGCGAGGGTAAACTCCTCCAGCCAGGGCGTGGCATCGTAATCTAGGGAGAAGCGCGTGCCCAGAGCCCGCTCTAGGGCCGTGAAGTAGGAGTCTCGGTTGGCGAAAAGTTGCGTTTCCAGAGACAGGAGTTTCCGGAACCCAAATTTGGAGCGCTGTAGCAGAAGAGTTGCCAGGCCCCGGGCGGTTCGCCCGTTGCCGTCCCAGAATGGGTGAATCGCCACCAGGTGGACATGGGCGAGGCCTGCCTTGAGCACCGGATGTATTTCACCATCCTGGCGCAGCCACAGGGCGAAAGAGCGCATCAGAGCCGGGACGTCCCCCTGGTCCGGCGGGGTAAATCTACCCACGGTGTTCTGACCCTTCCGGTACACGCCAGGCGTATGTAGCTCTGGCCCTCCCAGTATGAACTGCCGGTTTAGCTCCCGGATGACCAACTCGTCAATGGGTATATCTTGCTGATCGCTGAGATAGTCAACGAACTCGTAGGCCCTCAGGGCGTTGAGGTTGGCCTGCTCATCCTCAGTAGGGTTTCCACCCACCCCGTGATTGACGAGCCTGGCAACCGCTGCTTCGTCCATTTTGGACCCCTCAATTTGGGTGGTACCAGAAGCGCGCCGAACTTGGATCTCCCGGCGTAGCCAAGCTTCATGCCTGGGCATGAGGAGCATGTTGTTAACCCGCCAAACCTGCCGGTCCATGTCCTGCAAGTCTGTAGTTATGGCGGCGTTGATGTTGTAATGTGGGCGGAAGATATTATCCATCATGTTATTATGCCTCTATGTATACTCTCGTTACTGATTGAATAATAGTATCATACCGGCCCCTTCGTGTCAAAGGCGAGTGTGCCACAGGAGCTTGGGTCAGTTAGCTGTAGGCGTGTCAATCGCAAGCCAGGGTCAGCTTCCTGGCATACCCCCGGTATGGTATACTCCTGGCCAACGCAAAGCTAGGCTGAGCAGCTTGAGGGGAGTACTGGTTCATGGCAGGGGCAATCAAGTTCGTGGAAGGCGGCACCATCACCACCGCCCGCGGCTTCCAGGCCGGGGCAACCTACGCCGGGCTGAAGACCTACGCGGCGGATAAGCTGGACCTGGGTCTGCTCCTCTCGGAGACACCCTGCACCGCGGCGGGGGTGTTCACCACCAGCACCATCAGGTCTCCCTCGGTGACGGTCAGCCAGGAGCATCTGGCCCAGGGCCGTATACGGGGCCTGGTGGTCAATGCCGGCATCGCCAACGCCTGCGTGGGGGACCAGGGGTACAAAGATGCCCAGGAGGTCGCCGTCCTGGCCTCCGCCCGTTTGGGGGTGAAGCGCGACGAGGTCCTGGTCTGCAGCACCGGCGTCATCGGGGTGGAGTTGCCCATGTCCCTGATCCGCTCCGGCATCGCCAAGATCCAGGTTGCCCGCGACGGCGGCCATCTGCTGGCCCGGGCCATGATGACCACCGATACCCGCCCCAAAGAGGCGGCGGTCTCCTTCCAGGTGGAAGGGCGTCAGGTCCAAATGGGCGGGGTGACCAAGGGCTCTGGCATGATCCACCCCAACATGGCCACCATGCTGGCCTTTATCGCCACCGACGCCGCCGTGGAGACCCGGTTCCTGCAGGCGGCCCTGCGGGAGGCGGCGGATGGCTCCTTCAACATGCTGACGGTGGACGGCGATACCAGCACCAACGATAGTTTGGTGGTGCTGGCCAACGGCATGGCCGGCAACCAGCCCATCACCGCCGGCTCGCCCGACGCGGCCACCTTCAAAGAGGCTCTAATGCAGCTCTGCGTCCACCTGACCCGGGAGATGGCCCGGGACGGCGAGGGCGCCTCCCGGCTCATGGTGGTGGAGGTCAACGGCGCCAGGAACACCCAGGATGCCCGCCGGGCGGCGCGCACCGTCGCGGCGTCCAGTCTGGTCAAGTCGGCGGTGTACGGCTCCGACCCCAACTGGGGCCGTGTGCTGGCCGCCCTGGGCCGCAGCGGCGCCGCCGTGGACGAAAACCAGATCGACCTTTTTGTCAACGGCGTCTGCATCATGGAGGGGGGCAAACCCATCCCCTTCCACCGGGAGGCCGTGGTGGCCCTCATGCGCGGGCCGGAGGTGTCCTTCCGGCTCCAGCTCAACCTGGGAGAGGGTCAGGCTACCGCTTGGGGCTGCGACCTCACCGAGCAGTACGTCATGATCAACAGCGCCTACACTACCTAGTGATAGGAATGGCGTCCCTTCTTAGTCATTGATGAAATACAATAAATAAAGGAGGCTGATGTGGCGGAGCAGATGTTGTTTAACAAGGATGGGGTAAGCGTCTCCAAGGAGCGCTTTGTGTGGGAGGGCCAGACCGTTGCCATGCAGGGCGTCACGTCCATCCAGAACCTGGAAGAAAAGCCAAAGAAGACGGGTCCCATTGTCGTGATGGTCATTGGCGCCATTGTGGCGCTAATTGGCTTGGGGACGATTTCTTCGGGGGTTGGTGGCGTGGTCACACTGCTCATTGGGGCGGGTCTGATTGCCCTGGGGATTTTATGGCTCAAATCCCTGAAGTCAGAGCATTGGGTAGTGCTCCGCACTGCGGGGGTGGAACAAAGGTCCTTGCATTCCAAGGACGCCGGCAGGGTCAATGAAATCGTTGAAGCCTTGAACAATGCCATCGTGGCCCGAGGGTAGTGAGCACCATCCCGACACCTCCCCGGCGTTGATACCGTCAGGTTGCCTAGCTAAATTGGAAGCCACTCTCTGCTTTGAAGTTTGGAGGCTAGCGTGCCCCGCCCACCGGTAGTGGTCAAGATCGGGGGCAGCACCCTGGGTAGCCACGACACCAGCCTGAAAGACCTGGTCACCCTGCAGCGGCAGGGCGTGCGGTTGGTGGTGGTCCACGGCGGCGGCAACGTCATCTCCCAGTGGATGCGGCGTCAGGGGATTCCGCCCCAATTTGTTAACGGCCTGCGGGTCACCGATGCACCCAGCCTGGAGATCGTGGTGGCGGTGCTCACCGGCCTGGTCAACAAGGAGCTTGTGGGCCTGCTCCACCACCTGGGGGGCAAGGCCATTGGCATCAGCGGCGTGGACGGCGGCATGCTGGAGGCCCGGATTGTTCAGCCGGAGTTGGGCTACGTGGGTGAGGTGACCCATGTCAACCCCGAGCCGGTGCAAGCCATTCTGGACCTGGGCTACATTCCCATGGTTGCCCCCCTGGCCATCCACTGCCAGGATGGGGCGGACCGGGCCGGCGGCTCCTTGAACATCAACGGAGACACGGTGGCCGGCGAGCTAGCCCACGCCCTGGGGGCGGAGCGCCTGGTCTTTCTTACCGACGTGCCGGGGATCATGGACGTCAACGGCCGGGTGATCCCCCGCCTGGACCGCCAGCGGGCCCAGATGCTGCTGCAGTCCGGCGTGGTCCGGGGCGGCATGATCCCCAAGCTGGCGGCCTGCCTGCGGGCGCTGGAGCGCATTGCGGTGGCGGACATCATCGACGGGCGCCAGCCAGAGGCGCTGCTGGGCTGCCTGGAGGGACGCGTCTCCGGCACCCGCATCTTGGGCGATATCCATCCTGGGCCGCCTGGGCCGTTGTAAGCAACTGCCAACAGCGGTCAGGGAGTTCTCCCCGGCCAGTATGAGCTACAATCTGCCCAGCGACGCCGGAGGAGCCACCGGACCTGGATATCCGGGCATCTCCCCCCTTGCGCTGCGACGCCTTCGCACCCTCATCGTGGTCCTGGCTGCCCTGGCGCTGCTCTTCCTGTCCCTGTGGCTGCTGGCCCGTGTCTACACCGACTGGCTGTGGTTTGGCCACCTGGGGTTCCGGGGTGTGTTCGCCAAGCTGGCTCTGCTCCGGCTGGGGCTGTTTGCGGTTGGCACGGTGGTGGCCGCCACGGCGCTCACCCTGAACCTGCTGCTGGTGGTGCGCCTCTCCCGAGGCCAGTCCTCCCTGGTTCTGCCGGAGGACACGGCGCGGCTGCTGCGGGCCGGCCTGGCGGCGGCGGCCGGGTTGGCGGTGTTGATCGCCAGTCCGCTCTTTGGCCAGGCCCTGGCCAGCCGGTGGCACGCCGCGCTGCTCTTCCTCTACCAAGTCCCCTTCGGGGTCGCCGACCCCCAGTTCGGTCTGGACCTGACCTTTTACGTGGTGACCTGGAGTCTGCTTAGCCAGCTCCAGGGTTGGCTCCTGGGCCTGACCATCACCGTCATTGCCATGTCCCTGGCGCTGTACACCGCCATCCTCAATCTGCGGGGCCTCAAGCTAATCGTGACTCCCCGGATGCTGGGCCACCTCAGCCCCCTTGGTTTTGTCCTGATGCTGATCATTGCCTCCCGTCATATCCTGGACGTACTAGGCCTGGTGTCCGGCGGCCGCGGAGACATCGCCGGGGCGATGTACACTGACGTCCACGCCCGCATGCCGGCGCTGCTGTTCCTGGCCGGCATCGCCCTGATGGCGGCGGCGGGATTTGCGGCCAGCCGTTACTACGGGGGCCTGCGGCTTATGGCCGGCGCCTTCAGTTTGTGGGTGATTATGGCGCTGCTGGCGGGCCTGGTCTACCCGGCGTTGTTCCAGCGGTTCCGGGTGGCCCCCAGCCAGTTGGCCCGGGAGCAGCCCTACATCCAGCGTAGCCTGGAGGCCACCCGGTCCGCCTACCAGCTGGACCGGATCCAGGAGATGCCCTACGCGGCGGCGGGCACGCTGACCGCCCAGGCGGTGCAGCAGAACCGGAGCACGGTGGAGAACATCCGGCTGTGGGACCCCCAACCCCTGCGGGACGCTTACAACCAGCTCCAGTTCAGCCAGCTTTACTACACCTTCCATAACGTGGACTCGGACCGCTACCGGGTAAATGGCCGGCTGCAGCAGGTGCTGGTGGCCGCCCGGGAGCTGGACTCGGGCAACCTGCCGCTGGAGGCCCGCAACTGGGTGAACCAGCGCCTGCAGTACACCCACGGCTACGGCATTGCCATGAGCCCGGCCAACCGCTTCACCGCCGGAGAAGGCCGGCCCGACTTCCTGGTGCGGGACATCCCCAGCCGGGGGGAGTTCCCGGTGAGCCGTCCGCAGATTTACTACGGGGAAGCCGCCACGGGGTACGCCCTGGTCAACAGCGCCATGACCGAGGTTGACCCTGACCCGGCCTTCCGGCGCTATGGCGGCCAGGGCGACGTGCCCCTCAGCTCGTGGGTCCGGCGGGTGGCCTTCGCCTGCCGCTTCGGCGACATTAACATACTGCTCAGCGACCAGATCACGCCCGAAACGCACATTCAGCACCGGCGCTCGGTGGCCCAGCGGGTGACGGCCATTGCGCCTTTCTTGAAGCTGGACCAGGACCCCTACGTTGTGCTGGACAACGCCGGCCATCTCTGGTGGCTGCAGGACGCCTACACCGTCACGGCGCGCTACCCGTACTCCGCTCCGGCGGCGGGAGGGTTCAACTACATTCGCAACAGTGTCAAAGTGGCGGTGGACGCCTATAATGGCAGTGTACACTTCTACGTGGCGGACGGCGAGGACCCGCTGCTGAAGATGTACCGCCGCGCCTTCCCGTCCCTGTTCCAAGACCTGGACCAGATGCCGCCGGCCCTGCGGGACCACCTGCGGTACCCCCGGGACCTGTTTGAGGTCCAAGCCCAGGCGTACCTGCGCTATCACGTCACCGACCCGCAGGTGTTCTTCAACCAGGCGGAGCAGTGGGCAATCCCCCTGGAAACCCGTTTCGGCAAAGCAGGCACCCAGGCCCCGGCCTCCTACCAGGTGATACGCCTGCCTGAGGAAGAAAAGGAAGAGTTCATCCTGATGCTGCCCTTCACCCCCGCCGGCGAAAAGAAAAACCTGGTGGGGTGGCTGATGGCCCGTAACGACGGTCCCCGCTATGGCCAGCTTCTGGCCTACCGGTTGCCGGAGGACCGCCAGGTGGACGGGCCCAGCCAGGTGGAGGCCCGCATTGAGAACGATCAGAGGGTGTCCCAACAGTTTACCCTGTGGGAGGGGGCCGGCTCCCGCATCATCCGCGGCCAACTGCTGGTCATACCCGTTGCGGATGCGATAATCTACGTGGAGCCGTTGTACCTTCGCTCCGAGGGGCTGGCCTTCCCGGAGCTGAAGAAGGTTATCATGGCCGACGCCAGCCGGCTGGTGATGGCCGACACCATTGACCAGGGACTGGCGTACCTGACCAGCGGAGCAACCGTGGGGCCGGCGTCCGGCGGGCCGGTCCCGGCGGGGGAAGAGCTGGAACGCATGAAGCAAGCGGTGGAGGAGCTCCGGCAGTCCCTGGAGCGCCTTCAGAATGCGCTGGAAGACCTGGGGAAAACGTTAGGAGGCAACAGCACGCCATGAGCAAGAGCAGTGAATGGATCGCCCAGGAGCAGAAGTACTACGCCCAGACCGTGCGGCGCCAGCCGGTGGTCATCGTGCGGGGCCAAGGCACCCGGGTCTGGGACGCCGATGGCAAGGAGTATCTGGACTTCGTCGCCGGCTGGGCGGTGGACAACCTGGGCCACTGCCACCCGGCGGTCACCCAGGCCATCGTGGAGCAGGCGGCCACACTGCTCCAGACCTCCAACCAGTTCTACACCGTGCCGCAGATCCTGCTGGCCCAGCTGCTCATTGAGAACAGCTGCATGGACCGGGTGTTCTTCGGCAACAGCGGGGCGGAGGCCAACGAGGGCGCACTGAAGCTGGCCCGCAAGTACGGCAAGGCGCACCGCGACGGCGCCTACGAGGTGATCACCGCCTTTCACTCCTTCCACGGGCGCACCATGGCCACGGTGGCGGCCACCGGCCAGCCCCACTACCAGGAGCCCTTCACGCCCTTGCTGCCCGGCTTTGTGCACGTGGACTTCAACGACGTGGAAGCCATCATGAACGCCACCACCGACAAGACCGCCGCGGTGTTCCTGGAGCCGGTGCAGGGTGAGGGCGGCGTGATTATCCCCGACGACGACTACCTGAAGCGGGTGCGGGAGTGGTGCGACCAGCAGGGGCTGCTGCTGATCCTGGATGAGGTGCAGACCGGCATGGGCCGCCTGGGCAGCCTGTTTGGCTACCAGGAGTACGGCGTGGAGCCCGACGTGATGACCCTGGCCAAGGGACTGGGCTACGGCGTGCCCATCGGCGCCTTTCTCTCCAAGGAGCCGGCCATGGCCCTGACCTTCGGCGACCACGGCTCCACCTTCGGCGGCAACGCCCTGACCACCGCCGCCGCCTACGCCGGCAGCAAGTTCCTCATCGAGAACGACATCCCGGCCCATGCCCGGCAGATGGGGGAGCACCTGCTGGCCCGCCTGAACGAGCTGAAGTCCCGCTTCGGCTTTGTCTCCGCCGTGCGGGGCAAGGGTCTGCTGGCCGCCCTGGAGTTCGAGAGCAACATCACCCCCCAGGTGCTGAC
>JBGPJN010000061.1:0-12835 GCA_041485445.1 Dehalococcoidia bacterium
AGCTTCAGCGCCCCCTCCAGAGCAATGGGGGCGTTCATACCCCGGCCCAGGAAAAGGAAGTTGCGGTACTCGCTCAGCCGCCGGGCCAGCCGCTGATACCCTGAGGTATCGGCCAGCACCTCGCCGATGAGGTTGGGCAAGAGGGCCAGGTCTTCCACCTGGCGCCCGGCATCGGCCTCAGAAAGCGCGCCCCGCACCTGACCCAAGTACACCGCCAAGAGGTTCAGGATGGTCAGGGAAGCCACGAAGGTCTTGGAGCTGGCCACACCAATCTCCGCGCCGGAGCGCATCAAGAGGCTGCCCTCCGCCACCCGCGTGGCCTGGCTACCGGCCACGTTGCATATGGCGATGAGCCGGCTGCCGCGGTCCTTGGCCTCCTGCATGGCGGCCACGGTGTCCGCCGTCTCCCCGGATTGCCCCACCGCCACCACCAGAGTCTGGCGGTCAATGTAGGCCCGCCGGTAACGGAACTCAGAGGCGCTCTCCGCCTCGGCAGGCAGGCCCCCCAGCCGCTCCACCAGGTGGCGTCCCACCTGGGCGGCGTGCAGGCTGGTGCCGCAGCCGATGAGCACCACCCGGCGGAGCTCTTTGACGTCCCGCTGGGAGATGGGGAAATCGGGCAACACCACGCGGCCATGCTCGAAGTCCACCCGCTCCCGCAGGGCGCTGGCCACCGCCGATGGCTGCTCCATGATCTCTTTGAGCATGAAGTGGCGGTAGCCTGCCCGGTCAATCATGACCTCCTCAGGCAGCACGGTGCGCCGGGCCTTGTCCAGCGGCCGCCCGTCCAGGTCATGGAAGGTCACCCCTTCCGGGCTGGCCACCAGCATCTCGCCCGCCTCCAGAAAGGCCGCCCGCACCGGGGCGCCCGGCTGGCCCAGCAGGGCCGTCAGGGCCGGCAGGTCGCTGCCCACGATGGCCTGGCCATCCTGGTGGGCCACCACGATGCCGCCGGCGTGGCCCAGGCGCATGGCGCAGATCCGGTCCTCTCCCAGCGCGATGGCCGCGATGGCCTGTGAGCCGCGCAGCATGCCGCCCAACCGGCGGAACGCCTCAGGAAAGGCCAGTCCCTGGGCCAAGCCCTCCTCCAGAAGGTGGGCGATGGTTTCAGTGTCAGTCTCGGAGGTGAACCGGTGGCCGCGGGCCTGCAGCCCCCGCTTGAGCTCCAGGAAGTTCTCCACGATACCGTTGTGCACCACCGCCACTCGGCCGTGGCAGTCGGTGTGAGGGTGGGCGTTGACCACGGAGGGCCGCCCGTGGGTGGCCCAGCGGGTGTGACCCAGCCCCAGGGTACCGTGGGGGAAGGCGGCCGGAACCCCGGGGATCAGTCCGGAGACCTTGCCCACCTCCCGGCGGAACTGGAGCTCACCCTCTCCGTCCACAATGGCCATGCCGGCGCTATCGTAGCCCCGGTACTCCAGCCGCTGGAGGCCCTGGAGGATGATGGGCCACGCCTGTTGGTGGCCCACGTATCCGACTATACCGCACATATAATACCCGCCGCCTCCCTGGCGTTAGCCCCGGCCGCCCGTCGCGCGGGACACACGAGCCGGCTGGGATTCCTGGGTCTGGTGGCGGTTGACCGCGTACATAATGGCCCGGGCCAGGGCCTGGGGGTCGTGGCGCAGGTGCACGCCCGGGGCCAGGACGGGCCACTGGACCACTTCCCTGACCACCGAATCGCACGCTTCCAGGTCCAGCTCCACCGGATACTGGCCGTCCGACGAGTACCGCTGCACCACTTTCTCGGGCATGGGAGCATTGTTGACGATGAGGTAGTCCAGGGGCTGATCGGAACCGAGATAAGCCTGCAGGAGTTTAACAAACCCGGAGGCCTTGAGGTTTCGCGACTCCGCCGGCATGGTGGTCAGGTTGCAGACGTGGACCTTGGCAGCGCGGGAGGCGTTGATGGCGCCGGCCACCTCCTCCACCAACAGGTTGGGCACCACGCTGGTGTAGATATCCCCAGGCCCCAGCACAATGGCGTCGGCTTGGGCGATGGCCTCCAGCACCGGCGGATAGACGTAGGCCTTGGGCTCCAGGCGGATGTAATCGATGACCACGTCCAGCCGCTCCCGGCGTCCCCCAATGGCAGCCTCGCCCGTCAGCTCCGTGCCGTCGTCCAGGCGGGCCATGAGAGTGGAACGGGTGAGGGTTACCGGGAGCACCCGGCCCTGGGCGCCCAGCATCTGCGCGGCCGCTTCAATGGCCGAAATGGTGTTGCCGGTTACCTCGGTGAGGGCGGTGAGGATCAGATTGCCAAAGCTGTGTCCGCTGAGGCCGTTGCCCGAGCTGAACCGGTAATCAAACAGCTTCCGCATGAGGGTCCCCTGGGCGTCCTCGGAGGCCAGGGCCATCAAGCAACGGCGCAGGTCGCCGGGCGGCAGCTGGCCCATCTCCTGCCGCAGGCGGCCGGAACTGCCCCCGTCATCGGTCATGGCCACCACCGCAGTCAGACTGCAGTCCTGCGTCCGCAGACCGCTCAGCGTGGTATGGTTGCCGGTGCCGCCGCCCACCACCACAATCTTCTTCTTTGTCATCCGCCCCTATTCAGACGCCGCATGCCGGCTGAACCCGGCATTAGCGCAAAAATGATCGACACCCAACATCCGCCCTTCCACCCAAAGCTCGTCGTCGTTCGCGCCTGAACACGCCGATTTCCGACGCCCGGGTGTGTGGCGCCTGGAGTGTCAATTCAGTATATGTAGGCTCCATCGCTAGTGTCAATGTTAAGTATGCATCCTGGCGCCCTCTGGCTCTGCAATCCCTGGCCGGCACCCCTGGGCGATGGGGACACCCCGCCTAACTCCCGGTGAGAAACTCCGTGACCACCTTGGCCAGGTCCCCCGGCTTGTGGTAGCCGATGTCGTGAATGGTCTCCGGGATCCAGCACACCCGGCAGCGCGGGATGTGCTGGGCGGCGTACCCCACCATCTCCCGGCGCCGCTGGGCGAACTCGGTGCCGGCGCGCTCCGGGGTTGGACCGGCGGGCACGATCAGGGTTGGACAGCCGATGCGGGGGAAGATGGTGTTGGGCGGCTCATGCCACATGGCGTGCATCACCTGGGCGTGGTGGTCAGGGTGCAGGATGTCGTGGATCTGCCCGTGCTGGTCCTCATACACCATGGTCTGGACAATGCGCTCCACCTCGGCATTCCAGCAGCAGTCCAGCTGCCCCCGAATCCGCGCCAGGAACTGGGGCCGGGTGCCAGACACGTTGCGGGGCGCCAAACGGGTCCGGAACTCCTCCCAGGTAGCCCCGGGGGCCCGCTGCCGCCAGTTGAATCCCCCGTCAATCATTACCAGGTTGGACACCCGCTGGGGAAACCGGGCCGCCACGTTGTTGGCCACGTTGCCGCCCCAGGAGTGGCCGAACACCGCCGCCTGGGAGAAGCCCAGATGGTCCATCAGCCCCACCACGTCCTCGGCCAGCGACTGCCAATCGTAGCCCGTTGGCGCCTGGGTGGTCTGCCCGTGGCCCCGCTGGTCCGGGGCGATGACCCGAAACCGCGCCCGCAGCAGCGGCGCCACCAGGTCATACCAGTGGGCCGAAGATGCCAGGCCGTGCAGCGCCATCACCGGAGGGCCTTCGCCGCCCCAATCCAGGTAGCGCATGCGCAGCTCCCCCACCTGGGCCCAGCACTCCTTGGGCTTGGGTTGTTCCGATGCCGGGTCACTCATGGCAGTCCTCCTGTCAGTCCGGTGTGCCGGTGGTTGAGCCTGGCTTACTCAACCTACCGAACCTTGCACAAATATCTCAATCGGTTGGAAGGTATTTGCGGCGTAAATCGCCCTTGCCCCCCTTTCGCAAAGGGGGGTTGGGGGGATTTCTTGCGCTACAGTTAAGAGTAAGAGTTGTTTGCCCGGCTGGCTACATTCAGGCATCCGGCGCCATCACTCCCCGTCGGCTGCAATGGGCTGGAAGCCGGTCTCGGCGGCCCAGGCCTGCAGGCCGCGGCGAAAGGCCAGCGCGCCCATGGGCGCAATCACCGCTTCCAGGGCTTCCAGAATCTCCTGGGGCGAGGCCCCTTCTTGCAGCGCCACCCGCACGTGGGCCTGAATCTGCCCCACGTCGGCCCGCAGGGCGGCCTCCACCACAATCTGGAGCAGCTCCTTGGTCTTGCGGTCCAGCAGCCGCTGGCCGGTGTAGGTGGCCTCAATGAAGTCGCCGTACTTCCGGGCCCACTCCAGGTCGGCGGCCGCCATGATGCGGTGCATCTCCAGGGTGTAGCCCCGCTTCTGGTGCATCTCCCGCAGGTAGGCCTGGGCTTCGTCCAACGCCATGTGTGACACTCCTGTTACAAGCTGTAATGCGCGCGGGCCGCCGCCTGGCGGGGGTTGTCCTGCTGGAACAGGTCCGGGTGCGCGCCCCGGGCCAGGGCCAGGTGGTAAGTGAAAAGCTGCAACGGAACGATATACAACAGCGGGCTCCAGAGCTCCGGCAGCGGCGGCAGCGCGAAGCTCTCCGCGCACCGCCCGGCCAGCTGGGTGTCCCCTTGCTGGACCAACCCCCACACCGGGGCCCCGGCCGCCGCGGCCGCCCCGGCGATGTCCTCCATGCGCCGGCCGCCCGGCCCCGGCGGGGCGATGAGGGTGAGCAGGCACGATGGGTCCACCGCGCAGAAAGGGCCGTGGAGCAGCTGCTCCACCTGGATGCCCTCGCTATCCACGGCGCTGGTCTCCTTGAGCTTGAGCGCCACCTCATAGGCGCTGGCGGTGTTGGGGCCCCAGCCCACGGAGATGAACCGACGGCAGCCCTGGAACCGCTGCACCGCTTGCCGGACCGCGTTCTCCCCCGTCAGGGCTTGGGCCATGGCCCCCGGCACGGCGGCCAGCGCCTCCCGCAGTCCTGCGGCGGGAGGATGCGCCCTTCGCGTTTCATCGCCTTCACCCGCCCGGCGCCCCAGCGCCAGGGCCAGCAGCGCCAGCACCGTCAGCGCCGCGGTGTAGCTCACGGTGAAGGCGGCGGAGCGCTCCTGCGCCACGGTGGTGAGGTGCACGTCCGCCTCCTGAATGCGCGGGCCGGCGTCGGTGGCGGTGATGGCCACGGTGTATGCGCCCCGGGACCGGGCCAGCTCCAGCGCCTGGAAGGAGTAGGTCTTGGTGCCCCGGTGGCTGATGACCACCACCGCGTCGTCCCGGCCCAGGGGCGGCGGGTAGGCGCAGAACTCGAAGGAGTGCCAGGCGTGGGCCTGGGGCGCGCCCGGCGCCAGCTGCTGAAACCAGTGGTGGGCCACCAGCGCGGCATGCCAGGACGTGCCGATGCCCACCAGGTGCAGGTTCCGCTTCCGGGCCAGCGCCGCCGCCGTCTCCCGCGCCGTGGCACCGTGGCGGCGCAGCATCTCCGCCACCGCCTGAGGCTGGCGCAGAATGGCGTCGTGCATATGGTAGGGGTGGCCGTGGCGCGGCGGTAGCTGGGTCACAGATCGCTCCGGGACGGCAGGCTGTATACTATTTTAGCCCTTTTGCGGGCGCCCTGCACCGGCGCCGTGCCGGGCGTGCCTGCACCGGCGCCGCGCCAGGCGTGCCTGCACCGGCGTAGTGCAGGGCGTGGTAAAATGCCCCGGCAGACCGCCGTCCCCCAGGCGGGGTCAGTTCCACCAGGAGGCGCGCCACGGACGCACCCTTTCCGCCCCACGCCTTCCAGCGGGAAGACGAGAGCGACGACCCCCAGTTCTACCAGCATCCCAGGCTGGTGGTGCACATCGACGACCAGGCCATCGCCGCGGTGGGCGCCGTGTTCCGCACGCTAATTCCCCCCGGCGCCGTGGTGCTGGACCTGATGAGCAGCTGGCGCACCCACTGGCCGCTGGGGCATCCGCGACGGCGGCTGGTGGGCCTGGGACTCAACGGCGTGGAGCTGCGGGAGAACCCGGACCTGGACGAGTACGTGGTCCACGACCTGAACCGTGTTCCCGACCTGCCCTTTCCCGACGCCACCTTTGACGCCGTGGTGGTCACGGTGTCGGTGCAGTACATGACCCGGCCGGTGGAGACCTTCCGGGAGGTCAACCGCATCCTGAAGCCCGGCGGGCAGTTTATCGTAACCTTTTCCAACCGCATGTTTCCCACCAAGGCGGTGAGCATCTGGCGCCAGTCCGACGACCGCGGGCACGTGGAGTTGGTGGCCGCCTACATGGACTACGCCGGCAACTACGAGGACCTGCGCGCCGGGCTGGTGAACCCGGAGACCAGCCCGCCCGGCGACCCGCTGTTCCTGGTGGTGGGCAAGAAGTGCGCTCCGGCGCCCGCTACTCCTCCGGGGGGATGACCAGCACCGGCAGGCCCGCCGAGCGCAGCAGCCGGTCGGTGACGCTGCCCAGGAGCAGGCGCCGGACCCCGCCCCGGCCCCGGGTGCTCATCACCACCAGGTCAATGCCCCGCTGCCGGGCGTACTCACCGATCTTCTCCGCCGCCGGGCCTTCCCACACCGCAATCTCCACCCGCAGGCCCTGGGCCAGCAAGGGCTCCGCGGTCTTCGTCAGGTACTCCCGCGCCGCGGCCAGGTTGGCGGAAAGGAACCGCCGGGCCAGCTCCCGGGCCGACTCGGAGGCCCTAGGGTTGTCGGTCACCACCGGGTCGTTCACCGCATCGGCCTCGGATACCACCCGCAGCAGGTGCAACGTAGCGCCCAGGACCGCGGCCAGGGTCTGCGCATGGGAAAGGGCGGCCTCGGCGGCCTCCGAACCGTCCAGAGGCACCAGAACCCGCTGGTACATGCCACCACCTCATTGCCCCCATCGGGCACATTGGGCCGCCGCCGGGCACATTGGGGGACCAGCCCCAGCATATGGAACGCCACGCCCAGGTGTCAACCTGCGCGGGTCTGTGCCGCCGCGGCCCTCACCCCAGCCCTCTCCCAGGGGGAGAGGGAGCCACGCAAGCGTTCCCCTTCTCCCTCAGGGGGAAGGGGGAAGGGGGATGAGGGCCACCCTCACCCCAGCCCTCTCCCGGAGGGAGAGGGGGCCACGGCGACAGGGGCAGCCTCATGCCCCGCCCGCTACCGCCCGGCCAGCTCCCGCGCCAGCAGCACCAGGCTGCCGGCGGCGCTGACGGCGATGGCCGCGTACCGGAACACCGCTTCGTCCATGCGCCGCACCAGCAGGGACGAGGCGCCCAGGCCCAGAGCCAGCGCCGGCAGCAGCAAGCCGATGTTGGTCAGGGCGTCGCGGGTGACCAGCCCGGCCCACAGATAGAAACCGAAGGCGGCGGCATCGGCCACCAAGAAGTAGAAGGCCAGAGAAGCCCGCATCACCGGGGTGGGCCAGCCCTGGGCCATGACGTAGAAAGCCGCCAGCGGCCCGCCGATGCTCAGGGTGGTCACCGACAGGGAGGCCATGAACCCAAAGGCGGGCCCGGCAAACCTTCGCCGGGCCAGGGGCAGCCGGACGTTCAGCACGGCCAGCAGGCACAGGGCCAGAATCACCAGGGCGATGGTCACCCTTAGCACTGCGGCGTCGGCCCAGGCCAGGGCCAGCGCCCCCAGGGGCACCGCCGCCAGCCCGCCCAGGGTCATGCCCCCCACCCGCCGCAGGTCCAGGTGCCGGCGGGTCTGGAACACCACCAGGCAGAGCAACAGTCCGATGAGAGTGTTGGCGATGACCACGGCCTCCTGCGCCTCCAGGAACAGGAGCAGCACCGGCGTCACCGCCAGCCCCATGCCAAAGCTGACCGTGCCCATCACCACGGCGCCCAGGCATACCACCGCCAGGGCGATGACCAGGGTCAGTCCGGAGAGCACGCGTGAACCCAGGCCGGCGGCGCCAGGCGGCGTGCGGCTGCCCCAAAATGGCAACAGGAGGTTGCGCTCCTCGGCGTGGTGCGGTTGGAGCGGGCCGGGCCCCCTGAATTAGCCAGGGTGCGGCAAGGCCCGCCGGCGGTCAGCCCCAGGAATTGTCCCCCGGTCACTGGCGGAACAGCCCCAGCGCCACCGCTTGGCGCAGCGCCGCCTCCACCTGGACCACCGGCGGACCGTTGTGTCGCACCACCACCTCCACCTGCTGCTGGGGCGTCACCGTGAAGGCCCGCTCGCCATCCAGCGCCACGGTGCAGTGCCGGCGGGCCACCGGCGCCAGCTCGCCCTCGGCCAGCAACTGCCAGCGCGCGATGGGCACCAGGGCAATGACGCCGGGGGCGATGGGCGCCAGCACCCTGGACGCCAGCGGCGCGTCCGGCGGGGCCACCCGGTCACCCGCCGGGGCGGGCTCGGTTGGCGCCGCCTCCCCCACGACGTAGTGCAGCCCACCGGGGTCGGTCATGGACACGGTGGCCAGGCGCGCCCCCACCGAGGACAGGCCAATGCCCGCCGGCTCCGCCCTGGTCAGGAACACCTCGTACAGTGTGCCCAGGTCCCAGATGGCCCGGGTGCCCACAAACCGCTCCCGCGAGAGGGCCACGTCCACCAGAGCCAGGTCGCGGGGCTGGCCGTCCACATAAACCTCCAGGGTCTTGCTGGCCACCACCGCGCCCTGGTGGTCTAGCTTACCTTGGGCCACCAGCCCGGCGGCCAGCCCCGCCAGGGTGCCCTCCACCAGCGTGGGAAACACGTTGTTGGTGCCCGTGGAGATGGCCACCAGGGGTATGGTGGCGCACCCCTTGACCACCGCCCGGTTGGTGCCGTCGCCGCCCAGGGTCACCAGACAGTCCACCCCCAGCTGTCCCATGAGCCTGGCGGCGCGGGTGGTGTCATCCTCGGAGTAGGTGACCGGCAACTCCAGCAGATCCAGCTGCAGGGAGATGCCGGCCTCCTCCCGGGCCCGCGCCGCCAGGTTGGCGCCGTCGGGCATGGCCACCACGCGGGTCACCCCCACCGCCTGCAACCCCAGGAGCACCCGGCGCAGGGTGTTGACCTTCTCCCAATCGGGGACCACCCGGCCCTGGGCCACCAGACGCCGTATATCCTTGCTGGCCGCCGGATTGGCGATGATCCCCACCAGGGCCACGGCCGGCCTCCCCGGCTAGCGCGCGCCCTCGCCGCCCGCCATGGTGATGGTGATGTGGCCCATGTAAGAATCCTTGGTGGCCCCGTGGGTGTGCTTCTCGCCGGCCATGATGTGCACCACGTCTCCCACCGCAACCTCGTGCTCCTCGTGCTCGTTGGAGACGAAGCCGTTGCCCGAGGTGATGACCAGGATCTGGTCGCTGGCGTGGACGTGCACCCCGGTGGTGGCGCCCTTGCCGAAGTTCACGATGCTGCAGTTGAAGTACTTGGAGCCGCCCGCCGGGATGATGGTCTGCCGGGTGCGCTTCACAGGCCCCCCGATCCAGCCGGCAATGGGCGTGGCGGTGGCCACCGGTTCCTGGTCCAGTTTGCTGATTCGGACAACACGCATGACTCTACATCTCCTGGCGCCGCACTATAGGGCCAACCAAAGCGACGCTGCGGCGCCTCGCGGGTCAGGATACCACCTTTGCCTTGGCGAGGAAATACCCGGCCGGCCCCAGGAATCGGCGGGCTCCGGCACACCCCGACCGGAGCGGGGTTCGGTGCCTTGACGTAAGTCCGCCGTGATGGTAAAAAGGGGCCATCCTTCTGGGGAGCGTCCACATATGCGCATCCCCTTCTTCACAGTACGGTGGGCGGCGGTACTGCTGACGCCATTGGCGGCGACTTTCGTCCCCCTATTGGCCGGCCATCTCCAGGAGCCACTCTCCGGAGGCGGGTTCCCCCACCAGAGCGCCATTCGTCTGGAGCTGACTGCCGAGGCCAGCCAGGTCCTCCAGGCCGGCGGCGCCGCGTTCCCCGCCACCGATGCCGGGTTCTCGGCCTACCATAGGGTCCCCAGCGCCGGTGGGGGGTTCGCCTTGGACAAGGCGGCGGTGGACCAGGCGTTGTTGGCGCGGCCCAGCCCCACGTCCCGCCGGGCGGGCGCCGCCACCTTGCGCCAGATTGGGGACAACTACACCATCGCCACCGTCCGTATCTGGAACATCGACGGCCTGTCCTCCGACGTCGGCCTGTACTACGACGTCCAGGGCTGGGTGGTGGCCTATCTCCCCAAAGGGGCCGCCCCGTCTCAGGGATGGCAGGCAGGCGACCTGGACCACGAGAATCCTCGACTTCAAGATGTCAGCGTCACCACACTGCTCAACGTCATCAACGAGGTCCTGGCCTCAGTGGCGGGCGCTGCGCTCCTGACCCCAGGGCAAGTGGGTTACTACCACTGGCAGCACCCCAACGCCACCAATTTCGTCATGTTCGCCACGGCACTGGGCAGCATGGACACGGACAGTGTGTTCTTCGCGGTGCCCAGCGGCTTCACTCTCCATGAGGCCTCGGCATCCCTGTGGGTGTCCCTGACCGGCGGCGCCTGCGCCCGCGCCAGCCTGGACGCCGTGGACCTGATGGGAGACCGGTGCAGCCGGAGCTTCACCCACCATGCTGTGGACCTGGCCGGGCTCTCCCCCGGGGCGGTCCACACCTTGACCCTGGAACAGCTCAATCCCAAGGCGGGCGCTGCGGGCCTGCTGGGCATGCTCATTTACTCCACGCCGCCCGATGCCGTCGCCAGCCCCCACCCGGCAGACATCACCTTTGGGTCTGAATCCGGTGAGGGAGTCCCCAAGGCCGCCTTCAGCGGCGCCGCCGCTGGGCCTGCGCTGGCCACACCTCCGGAGGCGTTGAGCCGCATCTTCGTGGGCAGCGCACAGGCCGCCCACGCAGGGGGACTCTCCCCGGTGGTCATCTCCCTTCCGGGCCTGGTGCAGGGCGTGGTGCGTCTGCAAGGGCAGCCCAACAGTCTGGGCGGGTACGTGGCAGTGGGGGACCAGGTCCACTTTCTGGATGCCGGCGGCCGTTTCAGCTTCCCGTGGGGCAGCGGGCCGGCGGACGTGTGGATCAAGGCGCCGGGGCACCTGCCGGTGCTCATCCCCCAGGCGGACGTGGCCGCCGGCGCCGTGCTGACCATCCCCGAGCTGACCCTGCCCTTTGGCGACGCCAACGGCGACGGCCGGATTGACGTGCTGGACCTGGGCATGGCCGCGGCCAACTTCGGCGACGTCACCAAGCCCGTGCCACTGCCGCACTAGCACCAAGCCTGCCATATGACCGCAGAGTACGCAGAGTCAAGGATGGCATCATCCGTTACCTCGGCGGCCTCTGCGTGCTCTGCGGTGAATTGTAGGGCACTCCGGCTCAGGGCAGGGCGTCCCGCAGCACCTCCACCAGGTGCCGAGCCCGCCGCCCGGTGCCCTGCTCAATCTGCTGGCGGCAGGAAACGCCCATCACCGCCACCTCCCAGCCGGCATCCTTGGCCCGCACCGCCGGGAACAGGGCCTGCTCCCCAATGGTCATGGAGACCTGGTAGTGCTCCTTCTCAAAGCCGAAGGAGCCGGCCATGCCGCAGCACCCGGCGTTCACCAGCTCCACCTGGTAGCCCGGCGGCAGCCGCAGCGCCGCCAGGGAGCTGGCGGCGCCCACCAGGGACTTCTGGTGGCAGTGGCCGTGGAACAGCACCTTCTTGGGCAGGTCTTTGAAGGGCAGCTCCAGCTCACCCCGCTCCTTTAGACCCACCAGGAACTCGTCGATCAGGAAGCTGTGCCGGGCCACCGCCTGCGCCTTCTCGTCCTTAACCAGCTCGGGGTACTCGTCGCGGAAGGTCAGCAGGCAGCTGGGCTCGCAGCCGACGATGGGGATGCCCTTCTGGGCGAACCCGTAGAGCAAATCGACGTTACGGCGGGCGCTGGCGGCGGCCTCCTCCAGCAGTCCCTTGGAGATCATGGGCCGGCCGCAGCAGCCGGCGTTGGCCAGCACCACCCGGTAGCCCGCCGCCTCCAGCACCTCCACCGCCGCGCGACCGATCTCCGGGTAGTTGTAGTTCATGAAGGTGTCGTTGAACAGGGCGACGGTGCCGCCCCCCTCTTTTCCCCCCTTAGTAAGGGGGGATGAAAGGGGGATCGTCCCCCGCCGGGCGTTGAACCACTTGGGCAGGGTCTGCCGGGCGAAGGACGGCAGCTTGCGCTGGGGGTGGATCCCCAGCAGGCTGCTGGACACCAACTTGCCCAAGGGACTGCGGGCGCCCCAGTTGGAGAAGGGGGCCAGGCTAGAACCCAGGCGGCTGAACCGGTTGATGTGGGCAAACAGCTTGGTCCGCCGGGGTATGGGATTGGAGCGGTAGTAGTTGCCCAGGAACTCGTACTTCAGCTTGGCCATGTCCACGCCGGACTCGCACTCGGACTTGCAGGCCTTGCACTCCAGGCACAGGTCCAGGGCGTCATACAGCCGCCGGCTGGTCATGGCGCCTTCGGGCAGCCGCCCCGACAGCGCGGCCCGCAGCAGGTTGGCCCGGCCCCGGGTGGAGTGCTCCTCGTCCCGGGTAGCCATGTAGGAGGGGCACATGGTGCCCTCCAGCTTGCGGCAGGCGCCCATGCCGTTGCACATCTCCACGGCGCCGGCGTAGCTGCCGTCCAGGGAGAAGTCCAGGTGGGTGGGCATGGCGCCGGCCTGGTAGCCGGCGCCGTAGCGCAGGTTCTCCGTCATGGGCGGGCAATCAATGATCTTGCCGGGGTTCATGATGCCCTGGGGGTCAAAGGTCTTCTTGACGTCCCGGAAGGCCTGGTAGATCTGCGGCCCGAACATCTTCTCGGTCCACACGCCGCGGACAATGCCGTCGCCGTGCTCGCCGCTCATGGAACCGCCGAACTCTTTCACCAGGTCGCTGATCTCGTTGCCGATGGCCACCATCTTGGCGATGCCCGCCGGGTCCTTGAGGCTTACCAGGGGCCGGATGTGCAGGCAGCCCACGCTGGCGTGGCCGTAGTAGCCGGCGGTGGTGTTGTGGCTGCGCACAATCTCGTCGAAGCGGCGGACGAAGGGGCCCAGCTTCTCCGGGTCCAC
>JBGPJN010000062.1:0-12825 GCA_041485445.1 Dehalococcoidia bacterium
CGGCGTGGCCGCGGAGGCCCTGGGCGGGCGCTACCTCTACGGCGGCGACTTTATCAACATCGTCACCCAGTACTGCCTGCTGGGGCCGGTGGCGCGGTGCATCGCCCGCCTCCAGGAATACATCGACGCCGGGGCAAGGCACATCGTCTTCAGCATTGCCTGTCCGCGGGAGGACCGGGCGCGGCACGTGGAGACCATCGCCAAGGAGCTCATCCCCCACTTCCGGGCGCGGGGCGGGTAGGCGGCGCAGTCACAGCTGTTGAATCTGACTAATGTCATTACTTAAGAAAATGTCTCCCTCTCCCTGGATGGGAGAGGGTTGGGGTGGGTACTAACCGGGTACACTGGTAACAAATAGACCGGGCACATAGGTAACAGGTAATCTGCGTGGCAAGGAGGTGATGCCTTGCCGTGGAAAGAGACCTGTGCTATGAACGAGAGATCGCAATTGGTGACGTTGTTTCAGACGGGGAGCTACACCGTAGCCGAGCTGGCCCAGTGGTTCCAGGTGAGCCGCAAGACGGCCTATAAATGGCTGGGCCGCTTTGACGAGGAAGGTGCTCAGGGACTGCAGGAACGTTCCCGGGCCCCCCAGAGGCACCCCAACGCTACGCCGATGCCGGTGGTGCAGGCGGTAGTCCAGGCCAAAATGGCCCATCCCACGTGGGGTCCAGCCAAGCTGCGACCTCCCGCCGACAGCCCGCCGGAGGTGGCGGCTGCCTGGCCGGCCACCAGCACCCGTGGCAGTATCCTGGCCCGTCAAGGGCTGGTGATGCCACGCCGCCGGCGGCGGCGAGTCACCCCCTGGAGCCAGCCCTTCCGGCAGGCCAACGCCCCCAACTCCGTTTGGTGCGCCGATTTTAAGGGTTGGGTGCGCACCGCCGACGGTCACCGCTGTGACCCGCTGACCATCAGCGATGCCTTTAGCCGGATGCTCCTGTGCTGTCAGATCGTCCCTCACCCCGATTACGCCCATGTGCGTCCGGTGGTAGAGCGGGTCTTTCGGGAGTACGGACTGCCCCAGGCCATACGCACCGATAACGGCCCTCCCTTCGCCTCGGTAGGCGCGGGAGGCCTGTCCCCCCTCTCGGTGTGGTGGGTCAAGCTGGGCATCGTGCCGGAGCGCATTCAGCCGGGGCATCCCGAGGAGAATGGGCGGCATGAACGTCTGCATCGCACCCTCAAGCAGGAGACCATGCGGCCTCCGGCAGCAACGGTAGTGGCGCAGCAGCAACGGTGTGACACCTTCCGGGAGGAGTACAACACCCAGCGTCCGCATCAGGCCCTGGGCCAGGTGCCGCCGGCCACTCGGTATGCGCCCTCGACACGCTCCTACCCCGAGCAGCTGGAGGCTCCCCGGTATCCTGTCTTGACGGAGGTGCGCCGGGTGCGTTCCAACGGTGAGATCAAGTGGCATGGGGAACTGGTCTTCCTCAGTGAAGCCTTGGTAGGCGAGCTGGTGGGCATCACTGAAGGCTATGACTCTTGGCTGGTCTCCTTTGGACCCATCCCCTGGGACGGCTGCACCCCCGCCAGAGTACCCTGGAGCGTCTGACCCCACGGCCCGCTCGCCCCACCGACCATAATTTTGTTACCGATGTGCATAGTTAACTTGTTACCCATGTCCCGGGTTGCACAGTGAGGGTGATACCCCTCACCTTAATCCTCTCCCACAAGGGGAGAGGAAACTGTTTTTCATCCCCGGTGGTGCCCCGATGAGTCGGAGCATGGACGATGTTGAGCCGCAGCGCCGCGAAGGCCAAGAATCAGAAATATCAATGACACTCAAAATAGGCTGTCCACCAACTGGTATTGCAGGAGGCTAACATGCCCGACAAGATCAAGGTGTACGGCGCCCCCTGGTGCTCCGACTGCCGGCGCTCCAAGGACTATCTGGACGCCAACAAAGTCCCCTACGAGTGGATTGATGTGGACCAGGACGAGGCGGCCAAGGCGTACGTGCGGCAGGTGAACCAGAACAAGCTCATCATCCCCACCATCGTGTTCCCCGATGGGTCGGTGCTGGTGGAACCCGGCAACGCCGAGCTGGCCCGCAAGCTGCGGGCGTGAGGCGGGACGAGTGTGGCTCTGACCGCCGCCGGTCACCCCAAGGCGCAGCATGAGCACCACACACGCGCCTTGCATAAGAATCTAAAGAGGTTGGAAGACATTTTCGGCGTAGCTTCCAATTGCCCCCCTTTGCGAAAGGGGGGTCGGGGGGATTTCCTCAGCCCAAGTTAAGAGCCTTACGCAAGCCTTTGTAAATGAGTCACCGCCCCATCCCCCTCTCCCTCTGGGAGAGGGCTGGGGTGAGGGTGAAAGCGCCCTGACCGACCGGGGACGTCGCTACTTTCAGGTCTTGCCTTTGGTGTATAATGGGGAACGTTGTGCATGATGGGCTAGGTGTTTGCCTGCGGCTAAGGTTACCCGGCAAGGAGTGGTGATGTCCAAGATAAAGCGAGTCATGCTGGTGCAGCCCGCCTCCACGGGGGGGAATTTCGAGTACATCGCCATCCCCAGACAGGGCATGTTGTTCCTTTCCGGCGCCCTGGCCCAGTGGCAGGGGCCCTACCTGTACGAGCGGGATATCTGGTTCGAGGACCGTTCGGGCCCCATGGACCCCAACAAGGACCTGGAGGGAGTGGACATCCTCCTGGTCACCGCCCTGATCAACGAGGCACCCCGGGCCTACCAGATCGCCCGCGCGGCCAAGCAGTTCCACCCCAACCTCATCACCGTGGGCGGCGGCCCCCAGATGAGCCCCCTGCCCGAAGAGGCCTTTGAGTACGGGCACTTCGATGTGATTGTCAACCGGGAGGGGGAGGACATCATCGGCCAGCTGTGCGACCTGCTGCTGGACCAGCGCGGCCCCGACCGGAACCAGTACCTGAGCAAGATGCCCGGCATCAGCTACCAGCAGGACGGCAAGGTGGTCCAGACCCGCCGCGCCGGGCTGGTGTCCCCCGACTTTGTGGAGCTGCCCGACTTCCGCTCCATCCGCGGGCTGACCCCCCAGCACCCCATGGCCGGCGGCGTGCTGGAGACCGTGCGAGGCTGCACCGAGAAGTGCACCTACTGCCAGGTGATCCAGCAGTTCCTGGGCTACCGGCTGATTAGCCGGGAGACGGAGCTGAAGCGGCTCAACCAGCTCCACGAGCTGGCGGCCGACGGGTTGATCCACGCCTCCCGGGGCGGCAAGTTCCATGTCTTCATCTCCGACGACCTGCACACGCCCCCCCTGCGGGCGGTGAAGTACCGCGATGAGCGGCTGGCGCGGCTGAAGGCCTGGAAGGGCCACACCGACGACATGTACATGATCTGCCAGGCCCGCGCCGAGGTGGGCCAGGACACCGAGCTGGCCCAGGCCGTGTCCGAGGCCAACATCAAGATGATCTACGCCGGGGTGGAGTCGGACAACGCCGAGAACCTGAAGCTCGTGCGCAAGCGCCAGGAGCCGGGGCAGGTGCACAAGGACCTGCGCGCCCTGAACCAGATGGGCTTTGCGGTGGTGGCTATGACCATCATCGGCCTGCCCTACGACACCGAAGAAAGCATCATGGCCATGGCCGACTGGATCACCGGCATCAGCAAATACCAGACGGCCAACCTGCTCACGCCGCTGCCCGCCACCTCCAACTGGGACGCCCTGAAGCCGTTGAACGAGCACGGCGAGCTGCTCCAACCCGGTGAGATGCGGCCCTATCACCTGTACACCGGCCGCCAACTGGTGTTCCAGGACCCCCGCTGGTCGCTGCAGGAGAGCCAGGCCCTGTTCAACCGGTACTCGGCCAAGCTCAACCCGGTGGACAACCTGTACGCCCGCATCTTTCGCATCCTCCGGTCGTACCAGCTCCGCCTTACCTCCACCCGCCGGGAGCTGGGCGACACCATCAACACCCGCATCACCGAGGCCACCGAGGTGCTGCGGAACTGGTCCGACCCAGTGTCCATCGCGGGGAAGGAGTTCGGCGAGAACCTGTCCCAGCGGGTGGGCGAGCTGACGGAAACCCTGCGGGCCTCGGCCCAGCCGCTGGCCAGCGCCCGCCGCGACCTGGCGGAGTCGGTGGGGGTGCGGGTCAACGAGCTGGCGGAAGCGCTGCGCAACCTGTCCGACCCCCTCACCGTGGGCAGCAAGGACGTGGCCGCCAACATCTCCGTCCGCATCACCGAGCTGTCGGAGATGCTCAACCGGGTGGTGGTGGAGTCGCCGCGGCCCAGCGCCCAGGGGGACGACTAGCTCCCCGGCAAGCTGAATCTAGCAAATGTCATTGCTACGAAAGTGGCTCCCTCTCCCAGGGGGAGAGGGCCGGGGTGAGGGCGTTGCCCCCCACCTTAATTCTCTCCAACAAGGGGAGAAAAAACGTGTTTTCATTCCCGGTGGCGCCCCGTCAGAGTCGGAACTTCCTCAGAACGATTTTCATTACAGGTAAGTCCAGTAGGGGCAGGTTTGAAACCTGCCCCTACTTAAACAAATAACCCAGCGGACGAGTATGAGCGAAAACCACCGCGTTTGGGTCACCGGCATCGGCATGATCAGCCCCCTGGGGCTGGACACCGCCTCCACCTGGGAGGCCCTGCTCCAGGGCCAGTCCGGGGTGGACTTCATCTCCGCCTTCGACACGGAGGGCTTCGACACCCGCTTCGCCGCGGAGGTCAAGGGGTTTGACCCGGAGAGCTACCTGGAGCGCAAAGAGGCCCGGCGCATGGACCGCTTCGCCCAGTTCGCGGCGGTGGCCGCCAAGGAGGCCTGCCGCAACGCCCAGCTGGACCTGGCGTCGGAAGACCCCTACCGGGTGGGGGTCATCGTGGGCAGCGGCATCGGCGGCATCCTCACCCTGTCCCAGCAGTACGACGTGCTGGCCCAGCGGGGGCCCAAGCGCATCACGCCCTTCCTCATCCCCATGATGCTGGGCGACATGGCGGCGGCCCAGGTATCCATGCTCACCGGCGCCCTGGGCCCCAACTACTGCGTGGTCTCCTCCTGCTCCAGCGGCGCCGACGCCCTGGGCCAGGGCTGGGAGATGGTGCGCCGGGGCCAGGCCGACGTGGTGCTGGCCGGCGGCAGCGAGGCGCCCATCGCCCCCATCGCCGTGGCCGGGTTCAACGCCCTGCGCGCCCTGTCCCGCTTTAACGAGGACCCCAAGGGGGCCAGCCGCCCCTTTGACAAGCGGCGGGACGGCTTCGTCATGGGCGAAGGCTCGGCCATTCTGGTGCTGGAAAGCCAGGAGCATGCCCAGCGGCGGGGCGTGGCGCCCCTGGGCGAGTTGCGGGGCTACGGCGCCACCTCCGACGCCCACCACCTGACGGAACCCAACCCCACGGGGCAGAGCGCCGCCACCGCCATCCTCCAGGCCCTGCGGGCCGCCGGAGTGGACCCCTCCGAGGTGGACTACCTCAACGCCCACGGCACCTCCACCCCCATGAACGACTCCCAGGAGACCAAGGCCATCAAAGTGGCCCTGGGGGAGGACGCCTGCCGCGTGCCCATCAGCTCCACCAAGTCCATGACCGGGCACCTGCTGGGGGCCGGCGGCGCGGTGGAGGCCGCCTTCTGCCTGCTGGCCATCCGGGACGGCATCATCCCGCCCACCATCAACCTCAAGGAGCCGGACCCGGAGTGCGACCTGGACTACACTCCCCTCAAGGCCCGCCCCAAGCCCATCCGGGTGGCCATGAGCAACTCCTTTGGGTTCGGCGGCCACAACTCGGTGCTGGTCTTCGCCCATCCTGAACCGGCGGGCTGAGCCGCGGAGGAGCATGGCCTGGAAGCAGCCTTCCCCAACCGGCTATACCAAGGGTGAGCGGTGGGGCAGCGCCCTGGCCCACGGCAGCGGACTGGTCATCGGAGTGCCCATCATGGTCAGCGGATTCCTCCCGGTATCCCTGGCCATGCTGCCCTGTCCGGTGATAGCCTACTTCATCGGCCGGGGATTCCGGCGACGAGGGATGCCCTGGGGTGCGTTCCAGGGCCTGCAGGCGGCGATGGTCCACTTCCTCATCGTGGCGCTGGCCTACATCAGCAGTCTGGGCGACCCCTGGTCCAAGCCCATGGTCACCTCATGGACCGCTGCCATCCTCCTGTTCCTGTACACGCTGTGGGGCGCCTGGGATACCCTGTTCGGCTACAACTTCCGGTACATCGGCCTCAGCCGTCTCGTGACGCGCGTCTCCGAGGCCAACATCCGGCGGCACCAGCGCCGTCAGCGCTGGCTGGACCAGGGCCGTGCTGGCAAGGACCCGCCGCGGACGGGTCCGCGGGCATGACCCCCGGCGCAGGCCGACCGGACAGGGAGGCCGGGCCGACAGGCCCCGATTGCCCCAGCGGAAGTCGGCCCCTATCGGGGGCCATCGGCCCCGCGGCCAAGCGCTGGGACCTGCCGCCACCCTCCCCCACCCATTCCCTGCCCCAAGACCTGCCCCCCGCCGCGGTGGCGGTGCTGCTGGGCCGGGGCATTGACTCCGGCGAGAAACTGCGGGGCTTCCTACAGCCGCCCCACCGGCTGCCCTACGACCCCATGCGGTTGGGCGGCATGGACCGGGCGCTGCCCCGGCTGTACCAGGCCCTGCGCCGGGGCGAGAAGGTGGGAATCTTCGGCGATTTTGACGTGGACGGCCTGACGGGCACCGCCATCATCGCCCAGGGGCTGGAACTAATGGGAGTTCCGGTGGCGCCATACCTGCCCCACCGGGTGGACGAGGGGCATGGACTGTCCGACGAGGCGGTGCAGCACCTGGCGGCCCAGGGCGTCAGCCTCATCGTCACCGTGGACTGCGGCGTGACCTCGGTGGCGGAGGTGGACCGGGCCCGGCGGCAGGGCGTGGACGTGATCATCTCCGACCACCACACCCCCCAGGCCACCCTGCCCCCGGCGGTGGCCATCATCAACCCCCGGGTGGGCCGGGACCAGTACCCTTTCCCCGACCTGTGCGGCGCGGGGCTGGCCTTCAAGCTGATGCAGGGCCTCTACCAGTTCCACGGGCAGCCCTGGCCCCCGGAGCTGCTGGGGCTGGCTGCCCTGGGCACCGTGGCCGACCTGGTGCCCCTGGTGGACGAGAACCGGTTCCTGGTCCAGCAAGGGCTGGCCGAGTTGGCCCGCACCCAGCGCCCCGGCCTCCAGGCCCTGTACCGGCGGGCGGGCATCAACCCCCAGCGCATCACCACGGAGACGCTGGCGTTCCACATCGCCCCCCGGCTCAACTCGGCGGGGCGCATGAGCCACGCCCTGGAGAGCTATCAGCTCCTCACCACCGACTCGGAAGCGGAGGCGGAGGCCCTGGCAGACCGGCTGGAGGGGCTGAACCAGGACCGGCGGGGCCTGACGGAAGCGGCCTACGCCATCGCCCGCGACCAGGTGCAGCGGCACGCCGCGCTACCGCCCATCCTGCTGGTGGACGACCCGGTCATCACGCCGGGAGTGGCGGGGCTGGTGGCCGGCCGCCTGGCCGAGGTGTTCCACCGGCCCGCGGTGGCCCTGGCCTCCCTGGGCGACGGCCTGGCGGTGGCCAGCGGGCGCAGCATCCCCCAGTTCAACATCGTCAAGGCCTTTGCCGCCTGCCAGGACCTGTTGGTGCGCTACGGCGGCCACGCCCAGGCCGCCGGCTTCACCGTGGCCAGACGCAACCTGCCGGAGCTGGCGGCGCGACTGGCGGCCTACGCCGACGAGCGCCTGGCCCCCCTGGACCTGCGCCCGGCGCTGGCCATTGACGCGGAGGTGAGGCTGGCGGAGCTGGGGAACAGCTTTCTGCCCTGGCTGGCCACCCTGGAGCCCTTTGGCGCCGCCAACCCCCAGCCGCTGTTCCTGACCCGGGGCGCCCGCGTCATGGAGTCGCGGCAGATGGGGCAGTCGGGGCAGCACCTGCGGCTGCGGCTGCGGGACCCCGACAAGTCGGGGCAGGACTGGACCGCCCTGGCCTTCAACCAGGCGGCCGCCTGGCAGTCGGCGGGCGGGACGGGCGACACCCAGCGGGTGGACCTGGTCTACTCCCTCACCAGCGACTCCTGGCGGGGGGCCGACGCGGTGGCGCTAAGGGTAGTGGACCTGCGGCCCGCCGCTCCGTGACAGGCCGCTACACAAAGCCGTAGGGGCGACGCATGCGTCGCCCCTACAATGCCGGATGCCTAACCACGCACCTCCCTACCGGCCCACCGCCCGCTCCCCCCGACCAGCCGCCGCCGGGCGCACCAGTTGGGCCTTGTACACCAGCAGGGGGATGGTGACGAACACCACCAGCAGGGCCAGCAACTGGGCGTTGTTGAGACCCAGGAAGTAGGTGTTGACCTCCTCCCGCAGGAAGCTGAGAAAGAACCGGCCCACGGAGTAGAGCGTCACGGCCAGGGCAAACAGCATGCCCCGGGGCTGCAGCCGCTGGCGCAGGGGCCACAGCACCGCCACCAACAGCAGGTCGAAGATCAGCTCGTAGGCCACCGCGGGATGGCTGGCAGCCCGGTTCAGTCCCAGGCTCTCCGGGTGGGTGTAGATGACCCCCCAGGGCAGACTGGTGGCCCGCGCCCAGTGCTCGCCGTTGATGATGTCGCCGATGCGCCCGATGGCCATGCCCACCAGCATGGCGGGGGCCGCGATGTCGGCGATGTGGCCCACGTTGGGCAGAGCCGCCGGGGTGGCCGGACCCAAGAACTTGGGAAGGCGCCCCCAGAAGGCCAGGAACCAGCGGGAGTTGCGGATGAGTATGTACGACGCGCAGCCGACGAACCCGCCCAGGATAGCGCCGTACAGGGCGATGCCCCCCTTCCAGATGTACAACGCCGTCAGCGGGTTGTGGGAGTACACTCTGCTCCAGAAGTCTATGACGTGAATCAGCCGCGCGCCCACAATGCCGCCGATAATGGCCCATACGCATATCGACAGCACCGGGTCCGGCTGCATGCCTTCCCGGGTGCCCCAGCGCAACACCAGGCCGACCACCACGGCCACGCCGATGAAGGTGAACACCCCGTGCCAGGAGAGCAGCAGCCCGCCAAAGGCCGCGATGTTGGGACTCATCCCGATGGTGATACTGCCCAGTGCGATCATCGACTAGCCCTCTATCCCTTATTCGGTTGCATTTGTCGCGACGACGTCAGCATACCACCGGTGACGCCTTCACGGTCTGTACAAGGTACGCCCTGGCGCCCTCAGGTGGCAAGACCCTGGCCGCCCGCAAGTACTCCTCCTGGGTGGCGGGCAGGCAGAACAGGGCCGGCCCCGCGCCCGACAGGTGGGGCGTCTTTCCAGGTGAGACCAGGCCCTGCAGCCGGCGCCACAGCCGCGCCAGGTCCGGAAACGCCTGGAAGGCCACCGCCTCAAAGACGTTGTGCAGCAGCTCATTCACTTCATCCAGCGGCTCGCCCCGCTCCAGGGCCTGGGCCAGCCGGTCCGTAGCCGTGCCGTCGGTGTAGTGGGCCGGGGTCAGCCGGGAGTAGAGCTGGGCAGTCTTGCCGGCGATGGTCCGGCCGGGGCACACCAGCAGCAGCGGCAGGGCCGGCAGGGCGGGCAGCGGGCTGACCTGGTCGCCCCGGCCCTGGGCCAGGGCGGTGCCGCCCTGGAGCAGAAAGGGCACGTCGGCCCCCAGCCCGGCAGCCACCAGCGCCAGCTCCGGCGCGGGAAGGTCCAGGCCCCATAGCCGGTTCAAAGCCACCAGGGCCGCCGCGGCGTCGCTGCTGCCGCCGCCCAGGCCTACGCCCACGGGGATGCTCTTGTGGATGCAGATGCGGGCCAGCGGCCGGATGCCACTATGGGCCGCCAGGGCCGTGGCCGCCCGCCACACCAGGTTGGCCTCTCCCGCCAATGCCGGTTCGTCGCACTCCACCTGGAGGGATGCGGCAGGCTGGACCTCCAGCCGGTCGGCCAGGTCAATGGTCTGGAGGACGGTGCGCACCTCGTGGTAGCCGTCGGGGCGGCGGCCCAGCACCTCCAGGCTCAGGTTAATCTTGGCAAAGGCCCGGACTTCCAACGTCCTTCTCCTCCTCCCAAGCACCGTAGACGCTGGCCCACTCCTCCAGCGAGAGCGTCTCCGCCCGGCGGCGGCCGTCCAGGCCCAGGGAGTCTAGCAGCGCCGACACACGGCCCCCCTCCACCCCCAGGCCCTGGGCCAGGGAGTTGCGGAGCTGCTTGCGGGGCGCGTCGAACCCAGCCCGCACCACGGTGAAGAAGGCGGCGGGGTCGGCCACCGCCACCGGCGAGGTTTCCCACGGGGTCAGCTTCACCACCGCCGAGGTCACCTTGGGCGGCGGCCGGAAGGCCGAAGGCGGGACGGTGCACACGTGGGTGGCCTGGGCGTAGAACTGCACGGCCACCGAGAGGATGCCCATCTCCCCGGGCCGGGCGGTCATCCCGCGGGCCACCTCTTGCTGCACCATCACCACCATTAGACTGAGACGGGGGAGGCTGGGTTGAGGCGGCGCCTCCAGAAAGCGGCGGATGATGGGGTTGGCGGCGTAGTAGGGCAGGTTGGCCACCACTTTGTATCGACCGGGACAGTCGGGCCCCACCAGCGCGGCCAGGTCCACGGTGCGGGCATCGCCGGTCGCCACCGTCAGGTTGTTAGGGTGGTCCAGCCGGGCCGGCAGGGCCGCGGCCAGCGCCGGGTCCAGCTCCACCGCCACCACCCGGCCGGCCTGGGCCACCAGCAAGCGGGTCAGGGCGCCGCGACCGGGGCCCACCTCCACCACCAAGTCCTGGGGCTCCAGCTCGGCGGCGGCGGCGATGCGGGCCAGGATGCGGGCGTCGGCCAGGAAGTGCTGCCCCAGGGCCTTGGCGCCTCCCATGCGTCCGGGTGTTGCAGTAGTCACAGACTCAAAAATCACCGCTGAGCACGCAGAGACCGCTGAGATTATAGACAACCAATCGTAAAATCCTCTGTGTTCTCAGCGTTCTCTGCGGTGACTTCGTAATGGGCGGGGCAAGCTGACCGCTGACGGCTGAAAGCTCATAGAGACCGCGCACCTTCCTTTGACGCTGGCCAGGCAGACTTAACCAGGAGTGCGACTCCGGTCAGGCGCTCCCACGGCACCCGCAGGGCCCTGTTTACCGTTGCTTCCTTCCGGACCTGGCGGGGTTCACAAGACTGCGCCGCGTGGGACCCAACCATCAACATCGCCCTCCAGGACATAGGCCCGCCGGCCAGGCCTGGGGAAGGAGTTCCACCCCGCTATAGCGGATTGCGGGTGCAGGGCACCGCTGGCTCCCCGTGTAGCGCGGCCTCCACATCAAATGGTAGGCTAGTACCCCCGGCCTGTCAAATAGGCAGATGCAGTGGTTCAGTTTGCGGCGGGAGGGAATGGGACCTCCATCCGTAACACTGGCGGAAGCCGGTGTCCACATACAAGCATAGTTGAGATGCGTTGATGGATTCCGGCTTGTGCCGGAATGACGAGGACCTAACTGAACCACTGCCAGGCAGATGGGTTCGTTGTCCCGCCCTGACCCCGATGGTAGAATGGCCACACCATGACTTCCCCCGCGCCTGTCAGGAAAGCCGTCATCCCCGCCGCCGGACTGGGCACCCGCTTTCTGCCCGTCACCAAGTCGGTGCCCAAGGAGCTGCTGCCCATCCTGGACCGGCCCGCCCTCCAGTACGTGGTGGAGGAGGCCGCGGAGGCGGGCATCCAGCAGATCATCATCGTCACCGCTCCGGGCAAGGAGTCCATCGCCGCCTACTTCCAGCCCGACCCGGTGCTGGAGCGGCGCCTGGCTGCCGGCGGCGCCCCGGACCTGGTGCAGAAGGTGCATCACGCCTCCCACCTGGCCCAGGTCTCCTTCGTGATCCAGGAGCAGCCCCTGGGCCTGGGCCACGCGGTGCTCATGGCCAAGGAGGCGGTGGGCCGGGAACCTTTCGTGGTGATGCTGCCCGACGATATCGTGACACATACGCCGGGGGTGGTCTCCCAGATGCTGGGGGTCTACCGGCAGTTTGGCGGGTCGGTGGTGGCAGTGGAAGAGACGCCCTGGGAATTGGTGCACAACTACGGCGTGGTGGCGGCCACCCCGGTGGGGGAGCGGGTGCACCGGGTGCACGGGCTGGTGGAGAAGCCGTCCAGAGATAAAGCACCCTCCAACCTGACTGTTGTGGGGCGGTACCTGCTCCCGCCGGAGATTTTTGACTGCCTGGAACGCACCCGGCCGGGGGCAAAAGGGGAGATTCAGCTCACCGACGGCATGGCGCTGCTGCTGGAAGAGCGAGAGATGTACGCCTACCAGTTCCGGGGCCGCCGCTACGACACCGGCACGCCCCTGGGCCTGCTGCGGGCCTCCCTGGAGTTCGCCCTGGCGCGGGAGGACACGCGGGCGGGCGCCCAGGCCATTCTGAAGGGGCTGCCTTAGGCCTAATGGCGTTCAGATATCAGCCATCAGCCCCCTCCCCCCAATGGGATGTGGGGTGCTGATCGCTGAACGCTGATAGCCCAAAGAGGAGTCGCATTGACCAGCCAGAAGGAGACCCATTTGGCCAGCGTCCGCGCCATCCGGGACGAACTGTCACAGGTGCTGGAGGGGATGGACTACTGCCTGGACTGGAAGCCGGAGCCCGCAGCCTGGTCGGCCCGGGAGGTAGTGTACCACCTGCTGGACACCCCGCCCGGCGGCGTGCACCGGGTGCTGGCCGGCATACTGTCGGGCCAGCTCCGGGAGTACGACCTGTGGGCGGACAAGAGCAACCTGACGCCCCAGCGGGCGGCCTACAGCATGGAGCAGGTGCGGGCGGACCTGCTGCGGTTTTTTCAGGGGCTGGAGGCGGCGGTGAGCATGGCCGACGAGGGTGACTTGGACGGTAGGTCGGTGCTGGTGCATTTGAAGAGCCGGGGCCGGGACGAGACCCGCACCGCCCAGA
>JBGPJN010000063.1:0-12643 GCA_041485445.1 Dehalococcoidia bacterium
AGAATGCTGGACCTGGACTCGGAGGTGGTGGCGCTTTGCCGCCAGCACCTGCCCCAGCACCACCAGGGGAGCTTTGACGACCCCCGGCTGGAGCTGCGGCATGAGGACGCCAGGGACTATCTGGCCAACTGCCGCCAGAAGTTCGACGTGATGGTCCTGGACCTGGTGGACCCCCTGGAAGGTGGCCCCGCCTACATGCTCTACACCCAGGAGTTCTACCGCATAGCCCAGGCCACACTCAACCCGGGCGGCATCCTGGTCACCCAGTCCGGCCCCGCCGGGCTGGTGGGGCATGAAGAGTGCTTCACCATCATCCACCGCACCCTGGCCAGCGTGTTCCGCCACACCACCTCGTGCCAAGCCCACGTGCCGGCCTTTCAGACGCTGTGGGGCTTCAACCTGGCCTCCGACGCACCCTTGCCCCGGCTCACCCCGGCGCAGGTGGACCAACTGACCGCCCAGCGCATCGCCCGCCCCCTGCGCTTCTACGATGGCGAGACCCACAGCAACATGTTTGCCCTGCCCAAGTTCCTGCGCCAGGGCCTGCGGGCCACGGGCCGTACCAGCCGAGACGCCGACCCGGTCTTCGCCTTCTAGCCCTTTCCCTCACCGGCGCCCCCGCCCGCGAACTCTTGCTGACCAGGGAAGCTACCTCCGCGGTATTCGGCCTGATGGCCGTGGGCTCCAGCTTCAGCTCGCTACTGGTGGTCTCCACTGCCATCAACTACTGGTTCCGCCGGAAGCGCACCCTGGGCCTTGGGTTGGCTACCACCGGCCTGGGTGTCAGCGGCGTTATCTCCCTTCCCCTCATCGTTCTGGCCCAGGACTCCCATGGGTGGCGCACCGCAGCCATCATTTCCGGGGTCGCAGTCTGGGTGATCGGCCTGCCAGCGGCGCTCATGATGCGGGACCGCCCCGAAAAGTACGGATTGCTGCCCGACGGAGACCTACCCGAGGCCACCGCCCAGCCGGGCCAGCGCCGGCCTCGGGTGGCCGGGAATCTGGGCTTCACCCTTCGGGAGGCGCTTCACACCCGTTCGTTCTGGCTGATCAGTTTCGGATCGGCGCTGGGGACGTTCGCCTCATCGGCATTGTCAGTTCACCAGTTCTCCCAGATGGAGAGCGAGGTTGGGCTGACGCGCGCCTCGGCGGCCTCGGTGCTCGTGGTGATGAGCATCTTCAACATCGGAGGGCGGTTGTTCGGCGGTTTCTTGGGAGACATCATATCCAAGCGCCTGTTATTGGGGATTTCGCTAGTGGGGGCTGGCCTCGCGATGCTGATCCTGGCGTCGGACCATTCTGTAGCCCAGGCCATAATCTTTGGGGTGATCTATGGGACCGCGTGGGGCATCCGCACCCCGGTCAACAACGCCATCAGAGGGGACTACTTCGGCAGGCTCCAGTACGGACGGATCAGCGGCATCTCCCAGGGCATCGCCGCCCCATTCGCCCTCGGCGGCCCAGTGTTGGTTGGGCTGCTGGCCGACCTCCAGGGACAGTACGGCACCACCTTCATCTTCCTGGGCCTGATGAGCCTGGGCGCCTCGGTCATGCTGTTCCTGGCAGGTGCTCCTCCACCCCCGGGCGGCCGGGGGATTGACCAAGCAGCGACGGGACGAAATCCTCAGGGTTGAGGCATAAGAGGCTGACGGTGGCTTGGCATAGGTACAAGGAACATGAATGGCGCCACGCCGCCAGGCACATGGCCGCGTGAATCCAGGTGGGGCTTGGATTTGTGTTGGGGGGTACACCCGAGTGATCCCCAAGGGCGCCGGCTGGCCTACTACCAGGTTGGGAGACCGGGCAGAGGTAACGGGGTGCCGCGGCACAGTCCAGACCTTGGGAGGTTGGTCTGGACCGGGGCGGCACCCCCGAACATGAGGTGCGCCTGCATTAGGAAGCAGACGCACCACAGATTGATTCCCTCACTAGGCTAGCATGGGCCTATCCACCCTGGAGTTACAGGTCCTCCTTGAACTCCGGCTCTTCCAGGAAGTAGGTGTGGGATGGCAGGGCTTCGTCAGACTGGCTGGAGGAGTACAGCTCCTCCATAAAGTCGCTGGGACGCTTCATAGCCTTCACTATCTGGGCCCCGAACTCTTTGGCCAAGTCCTCATCCTGCAGGTCTCCGTCCCGTTGGATTCTCTCTTTAAGCTGCTGGATGGCCCACTCTTCCAGCCGGCCCTGGGGCACATGGAAGAACTCCGCGTCGAAGTGCGGCAACTCCCCAGGGCCAAAGTACCCCTTGTCTGGAACGGTGTAGCCTTCCAGCTCATGGGTGCCCTTGCCCAGCACCTCTCCAGTTTGCGCGTAATGCCCCAGCACTTCTGCCATGCCGTACTTCTGGATGGGGCACACCTTTTGGCACACGCCGCAGGCAGCATAGCGGGCCATCACCGGCCGACAGCGCTTGGCCATCAGCCTGTCCTTTTCCACACCGCGCCACCACACTTTTTCTCGTTGCAGAGCCCGGCCAGGGCAGCGGTTGACACAGATCTGGCAAACTTGACAGAAGTTATGGATGCCGTAGTCTACCGGCTGGTCATAGGTCACCAGGGCATCAGTGGTGATCATCATAAGCCTGGCTCGGGAGCCGAAATGGGGGGACAAAAGCTGGCCATTAGCCCCGAGTTGGCCCAGGCCGGCCTGGACAAACATGGGTATCACCACGCAGCTGGCGTCGTTGGGGCTGTGCACCTGAGCGTGGTATCCCAGGGAGCGGATGAAGGCAGCCAACTCCAGCGCCGCTTCTCCTTCACTCCGGTAAGTAGCCAGGGCTGCTGCCTCGGCCGGCCCGCTGGGAGCTGTCTGGGTCTCGACATAAGGCTGCTCCATGGCCAGACAGATGGCGTTGGTCCAGTCTGCCCTGACCCAGTCCCTCTTGCTCATGAAGACATACCGCAGATCAAACTCGGTAATTCCCACCTCACCAAAGCCCAGCCTCCGGGCCACCTGTTTGATCTCCTGGGTGACATCCTTGCCGGACCTAGAACGTAAACCGAGTCAGCTGCCTGAGCAGTCCCAGTCTCTTCAATCTCGGCTTTTCGTACAATTGCTTGGCTTGCATGACTTCACCTCTCTCTAGCTTATAGACCCCTGCATAAATTCTTGAACCGTATCGGACGAAATACCCCCAACCCCCCTTTGCGAAAGGGGGGAAAGGGTGGAGTTCCGCCGCAAGCGCCTTCCAACCGGTTTAGATACTTATGCAAGAGTCGTTAAATACATACTCCCCTTATGGCTGATCCGTAAGGTCAATTCAATCGCGCCTGAGTCCCAGTTGGTGAACGGAGGGTCAAGGCTTATAACACAACCCGCGCCGCGCTCTATCATGGCAAGCCTGCCCCCAGCCTCGGCCTCCCGTTCACCTGTCTGGTTAGTATGGTACCGCTTTTCCGTTTAGTCGGAAATCACTACCGTAGCACTGCCACCCGGCTTGCCCCGGGCCTCCAGGGTGATGGTGTTGTTGTTCCCTGGCGCCATGGCTGACGAGACGTCTATGGTCTGCGTTACGTTGTCCGCCAAGTCCTTTTCCTTGAACTTCTTACCATTGACGGTAATGTTCAGTTTAGCCAGACCCGGGTCGCCGTTAACAATCTTCACCTTGCTCTCGGCCTGGGGAAGGCCGGTAAAGGTTTGGGTTACTGGCTTGCCTTCTTCACGGACTACCAGTGTGAACACCGGGTCGCAGACGGTGACGTTGTTCGCCACGTCCTTGACCTCCAGCCGTACCGTGGAGCTGAGAGCCTGGTTGATCTTGGTGGCGGTGACCACCACCGGGCTAGTGGTGCCGACGGCAAAGGGTGGGATGCTCACGGTGACGTTGGTGGCAGTCAGGACGGTGATGGTGGATATGCCACTGCCGGTGTCCTGCGCGGTAATCTGGAGTTGCTTCGGCGGTCCGGCGATCACTGCGGTGAGTTGGCAGTCAGGGGTAGTATTGTCCTTGACGCCTGGCGGTGGGGCAAAGCCGCCACAGATTCGGACCAGGCTGTTTTGACCGGTGACTGTAAGGTTGTTGTACCTAGTCCCGTTTTGAGTAACGTAGAAGCACCCGTCTGGGCCAACCTGAGACAGGTCACCGCGGAAACCCCCGCTGGCGAATACCGACTGGACCGGGACCTGGGTGAAGTCGTCCGCGGGGAAATCAAAGCGGGTGATCGTCCCGTTGGTGTTGTTTGTGACTACGAACTTGGGAGCGAGCGCATGGAAGGCAATACCATCAGGCTCGGAGGCCATCGGGGCATGTTGTACGAGGAGCCCTGCGGCATTGACAATGGTCAAGCGAAAAGCGGGGCTTCGGTTGGACATGAAGAGGAAGGTGCCGGTGGGATCGAAGAAAATCCCATCCACGAAGTTGCCCGTTGTTAAGGAAGAGTCCCAATGTGGTGACACATGCCTAACGACCGGGAAATCTTGGCGTCTTCAAGCAGCACTTGGTGCCTGGGCCTTGAGCATCACCCGGTGGGCCAGGGCCAACGGCGCCAGGGTCTTGATCTCGTCGTGAGTCACGTGGTTGCCGCCCCGCAGGGATGCCAGCGCCTGGCTGCACCGGTAGAGGCCCATGGTGGCCTGGGGGCCAGCCCCCAGGCCCAGGTCCGCGTGCCGGCGGAGGCCTGCACCACCCTAACCACGTAGTTGCGGACAGCATCGTATGTCAATAACATCACCCCGCGCCGGAACCAAATGGGTGATGTCATCCGCAGATTGGACTAGCGACTCTGACCTGGACCCGTACAGAAGGATTACCTTTACGCCGCGGCGTTTCCGTGCTGAGTCCGCTCGGGTGGTCGCGCGCAACAAAAGCGCAACTGCTATACAACAGCTGGCGCAACTGAACACCGGCGGGGTGGTGCTAAATTGGTAACACCACCAGCCGAGGTTGGTGGAATGCCAAGGGAGAAAGGAACCAACTTTGGCTTACAGGGCGTGGAGTCAGCACTTGCTTAACCACCCGACACATAAGCGCTCACTGCGACAGGAGCTGCGAAAGAGGCTAATTCGTTACGTACTGTTTCAGGGCTACGGTGGGCGCCTGCTGCTCCTGTGGGTCGTGGGCATGGCCATATTTCTTCTGGCACTGGGGGACCCGTTCTATGCCATTATCTGGACCAGTCTGGCGTTGTTGCTGGGCTTGTGGATGACGTGGAGCGACCACAGGAACCACCAGGTCTGGGAGTCCCTGCTCCACTCGGTAATGGACGGAGAGTTTCCTAGGGGGTCCCTGACGGATGGTTCGCTGCGGATGGTGGTCCAGAAAGGCGTGGACGCATTCGTGGGGATGGCCCTGAAAGTCCATGCCATGGGTAGAGCGAGGGAACCGCGGCTAGACTCGCGCCGGCTGCTGGCCGCCGCCTACGGGCTGCTCAATTTGCAGTACCAATTAGCGCAGAAGGCTGAAGAGCTGGAGCGCGGGCTGGCGCTGATTAACGACTCTGACCGCCTTGGTGGCGCCAATCTGATAACTGAGGCTCCATCGGTACGCCAGGAGACTGTGGACGCGGTCCGTAATGAGGCGACTCAGCGCCGGTTGCTGGCTGGAGACACTGGGAAGCAGTTGGAAACCCTCCTGCTGCAGGTCTTCCAGGCGGAGAAGCTCCCAGCCATGGCCTGGGGATCTGCGGACCTAGCTCAGGAAGCGGAGGCGGTACTGGAACGGGCGCGGGCCAAGTTAGACGCCTTGGCTGGAACCCGCTCCCACTCAGGCGTTGCGAGACCCTTGCCGGGGCTGGGGCAGCTCCACCAGACTCTGCGCAATGCCATGGCCAGGGCGGAATGGGCCCCCGGGGCCAAGGCGCTCCAGCAGTTGGCTGACGAGTACACCCAGTTGGAGTCAGCCCTGCGGCGCCAGAATGCGGCCGGCCCTCTGGCCATGGCCGAAATCCCCGACCTGGTCCAGGAAACCTACCGCCAGGGCCTGGGCGTCCTGGCCAAGGCCCTGGAGCTGGAGCAAACTGCCCATTCCCTGGACCGGGACCGCCGGCGGGCCGAAGCCATCGATCTGGAGAGGGAAATCGAGTCCCTGAAGGGGGACCCCGCCGCGGCCGGCCGGGTGAGGGTTAAGGAGGAGGCTTTGGCCGGCCAACGGGCGGTGCTGGAACGCGTGGAACAGCTGGACTTCTGGGTGGAGGAGCTGCTGCACCACGCCGGCCGCTGCGAGGAATCCCAGGTACTTGCCCGGCTGGAGTTGGCGGTGGTGCAGGCCCAGGGCTTAGAGGCGGGAATCAAGTTGGTGACCGATAACCTGGCCAGGGTCATCCAGCGGACCCGGAAGGTCCAGGAGGAGCTGAAGAGGCTCGGCTTCTAAAGCAGACGGCGCGTAGTCCCAGCTAATCGGTGCGCGAAGGCGATGTGTGGTCCCGGCGAAGGAAGTAGAGAATCCCGCCAGGGCAGTAAAGGAGGGTAGTGTCATGGCCAAGGACGAGATGTCCGAGCAGAACCCCATCTCAGAGGAAGCGGGCGCGGGCCTAGAGGTCAGCGGGCCCCAGGAACTCACGCTGGCAGTAAGGAAAGAGCCTCTGGCTCCCCGCGGCATGGCCCAGGCGGAGGCCCAGGAGATGCGGGCCAGGGCAGCAACAGTTGCCCAACAGCTGGAAGAGGCCAGCGGCGCCAAGGAGATGGAGATCATCGACAGCGTTGTCACCGTGGGCGTTCAGGCCCAGCGCCACGCCGGGGGCGACCTGGAGCTGCTGCGGACCCGGGTTGGCAACATGCTGGCCAGCGAGGGCACAGGCGGCAAAGTATCCAAGGACATGGTGGACCTGCGCATGACGCTGAACCAGATCAACCCCCACGAGATGAGCCACTCGGGCTTCCGAGGCGTGATCAGCGCCCTGCCCCTGGCCAACCGGCTCAACTCCATGCTGGCCGTACTGGAAAAGATCGCCATCCGGTACCAAACGGTGTCCCAGCAGGTGAAGACCATCGAGTCCCAGCTCCGAGAAGGCCGGATGATGCTTGTCAGGGACAACATTGAGCTGCGCATGCTATACGAGCAGGTGGAGGCCCAGCAGGTGGTAATTCGGAAGAACGGCTATCTGGGGGAGCTGCTGATGCAGCAGTTGGAGGAGCTGCTGGAGCGCACCACCGACCTCCGAAAGGGCGAGCGAGTGCGGGAGGCGCTGTTCGACGTGTCAATACGGGTCCAGAACCTACGGGCCATGGACGAGGTCCACGTCCAGCTCTTCGTCAGCATCGACATGACCCGGCAGAACAATACCCGGCTGGGACAGTCGGTGGATCAGACGCTGACCCTGGCCACCAACGTGGTAATGGTCGGGCTGGCCCTCCAGTCGGCGCTGGCCCGCCAGAAGCGGGTGATGGAGGCCAACAAGCGGACTCGGGAGTTCATCGGCGACCTGCTGGTGGCCAACGCCGCCTCCATCAAGCAGCACACCGCGGAGATCGGCGACATCTACAAGGAGCCGGTGGTGGCCATTGACAAGCTGACCCAGGCCCACAACGACCTCATTGAAGCCATCAACCTGGTGGACCGGCTGAAGAACGAGGGCATCGACGCCACCCGCCAAAACATTGCCACGCTCAACGATCTGGTCAAAGACCTGGAGGAGCGGTCCAGGGGGTTGAGCGAGCAGCGCGAGGCCCGGTCCCTGGAAGCGTAGACGCACTGGGAGAGGCAGCAGGGTCATGAAGCTCGGCGGTTGGTTGGTTCATCCTCGTCAGTCACGCCCCGAGGTTCAAGTGGCTGGAGCCACCCACCGGGGTCTGGTCCGCGACTCTAATGAAGACGCGCTGGAATTACTCCAAGGGGAAGGCGTTCCGCGCTGGTGCGTGGCCGCGGCCGGCGTATTTGATGGCGTAGGCGGGCTGGGGCACGGCAAGGAGGCCAGCGCCCGGGCCGCCAGGTGCCAGGCCGAGTTCTTAGCCGCCGCATCGCGCCGGTGGTTCCTCCTCCCAGGTCAAGGGAAGATGCCGGGGAAGATGTTAGGAAGGCTGATGCAGGAAATTCACCGCGCGCTGAAAGCCGACGTGCAACGGAATCCGGCCTTAAGGGGAATGGCTACCACCGCCACAGTGGCGCTTCTCACCCGGGCGCTCCCACGGGTGCTTTGGGTCGCCCATGTAGGGGACAGCCCCGTGTTCCGCCTCCGGGCCGGCGGGTTGGAAAGGCTTACCATGGACGACTCGCCGGTCGCCGGTCTAGTGCGGGATGGTCTGATCGGGCCTGAACAGGCGCGGCGTCACCCCCAACGCCACGTTATCACCCAGGCCTTGGGGCACGGAGGGCAGGTGGCTCCGCACGTCGGCGTCCATACTGCGGCGCCGGGTGACCGTTTCCTGCTCTGCACCGATGGCCTGACCAACATGGTTCCGCCGGCTGGTCTCCAGGCCTTGTTGGCCGCCGGGGCGCCGGGAGACGTTTGCGGCAAGCTCATTGCCGCGGCCAACGCCGCCGGCGGCGCCGACAACATAACTGTGGTGGTAATGGTACTGTGACGCCGGAAAGCGCGCTGTGCCAGTGCTATTGTGGACACCTTTCCATCCCTGTATCATAGAGAACGGTTATGGGTCCTGGGCAGGCTGGACGGAAATGTTGACCGGATATACAGCCAGGGCCTTTTAATTTTCTCCACGCGTGGACCAGCCGAAGGACGACGAAGCTTCTGGAGAGGGGTCATTCCCCGCGACCCCGGATTTTTCGCTTCGGTCAGCAAGGCGCTTCCCACATCCGCGCAGGCGAGAGTGACAAGACCCCGGATAAACAGCGGGCGCCGTTGACGAGTGCCCGGATAGGGGGGACAGCATGACCGAGTATTTCTTTGATGAACTTGACGAGGTGGGCCAGCCTGGACGCCCGGTGCCGGTGGCTGACCCAGCCAACGGTCCCGTGACCATCGGTCGAATTGCTGGGGGATCCGCGCCCGACGTGGCAGTTCCTCCCGAATGCCGTTCGGTCAGCCGGGAGCACGCCGTCATCCGCCTTCAAGGCGGGCGGCCGGTGCTGGCGGACAAGAGCCGGTTCGGCACCATCGTTAACGGTGAGTTGATTGAGGGCCGTGCGGTGGAGCTGCATCACTCCGACGAAATCGTCTTTGGCCTCCCCGCTGATGGATGGCGCGTCAAGTTCCGCGTGCCTTCGGACAGCTACACCAAGCCACAGGACCCCCTGGAGTCGCTGGCGGTCTCGGAAGCGCCACGGCAAATCCGGATCAACCGCCTGGTGGTGGAGGAGCGCCTGGGAGACCGGGCGTTTCGTCTCCTCAAGTTTTTGGCGGACCACCGGGGGAATTGGTACCCAGTGAACTATCTTATCGGGGTTCTGTGGCCGGACCCAGACCGGCGGCCCCTGAATCCCAACGAGTCTCTTTCTCACTACAAGAGGGAAATTAACGATATCCTGAGCCCGCATCTTGACGGCCAAGAGGCTATCCGGGCTGCGCCATACCGGGGTTATCAGATGAAGACCCGGCTGGATCAATAGTCAGCCAGGAACTTGCTCCCCACCTACTCCCCAGGGGAGGGAGTGACCAATATGCCCGTTAGGCCTGACTGGTTTGACCCGGACCTGCTGGTAAAAACCACCCTACGGGGATACCGGCTGGAGAAATTCCTGGGCGCCGGGGGCTTTGGCGCAGTATACCTGACCCACGACGCTAACGGCCAGCCCCGGGCGGTTAAAGTGCTGTTTCCACCCCACAGCCTGGGCGTTGAAGACCGCCATGTTTGGGACGTCCGCGCCAACAGATTTTTGCGTGAGGCGCTGACCGCCCGAGGCTTCCAACACCCCAGCATCATCCGGGTTTTCGACCAGGGCGAGACCCCCTGGGAATACCGCTCCCGACGCCCTTCTCGGCCAGGCCAGCCGGACCCCAGCGGGACCTACCTTCTGAAGTTCTTCACTGCGGAGTATATCCCGGATGGGGTGGAGCGCCACCTCAAATCGAGTAAGCTCTTTGCCCCCGATGAGGCCCTTCGCATTGGCCTCCAGGTGTGCGAGGCGTTGGAAGCGCTGCACTCAGCCAGCCCCCAGGTACTCCACCGTGACCTGAACCCCGGAAACATTCGCCTGGCGGAAGACGGCCGCGTGGTGGTGGCCGACTTCGGCCTGGCCCATTCGGACGACCTGCCCCCCGATTACGTGACCAGGGAGGGGCCAAGTATTCATCCGGGCGTCGGCGCTCCGGAGCAGCACGCGGGGGAGAACGCGGATGTCCGCACGGACATCTACCAATGGGGGGCGCTGCTCCTGGTAATGCTCACCAGCAAATACCCCAGGGATGGGGGCGCCGAGCTCCTGCGGCGGCGCGCGGATGTGCCTCAACCGCTGAAGGCGGTCATCCTCAAGTGCTTGCAACGGGAGAGGGCAGAGCGATTCCAGGGGGTGGCAGACCTGAAAGCAGCCTGGAGGTCGCCCGCTCCCGGCAACCTCCAGGCCGGTCTGCTGCGCCCTTTGTGGAACCGGCCCCTCCCTTCGGCCAACTGGCGCATTGGAACCACGCCGGTGGCTGAGAGCCGGGATGGGTGCTACGTGTGGGGCCGCCACTCCGTGCACTCCATCGCCCCCGCTACTGGCTCCATCAAATGGTCCTGGCCCTGGGCTTCTAGCGGCCCGGAAGCTGAAATAAGCAACGGCCCAGAAAACCCCGCCGTGCAGACGCTGGGCCAGTTGGTGTTCGTGCGCCATGGCCGCTTCCTCTCTTGCCTGCGGGCCCCCGATGGGTCCGAGCAATGGCGGCGCCCGCACTGGAGCGATGTGGCCGGGACCTTTCTTACCGCCAGGGGTCTGATCGTCGTGGACTCCCACGGCGACCGGGATGACGCACCTCGGGGGCCGGCGGCATTGCTTGCGGAAACCGGGGCGGTGGTGTGGGGCATGGAGCAATCTGAGTGCCATGTGGCCAGCATGGCTGCCGTCAACGAGGTGTTGGTACTGGTAGAGCACTGTGGCATCGGCGGCTCCCGAGGCGTAAGGGTACGCTTCGTCGCCATTGCTAGTGGAGAGGCCTTGGGCGTTCACCAAGTGCTGCCACCAGGTGGCCAGGATAGTGAGAAACTGGACGAGTACGCCTCTCAATTCGGGAGAGGGACGCCAAGGGCCTTCAATCCGGGGGCCCAGCATTGGCGTTCCCACCGGCCCATATTCATGCCCGACGGCGCATTCGTGGTCTGGCTGAACGACCTCCGCTCTCCATATCTTCATGCACTCTGCTTCGAGCCCAGTTTGGCCCTGCGTTGGGATCGGTTATGGGAGGGGCCGCTGGCAGGCGGTGGAGACGCAGCCGACGTCAAAGCGCCGGCAATTACCCACCTCGCGGGTGCGGCTGGGAGGTTGCTGGCCTTTGGGGCCGGTCATGGCGCGGACCCCAGCCGAGGGTGGGTGGCGAGCATAGATCTGGCGAACGGCGCGCCAAGCGGTGAACACCAACTCCCTAGCGGCGCCATTCCAAGCAGCGCAGCTATGACGCCCGATGGGACCGTGGCCTTCGTGGTAGCAAGCCAGCCGCCCGCGGCCGGAAAGGGCGCTGGCCGGTGGAATTTGCTGGCCCTAAGCGGCCTCACCGGGAAGGAGGTGTCCCGAGAGCGGGAAGGAGATTCACCGGGTGGTCTGGTCCCTCTGGCGCCCATAGTCACCGACTCCCGCATATATCTGCAAGTGCCCTCCGCGTCAACCAGGGCAGGCGGCCGGGCAAACCTGGCCAAGCTGCCAGGCATGGTGGAGGCATTTCAATGGCGGTGAACAGCCCCGCCCCGGTTACCTGCCTTGGCCCCACACAACCAAACCGCAACTGGCCCCCAATCCGTTTAGCTGCATAAGCACCAGTAGGGCGTGTTAGCTTCAGGGACAGCCCGTGCAGCACGGCTGGCTCAACTGGAGCTGGTCAAGGCCCACCAGCGTGCGGGGCGGAGGTAAGCCGAAGATGGACGACCTCAGCCGTAGTGCCAGCATCCTCCAGCGCGTATTTTGGAGGACCAGACCGGGGTTCTGGTCCTGGTTAGCCCTGGGAGTTTTTGTCGCCTCCCTGCTGGTGAGTCTGGAGTTCCGGCACAAGATTATCGCGCTGGTACAGCACCGGGAGATATTCCAAGGCCAGGCCATTTTGGCGGCTCTTCCCCCACTCATCCTGGGCGTGTCAATCTGCGCCACCGCGCTGGCATTCCTGTTCGCCTGGCGCCTGTGGTGGACCTTCAGCCTCATCGGCACCATCGCCTTGGGCCTGCCTGACGCGGCTTCCCTGGTAGCCGGCGGAGTCGCGGCGGGAACGGGCGGCGCATTACGAGGTCTCAGCCGCTCCACCGGTTACTTTCGATCCGCGACGCAGCGCCTTGGCAGAGCAGTATTCGCCCCGGCCGGGATGGCACGGCAGGTACTGGCGAGGAGCGTTGCCCTCCTGGAATCTGGCATAGTGCCGGTGGGCAAACTTGTGGCGAGGCTCGTATCCACCCCCTCCCGCGCCCTGTGGGCGGTCCTGTGCCGCGCAGGCGGCATCCTCAAGCTAGTCGTGGCCGGCGCCTCCCGCGCCCTGTGGGCGGTCCTGTGCCGCGCAGGCGGCGTCCTCAAGCTAGTCGTCGGCGGCGTCGCCCGCGCCCTGTGGGCGGTCCTGTGCCGCGCAGGCGGCATCCTCAAGCTAGTCGTGGCCGGCGCCTCCCGCGCCCTGTGGGCGGTCCTGTGCCGCGCAGGCGG
>JBGPJN010000064.1:0-12629 GCA_041485445.1 Dehalococcoidia bacterium
CGGGGTCAACGCCGACGGCACCATCATCCTGGTGGAGGGCTCCACCGACATCGGCGGCACCCGCGCGTCCATCGCCATGCAAGCGGCTGAGGTGCTGGGCATTCGCGCCGAGGACGTGCGCCCCAGCGTGGGCGACACCGATTCGATAGGTTACACTTTCCTAACCGGCGGCAGCCGGGTCACCTTCGCCACGGGCTGGGCGGCCTACGAGTGCGCCCAGGACATCAAGCGCAAGATGATCCAGCGGGCCGCCACCATCTGGGAGGTGGACGCCAACGACGTGGACCTGGTGGACGGCGTGTTCCTGCACAAATCCGACCCGGACTTGAAGATGACCTTCAAGGAGCTGGCGGGCCAGCTGAACAGCACCGGTGGCCCCATCTCCAGCCAGGTGAGCGTGGACCCCCGGGGCGCCACCAACGCCTTCAGCACCCAGATTGCCGACGTGGAGGTGGACCCGGACACGGGCAAGGTGACCATCCTGGACTTCACCATTGTGCAGGATGCCGGCAAGGCGGTGCACCCCAGCTACGTGGAGGGGCAGATGCAGGGCGGCGTGGTGCAGGGCATCGGCTGGGCGCTGAACGAGGAGTACTTCTTCAACAAGGAGGGGCAGATGGTCAACTCCAGCTTCCTGGACTACCGCATGCCCACCAGCCTGGACCTGCCCATGATCAACACCATCATCGTGGAGGTGGCCAATCCGGGCCACCCCTTCGGCGTGCGCGGCGTGGGCGAGGTGCCCATTGTGCCGCCCATGGCGGCCATCGCCAACGCGATCAGCCGGGCCATCGGCGTGCGCATGACCCACCTGCCCATGTCCCCCGGCGCGGTGCTGGAGGCCCTGTGGGCCAAGAACGGGCACGGCCCCAAGTAACCCGGGGACGTTTCACCGCAGAGGGCGGGGACGACCCCCTCTCGGTCTCCCCCTTGGTAAGGGGGAGACATCGGTTTCTGACACCTGATCCGGGGCCGGCTGGATATGTCGCCCTGAAAAAGGTGATAAGATTCCCCCCGATGATTTCAGCAACACCAGACGTAGGTTAGCCAGGAGGATTTCATATGCCCAACAAGAAAGGTACCGGACTGCTGATGGTTTTCTGCGACGTGCCCGCCGACAAGGAGGCGGACTTCAACAAGTGGTATAACGACGAGCACCTGCCGGAGCTGCTGACCGTGCCCGGCGTGCTCAGCGCCGCCCGCTACGAGGCGGTGAAGAGTGGCCCCAAGCACCTTGCAGTGTATGAGTTGGAAACCCCGGCGGTGCTCCAGACCTCAGCCTGGAAAGACCGGCCCCGCAGCGCGTGGGCCTTGCGCGTCGGTCCAAGGGTCATCGGCAAGAACTTCATCAACAACGCCTACGAGATGATCCACCCCGCCAAGCTCACGCCCAAGATCGCCCAGGCCGGCATGGCCCCGGCGCTGCAGATTGGCCGCATGGACGCCGCGCCCCAGCACGACGCCGAGTGGAACAAGTGGTACAACGACGTTTACGTGACCAACTACGAGAAGGTGCCCGGCTGCATCCGGGGCCGGCGCTGGCGGGTGGTTGCGCCAGGTACGCCCAAGTACTCTGTGGTGTACGAGTTCAACGACGTGCACGTCTCCGAGACCGCGGCGTGGGAGAAGCAGCGGGACATCAACCCCAACAACCCCAAGATGAGGTCTTACATGACCCACGCCCCCGGCTCCCCCGGCGTCTGGCAGAAGACCTCCCAGCCGTGATGTTTCATCGCTGGCCTGGCGGGTGTATGGGAAGTCCCTCCCCTTTCCAAGGGGAGGCTAGAGCCTGCCCTGAGCCTGTCGAGGGGAGGGGTCGTCGCCCCTTGCTGGGCCGAGACCACCCCCTCTTTGTCTCCCCCTTAGTAAGGGGGAGACATCAGTTCGTCACACCCCTTGTTGGCGCCCTGCTCTGCCTGCTGGCTGTGGCGGCGGCGCTGCCTGTAATGGTGGCGGCGCAGGGCCCGCAGCCGGGGCCGTTTCAGGCGGCGGCGGGCCCCTACCAGATCACCCTGGAAGAGCAGCTCTCCGGCCTCTCCCTGGGCCAGGCCGAGTTCGTGATCACCCTGCGGGAGTTGGCCACCGGCCGTCCCGTGCCCGGCGCGCGGGTGGCGCTGTGGCTCCAGAGCCCCCGGTCCACCGACCGCGCCCAATCCCTGGCGCTGGGCGGGCCTGACGCGCCGGGCCAATACCGGGCCCGGCTGAACCTGGACGCGCCGGGCATTTGGCTGGTGGCGGTGGAGGTATCCGGCCCCCTGGGCGTTGGCGTGGTGGACGCCCCGCCGGTGGCGGTGCCGGCCACTCGCCGGTTCTCCTCCGGCAGTTGGGTCTTCATCGGCGTCACCCTGGTGCTGGTGGCGGGCAGTGGTTATGTATACTGGTCGGCGCGGCGGGCCCGCAGAAGTGCAATCAGCGCCACCGGCGCCGCCGCCTCACCAGGGTCCAGCCGGTAAGCCATGCAGATTCGCTGGTGGTTGCTCGGCGGGGTGGCTTTGACTGCGGGATGGGGGCTCGTGGCGGCGGTCGGAGGGGTGGAGGCCCACGGCGGCGTGGCCCCAGGCCAGAACATCTGGACGGCGTGGAGCTCGAACCCGCTCCCCGCCTTTGGCGTCTTTCTGGCCGCCTACTTGTACGTCACCGGGCTGAACAACTGGGACCGGCCCAGCCATCCGGTGAACCGGTGGCAGCGGGCGTCCTTCTTCGCCGGGCTGCTGGCCATCTTCATCGCCCTCCAGTCGCCCGTGGACGCCCTGTCAGACCACCTGTTCAGCATCCATCAGGTCCAGCACGCCCTGCTGCGCATGATCGGCCCGCTGCTCATCCTGCTGGGCGCGCCCATGACCCCCATGCTGCGGGGGCTGCCGCCCTGGGCGCGGCGCGGCGCGGTGCGCCCCCTGGTGGGCAACCCCAGGGTGCGCCGGGCCTACCAGTGGCTGACCAACCCGGTGGTCACCACCAGCCTGTACTTGGGCACCCTGTACCTCTTTCAGGCGCCGGCGCTCCACAATCTGGCGTTGCGCCACAACGCCTTCCATCAGGTGATGCACTCGGCCATGCTCTTCACCGGCATGTTGTTCTGGTGGGTGGTCATTGACCCCAAGCCCCACCGGTCGCGGCTGCACTACAGCCTGCGAATCCTCTACCTGGGGCTGGGCGTGATCCCCAACACCCTGCTGGGGGCGTTCATCACCTTCAACCCCGGTCTGCTCTACGCGGCCTACGGCGAGGTGGAGCGAGTCTCCAGCATTTCCCTCCTCATGGACCAGCAGATCGGCGGGCTGGTGCTGTGGGTGGCGGGGGACATGATGAACATGATGGTCGCCGGAATTGTCATGATATTTTGGTATCAGCGGGAGATGGAGCAAGATCGCCTTGAGGCGGCGGCCCTTGACCGCCAGAGGCCGCGACCCTAGCATGGGGGCTGCCCCCTGCCGCCCTGCTGCCACCGGGCCCACGGTGCCACGGCGTGTCGGCGAGTGTGTGCCCAGCCCAGTCCTCCCCCTTACCAAGGGGGAGTTAGAGGGGGTGGCAGGCGACCCTTCCCCTCGACAGGCTCAGGGCAGGCTCTAGCCTCCCCTTGGTAACGGGAGAGATTGGCCCCGCCGTACCCGGAGATTGGAGGAAGGCAATGACCGCTGACCAGCAACGCCCCGCGCCGCTGTTCGACTGGTTCATCCCCATTGACGGGGACGGCGCCCGGGCAGGCACCCTGCGCGCCCAGCGGCCCCCCACCTTCCAATACCTGCGCCAGGTGGCCCAGACCGCCGAGGAGTGCGGCTTCCACTCCCTGCTGATCCCCACCCGGTTCGCCAACGGGCTCTTTGCCGAGGACGCTCCCCTGGCCGAGACGTGGACCACCGCCACCGCCCTGGCGGCGGTGACACAGCGCATCCGCTTCCTGGTGGCGGTGCGTCCCGGGTTCGTGTCCCTGGGCCTCTTCGCCCAGATGGCCGCGGCCCTGGACCAGATCTCCCAGGGCCGGCTGGACCTTAACGTGGTGCCCGGCGGAATCCAGAACGACTTTGAGCGGGTCGGCGAGATCAGCGACCACGCCACGCGTTACGAGCGCGCCGAGGAGTTCATGGCGGCCTGCCGCAAGCTGTGGCGGGAGCCGGGGCCGGTGGATTTCCAGGGCCAGTTCTATCGGCTGGAAGGGGCCTACTGCGCACCGGCGCCCCTGGGAGAGTCGCCCCGGTTTTACCTGGGCGGTGTCTCCGACCGGGCCATGGGCCTGTCCGCCCGCCAGGCCGACGTTCACCTGGCCTGGATTGAGCCCCTGCCCGACATGGCCCGGCGGCTGGATGCGCTGCGGCGCCATTTCCAGCAGACTGGCCGGAACCCCGGCCTGGGACTGCGCACGCACCTGGTGGTCCGGGACACCGAGGAAGCAGCGTGGTCGGCGGCCCGGGAGCTGATCGACTTCGCCGATCCGGCGGTGCGGGCGCAGCGCCAGGCGGCCATCGTTGGGACGCCCATGGTGGGACAACAGGCCCAGGCCCGGCAGGCGCCGGACCACCGGCTGGCGCCCCATCTCTGGAACGGGCTGTCGGAGGTGCGGGTCAACTGCGGCAGCGCCATTGTGGGCACTGCGGAGCAGGTGGCGCAGGAACTGCTGGCCTACTGGCGGCTGGGCATGGACGAGTTCATCCTCTCCGGCTTCCCTCATGTGGAGGAGTGCCGCCGCGCCGCCAGCCAGGTGGTGCCGCTGCTGCGGGAGCGAATCCTCCGGGCAGGCGCCGGTGGCTGAGGCCGGCGCCAATAGGTCAAATCGTGAACGCCGATAACCATTGCCCGGCCACTCTGCTTGTGTTAAATTACGCTCAGCAAAACGTGTGCGTGAGGTACGGAAAGTCCCAGCACCGGCAGAGCGAGTGTATCTGATAGAAGAGAGGACTGGATGGCTTATGTAACACCGCGCGAAGGAGAGAACCCGGAAAGCCTCGTCAACCGTTTCCGCGCCTCGGTCCAGCACTCCGGGATCCTGCGAGAGTTGAAGGACCGGCGATTCTTTCGGTCCAAGGCCCAGAAGGCCCGGTTGGCTGCCCAGCGGGCCGCCCGCCGCCGCCGCCGCCAGCGCCGCTAGGATAGTGTACCGGCCAGCCACCGGCGGCCTGGCCAGATGATAACCGGTTGCCACGGGAACTGGGCAGCCCGCGGCAGGCGAGGCCGGAAACAGAGGGGAATGGCGGGGATGTAGCTGTCTCCACTCCATTCCCCGCTCTTTTGCCCGGCGCGGGTCACGGTTCAGGGGCAGGCTGACCACGATATGGCGATGCAGCAGCCTGCCAGTTACCGCTTGGGCAAATAGTGCATGGTATAATCGAGGCAGTCCCAGAGCGCGCCCGCGCCTAGCTCCATGCATTGCTCTATCGCCGCGCGGTCTGGCGTTTCTGGAAACGTCCCAGTAGCTCAGGGGATAGAGCGGCTGCCTTCTAAGCAGCGGGTCGCGGGTTCGAATCCTGCCTGGGACGCCAGCTTCACTCCCGACCGGTAAGCTTCAGCCAGCGGCTCTGTCTGATGGACGAAGCTGCCGGTGATTTCTCAGCCACTCCCGACCGGTTAACTACGCCTCACCGCGCGGGATGGCGGCTGGAACTGTCTGCCCATGTTTTGGATGTTGCTGCTGCCTGCAGACCGCTGACGGAGTTGGATTAGATTAGAGTATGAACACCGAGCGAAACACCCAGAAAGAGCGGGGACTAATGTCTCTGTCTAGAGAAGAGTATGGGCATCTGATGACCCTAAGAAGCATGAGCTGGGTTGGGCCACTTACGATTGACCAGTTGTTGGACAACTGGCTAACGAAATCTGTTTGGCCACCCGATTCAAACGGTGTTTATCTTGTCTCACGATTTGCGTGGACAGGACGATGGCCGAGTGATGGATGCCTTCCTCTATATGTTGGTAGCAATACTGGCAAGAGTCCTCGTTTCCGGACACGCATAGGGGACCTCATTGCGGACATGTTCGGGTTCTTCGGCGAAAGTACCGGGCAAAGTAGCGGGCACAGTTCAGGGGGCGTAAGCCTTCACGACTACTGCGTAGAAGAGAGGCTGACACCAAAGCAGCTTTTTATTTGTTGGGTTGACAACTGCACATGCTTGCGCTGTGCTGAAACCTACGTTTGCGGCTGGTTAGAGCCCAAGCTGAACAAAAACAGACCACCACGATGCAGGGAACACCAGGAGTCTCAGAAGCTCCAATCTGCTTTCGGCAAGATCGAGGGCGGCTAGAAGTAACGCGCTGGCTATGGGAGGTCGTACTCCGCATCGTTCTCGTTATCCCACAGCTCGGCCAACACTGGGTTCACGGTGGAACTCATGCCAAATAAATCTTCCCCACATCACCAACAGCCGATGCTTCAGAACTCTCGTCTTCTTCAGGCATCATAACGGTTCCTCCCCAGACACCTGACGTCTACTGTAGCTCAGACCATTCATCCATTGCTCTGCAATCTTGCCTCCCCCTCCGCACGGAGAATCATGGAATGCTAGAATAGACGAAGCAACTCCCCACTGGAAGGTGCAGCCTCATGCCCCAGGAGTTCATCGTCGTCAAAGGCGCCCGGGAGCACAACCTCAAGAACGTGGACGTCACCATCCCCCGGGAGAAGCTGGTGGTCATCACCGGCGTATCCGGCTCCGGCAAGAGCTCCCTGGCCTTTGACACCATCTTCGCCGAGGGCCAGCGGCGTTATGTCGAGTCGCTTTCCGCCTACGCCCGTCAGTTCCTGGGCCGCATGGACAAGCCCGACGTGGACTACATCGAGGGTCTGTCCCCCGCCATCTCCATTGACCAGAAGGGGGTCTCCCACAACCCCCGCTCCACCGTGGGCACCGTCACCGAGGTCTACGATTACCTGCGTCTGCTCTTCGCCCGGGTGGGCAAGCCCCACTGTCCCCAGTGCGGCCGCCCGGTGGCGAAGCAAACGGTGCAGCAGATTGTGGACGCCATTGTATCCCTGCCGGAGGGCAGCCGCCTCACCCTGCTGGCCCCCAAGGTCCGGCGCAAAAAGGGGGAGCATCGGGAGGTGTTGGAGGCGGCCCGCAAGGCCGGCTTTGTCCGGGTGCGGGTGAACGGGGAAACCCACATGCTGGAGGAGACCGGCGCCCTGGACCTGGACAAGCAGAAGTGGCACTACATTGAGGTGGTGGTGGACCGGCTGGTGGTGCGCCCGGACATGGAACAGGGCCGGGTGGCGGAATCGGTGGAGACGGCCCTGCGGGAGGGCGATGGCGTGCTGCAGGTCCTGCGCCAGCCCCCGGACCAGCAGGAGGCGGAGGAGGAGCTGGTCTTCTCCGAGCAGTTCGCCTGCGTTGGCTGCGGCACCAGCCTGCCGGAGATTGAGCCCCGGACCTTCAGCTTCAACAGCCCCCACGGGGCCTGCACCGAGTGCACCGGCCTGGGTTACAAGCTGGAGCTGGACCCGGACCTGGTGATTCCTGACAAGAACCTCTCTCTGCGGGACGGGGCGATCTCCGCCTGGCACCGCTTTGGCGTTTCCAGCGGCTGGTACATGAGCCTGATGGACTCGGTGGCCGCCGCCCACGGGTTCTCCTCCCGGGTGCCGGTGAAGGAGCTGACCCCGGAGCAGGTCAACCTTGTGTTGTACGGCAACAAGACCAAGACCGTCACCGTGCGCCACCAGACCCAGCGAGGCCAGACCTACAGCTGGGATACCAACTTCGAGGGGGTTATTCCCAACCTGCAGCGCCGCTACCGGGAGACCGACTCGGACCATGTCCACCAGGAGCTGGAGCGGTACATGGCCGCCCGCGCCTGCCAGTCCTGCGGCGGCTCCCGCCTCCGGCCCGAGGCCCTGGCCGTCCTGGTCTGCGGGCTGGGCATCATGGACGTCTGCACCATGAACATCGGCCAGGGCGTCGCCTGGGTGCAGGGCATCAACCCAGAGACCTCCGGGCGGAACCTCCCCGGGGATTACCAGGGCGAAACCCTGTCCCCACGGGATCTCACCATCGGCCGCCAGATTCTCAAGGAGATTGAGGCGCGGCTGCGGTTTCTGGATGGCATCGGCCTGGACTACCTCACCATGAGCCGGGCGGCCCGCACCCTCTCCGGCGGCGAGGCCCAGCGGGTGCGCTTGGCCACCCAGATCGGCTCCGGCCTCACCGGCGTGCTCTACGTCTGCGACGAACCCACGGTGGGCCTGCACCCTCACGACGACCACCGTCTCATCGATACCCTCACCCGGCTGCGGGACATGGGCAACACTGTGATCGTGGTGGAGCACGACGAGGCCATGATGCGGGCCGCGGACCACATTATCGATATGGGACCGGGGGCCGGCGAACACGGCGGACGCGTGGTGGCCACCGGCACGATTCAGCAGGTGATGGATAACCCCAATTCCCTCACCGGCCAGTACCTCAGCGGCCGCAAGCAGATACCCCGGCGGGAAGAACGCCGTCCGGGCAATGGCCTCTTCCTGGAGCTGCGGGGCGCCAGGGAGAACAACCTCAAGGGTGTGGATGTGGCCTTCCCCCTGGGGATGCTGATCTGCGTGTCTGGAGTGTCCGGCTCGGGCAAAAGCACTCTGGTCTACGACGTGCTGTACAAGAAGCTGGCCCAGGCGCTCAACGGGAGCCGAGAGCTGCCCGGCGCTCACGACGAGGTGCTGGGCCTGGAGCACATCGACAAGGTGGTCAACGTGGACCAGTCGCCCATCGGGCGGACGCCCCGCAGCAACCCGGCCACCTACACCGGCGCTTTCACCCCCATCCGGGACCTGTTCGCCAGCGTGCCCGAGGCCCGCGCCCGGGGTTACGCCCCCGGCCGGTTCTCCTTCAACGTCAAAGGCGGCCGGTGCGAGGCCTGCCAGGGCGAGGGGTACATCCAGATCGAAATGCAGTTCCTGCCCGACGTTACCGTGCCCTGCGAGGTCTGCAAGGGCCGGCGCTACAACCGGGAGGCCATGGAGATAACTCTGCGGGAGCGCAGCATCGCCGACGTGCTGGAGATGACGGTGGAGCAGGCCCTGGAGTTCTTCTGGAACTTCCCCCGCATCCGGCCCAAGCTGGAAACCCTGCGGGACGTGGGCCTGGGCTACATCCGCCTGGGCCAGCCGGCCACCACCCTGTCCGGGGGGGAAGCCCAGAGGGTCAAGCTGGCCACCGAGCTGGCGCGCCGAGCCACCGGCCGGACCCTGTACCTGCTGGACGAGCCCACCACCGGCCTGTCCTTTGAGGACTGCGCCGCCCTGCTGCGGGTGCTGCACCGGCTGGTGGACCAGGGCAACACGGTAATGCTCATTGAACACAACCTGGACCTGATTAAGAACGCCGACTGGATCATCGACCTGGGGCCGGGCGCCGGCGACCGGGGCGGATGGCTCATCGCCGCGGGCACCCCGGAGCAGATTGTCCAGGAGCCGGAGTCCCACACCGGGCGGTACCTGATGCGGGTGCTGGAGAGCGTCCGGGAGGCCCCGGCTCCCGTGGCCCTGGCCGGCAACTAGTCCGCCCGGCGGCCGGTCAGGGTTTTCCCACGTATGCCGGCAACCGAGCAATCCCGGGCGGCAGACCTGCCACAATAGCCTAGTCGGACAACCCGAGTATACTTACTGAGCCCTGCACAAATATCTCAATCGATTGGAAGGCGTTTGCGGCGCAAATCCCCCCAACCCCCCTTTGCGAAAGGGGGGCAAGGGGGGATTTCGTCGGCCCCAGTTAAGAGATCCATGCAAGGATGTATACTTCCAAATAATACTGGTGAAGAGGCATTTAATGGAAACTCGAGTCACCCCCACCGAGTTGGCCAAATCCCTCTCGGACATCCTCAATCGAGTCCAGTACCTCCAGGAGAGGTTCCTCATCGAAAGAAACGGGGGCCCAATTGCCGCCTTGATTCCGGCGTCACTGGCTCCAGGTTCCGGCATCACCATGGGACAGTTGGGCGCGCTGCTGATGGAGTTGGCGTTGCCCGGGGAAGGATTTGCCGAGGACTTGGAGGCCAGCCAGGCCCAATACTGCCTTGGTTAGTGCCAACCCCTGGAACGATTCAGGGGTTGCGCCTGCGCAGACAGGCGGGTTGGCCCGGTCGCCCTCCTCCGGCACCCCTGGGCTGGCAAACCCCAGCTTGCCTCGGCTAGAATTCAGACACCCCTGCGGCGCTTTGGCGCCCGCCGGCCGGTGGCCCGCCGGAGGTCCGACGACGGCTTTGGGCCGGGGGTGGTGGTTTGGTACAATAATTTACAGACGCCCGGTTTCGGGCGGGGGACGGCGAACATGGCGTTGCACTACGACGGCGAGCTCCAGGTCCAGAAAATCAATATGGGTCCCTACAATAATAACGGCTACATCGTGGCTTGTCCCCACACCGGCGAGGCGGTCATCATTGACACCCCGGCGGAGCCGGAAAAACTGGTGGGAGCCATTGGCGATCTCCTGGTGAAAGCCATCCTCATCACCCACGGCCATCAAGACCACTTGCTGGGGTTCAGTGAGATCAAGGAACAGGTGGCCGCGCCGGTGGCGGTGGGTCCCGGCGACGCCCACCGGCTGCCGGCGCCCCCGGAGATACTGCTGGCCGACGGCGACGTCATCGCCTTTGGCCGCCAGCGCATCACGGCCCTGGCCACTCCCGGCCACACCGACGGCTCCACGTGCTTTCTGGTGGGGCGGCACCTGTTCTCCGGCGATACCCTGTTCCCCGGCGGTCCCGGCAAGTCCCGCAGCCCGGAGGCCTTCCGGCAGGAGTTGAGCAGCATCAACGAAAAGCTCCTGTGCTTGCCGCCGGAGACCGCGGTGTATCCAGGGCATGGGGACGATACGACCATCGGCCAGGCCCGGCGGGAGTATCAGGCCTTTGCCGCCCGCACCCACCCGGCAGACCTGCACGGCGATGTGACCTGGCTGGGCAGCTAGCCAGCCCCGAAACGACGATCAGCTCCGGCGAACACCGGCAATTTGGCAACCTGCCACCGGTGATTTAACGAGGTAAGGATGTTTCAGCGCACGGTCCTGGACAATCAGCTCAGGGTTCTAACCACCCACATGCCCCATACCCCATCGGTGTCGGTGGTGGTGTCGGTGGGAGCCGGCTCAAGGTACGAGCCGGACCAACTGGCCGGAATCTCCCACTTCCTGGAGCATCTGCCCTTCAAGGGCACCAAGAGCTGGCCCACCGCCCGGGACGTGAGCGAGGCCATTGAAGGCGTGGGCGGCGTGATGAACGCCAGCACCGACCGCGAGATGACCGTGTTCTGGTGCAAGGTTGCCCGGCCCCACTTCCGGCAGGCCATGGCGGTGGTGCTGGACATGGTGCTGAACCCCCTGCTGGACCCCGTGGAGGTGGAGAAGGAGCGGGAGGTGGTCCAGGAAGAGCTGCGCATGACCAACGACTATCCGTCCAACCGGGCGGACCTGCTCATTGACGAGGTGCTCTGGCCGGGCCAGCCCATGGGCCGGGACGTGGGCGGCACCCCCGAGTCGGTGAGCGGCATCTCCCTGAACAGCATCCGCGAGTACATGGACCGCCAGTACTCCCCCAACAACACCGTGGTCTCGGTGGCGGGCAGCGTGGAGCATGATGAGGTGGTGAGCATGGTGGACCAGGCCACCCGCCATTGGCTGCCCAAGGCGCCGCTGCCCTGGCAGCCGGTGGTCAACGGGCTGACCGAACCGGTGGTGCGCGTGGAACAACGCCGCACCGACCAGTCGCACCTGTGCCTGGGACTGCCGGGGCTGTCCCTTACCGACCCCGACCGCTACGCCTTTGCCCTGCTCAACGTGGTGCTGGGGGACGGCATGAGCAGCCGGCTGTTCCTCAGTCTCCGGGAACAGAAGAGCCTCGCCTATGAGGTGCACAGCTCGTTGAGCAACTTCCGGGACTGTGGCTCGCTAATTGTCTACTGCGGGGTTGAGCCCAAGAAGACCCGGGACGCGGTGCATGCGGTGGTCCAGGAGTTGAAGTTGATGCACCAGGAAGTGTCCCAGCGGGAGCTGTCCAAGGCCAAGGAGTACACCAAAGGCCGGCTGCTGCTGCGCATGGAGGACAGCCGGGCGGTGGCGGCCTGGATGGGCAACCAGGAGCTGCTGCTGGGCCAGGTGGATACCACCGAGGACGTGGTGAGGGGCGTGGAGGGGGTCCACGAGGACGACGTCGCCCGGGTGGCCCGCCGTTTGCTCAATGAAGACCAGCTTCGCCTGGCGGTGGTGGGTCCCCACCGGGGCGGCGATTCCCTCCGGCGCTTGCTCAAGTTTTAAGCGGGCGTTCAACCACTCCCTCCCCTGAATCTATCCCCTAATCTCCCAGTCCCGGCCACGGTAATAAACCGCCGGGATTGGGAGATTAGGGGATTCTTTAGACCGCCTGAGCAATGCGTCCTGTCTCCCCTTACTCTCGCTGCCCTCGCTAAGGTTAACTCCGTGGGATGGAGTTAGAGGGAGGAGCCGTCCCCGTCCCCCCTTACGAAGGGGGGACTACTGGGGGGTCGTACCCTCACGCCACCGCCGCATGGCGCAGGATGCAGACCACCCCCTCTGTATCTCACCCTTCGTAAGGCTGACAGGGGTATGTACGATATTTGGAACATCCGAGACATAGAACTGTCATTCTGAGCCGGAGCGCAGCGGAGGCGAAGAATCTAAAGTGGCGTAGGTAAGCCTCGC
>JBGPJN010000065.1:0-12619 GCA_041485445.1 Dehalococcoidia bacterium
CGGCGACAATGAAAAGGCCCCGCGGGCAGGCGGCCGGAATCCGGGCGCCTTAGAACACACCTCTCCGTGCTCAAACGTAAGGGGGCCGGTCGCACCCGCGACCGGCCCCCTTGGGCCTGAGAGAGAGACTTAGCCGACGCTAGGTAGCCAATTCACGTCTGAGGGGGCTCATCCACTCGTGGAGTGCGCCCTGGTTCTGACCCTTGCCCTTGCCCTTGTCCTGTTCCTTTTCTTTCTCCTTCTTGCCCTTGCCGTCTTCTCCCTGGGCCCCGCCCTGGGAGCCGTTGTTGCTGGACTGCCTGTTGTCCTTGGTGTCGCCCTTCTGCATCTGTACCTTGATCTGCATTTGCGCCTGATTGTCGCGGGTGGAACCATCGGCGCTGCAGGTGAAGGTCAAATGCTGGGGCATCTTTTTGGAGTCCATAGCCGGGCTGGGAAAGGTGCAGGCCGCTGAGACGCCCGATGCCGACAGGCCGGCTACGTTGATCTTGAACCCGTCCGCGGTGGCGGCGCCGGCGCCCGCCGCAGTGCCGCCCCCAGTCCCCGGCATGGTAATGGGAGGCAGCGTGACGGACCGGCGGCCGCCGGGCTCGGGACATGCGGGTAACGCCACGGCGCTGCCCACCGGGCTGCCGGCCAGCGTCCACCGGAAGGAACCGTCGGTCCAGGTGCCCTTGTGGCACTCCAGCCGCAGCGTGACGCCATTGGCTGCGGCTGAGCTGGGCGAGTTTCCTACGTCGGCAAGGGCTGGCACAGCCACCAGACCGGTGCCTACGCCCGCTATGGCAAAGGCGCCGGCGATCAGGCCCATCCACCACTTTTGAGTCAGAGCCAATGAAAACATTCGTTACTCCTCCTTTGAGGATACCTTAACCCGTCGTTCCATAAGGGTCATCTTAGAGTACCTCATAATAGGGTTACCAATGTGTTACGGCGTGGTCACGGCAACCTCCGGCGCGGCCGAGGCCCACCCAACGCCCACCGCGGGTTGGCGGCTCCGCGTGCCGGGCTGCTATCCTTCGGGACAGCCGGGCGGATAGGTCTTGCGGGAGACCTCCTGCCCCTGGGGGTTTAGCAGGCCGGCTACGTCGGCCTTGGTGGGGGAGTTGTTCCATATTGAAGAAGCCCGGCGGAAGGAGAACCCGCCCCATTCGGGATGGTCCTCGTTTGTATACACCCGGACCCTCCAGACCGGCGGCAGCGTGTGGGCTGGGAAGGTGAATGTAGGGAAGCCATCGGCAACGTCGCGGAGCTGCCACCCCGCCAGCTCCACCGGGTTACTCCCCAGGTTGGCGATCTGCACGTACTCGTCTGCCTCGGATTGGGAGACCGCGCCATCGTAAAAGACACACTCCACCACCAGGTTGGCGCCATCGGCGGGTGTGGGGGTGGGCAGGGGAGTGGCGGTGCGGGCCGGCGCAGGGAAGGTGCGTGTGGGCGTGGGCGTGGGGGTGGCAACGGGCGTCGGCGCTGGCGCCGGCGTCGGAGTGAAGGTTGGTGCGTTGGCAGGGCTGGGAACCGGGCTGGGGGTCGGCATCAAATCTGGCGCCGCCGTTGCCGTGGGGACCACTGATGGGCTGGCCGGCGGCGGCGGAGCAGGGTCGGCGGGGCCGCCCGCGGGTGTGGCGACGCGGGTGGGCTGAACGGTGGGTGCGGGGCCAGGAAACCCGGCGGCGCCTGCAGTGGCCGGGAGGGTTGACGCCGGACGGGCGGGGGGGCTGGGCGTGGCCGCGGTCACGGCCGGACGTGGGGCGGGCGCCGTGGACGCCGGTGCGGTGGCCGTCGGGCGGGGGCGGGGACCGGCGGCAGGCCCGCAGCCGGTCACCACCACCAACACTGCCAGCAGCCCCAGCCAACCCGCCAGCCCACCCGGGCGTCGTTGTGTGCCAACTGGCATAGTTATGTGAACTCACCGCTGGTCCTGGCGCGGTAAAGAATGTAGCCCATTGGTAGCCGCTACGCAATAGCCGGGTGCCGCTTTGTCCTGCATTGGTGACGCTGATTGCCACCTGCGCCAGCGGTTGCTATAATCGGGCCGTGAAGCTGGGTTCGTCCCGGCGGCGGGCGTCATCATTCAGTGAAAGGGCGTCTGCAATTGTGTTACAAAGGAGGATGACCATGGATAAAGGCAGTACGGTTATCGATGCGGGCCCGGTGGAAATCGCCATGAGCTACCGCAAGGAGCTCATGCCCGACCAGGGTCTGTGCATTCAGGTTTACGGCGCGGTGGAGGGCGAGGACACCGAGATCCTGCGCTTTGACTGCTTTGACCAGGACCCGCACTACCACTACGGGCCGATGAACCAGAACATCCGCCTGCACCTGGACAAGACCACCGCCGGCAACCCCATCGGTTGGACCCTGGACAACATCCGGAACAAGCTCCCCACCATGATCCGGCGGGCCGGATACGAAGACCTGGCCGCCGCCGTGGAAGCCAACCCGGTCCCCAAGGCCAAGCTGGACGAGGCCGAGGCCAAGGCCCGGGAGCTGGCCCGCACTCAGCGCCGCACCGTGACCCACAAGCGCGGCGACTATATGTTCGAGGCGGGCAACATCCGCTTCGGACTGGAGTACCGGCACTTGGCCAACGACCGCGGCCTGGCCATTCACGTCCTGTCCGACGTGGCCGGCGCCGAGGTGGAGATGCTGGCCTTCGACTGCTTCGAGGTGGGGCCCCACTACCACTATGGACCGCGCAACCAGGACGTGCGCATCTACTGGGACACCACCACCTCCGGCGACACGCTGAAGTGGACCTTGGACCAGTTCAAGGCCCGCAAGCTGGGCACCATGATCACCCGCGCCGGCTATCCCAGCATCGCCGCGGCGCTGGACGAGGAGCTGATCCAGGCGGTGCTGCCCGCGGTGGAGCAGCGCGCCTTTGCCCTGGTGGGCCAGAACCGGAAGTAGAGTTTCGCTAAGCGGGCGGGCACATCCCGCCGCCTGACCATGAACAAGGCAACGGCGGCCTGGGGAACAACCCCAGGCCGCCGTCGGTTTCCTGGCGCCGGCCCAAGCCGGAAGCCTAGCCGCGCCCCCCTCAGGCGATATGCCGCCGGAAGAATTCGGACACCCGGGCCACATACTCCTCGGGCTGGCGGGCGTAGGAGCGCACGTGCCCGCTGCCGGGAATGATCCACAGCGGGTTGTCCGGGTTGTCCGCCGCCCGGTGTAGCTCCACCGTCTCGTAGCAGGGCACCACGTGGTCGTTGGCGCCGTGGATGAAGAAGATGGGCCGGGGCGCAATGCGGTCCACCACTTTCACCGGCCGGACTTTGCTGAAGTCGGCGCCCCACAATAGACGCCCGGCCAGCACGATGGGCACGGCAAACCAGGCCGGGAGAAACATGAAGTAGAAGGGCACCCGCTTCAAGTAGGGCAGGTAGTCGAGAAACCCACTGTCGCTGACGATGGCCGGGATGCGCTTTTCCCGGGCCGCCACCAGGGTGGCCACTGCCGCCCCCAGGGAGAAGCCGATGACACCGATGTGCTCCACGGGGATTCCCCGGGCCGTGACAAGGTCAATGGCCCCCAGCAGGTCCCACTGCTCCCGGTCTCCCGCGCAGTTGCGCTTGCCCCCGGACTCGCCCCGGCCCCGGAAATCGAAGAGCAGCACGCTGAACCCCTGGGCCACCAGGTCGCCCCCCAGGGCCAGCGCGCGAATGCCGGGACTGTTGCGGTGGTGCTCCTCCCCCTGGACCAGAATAATGCACCGCGTCTCGTCAGGCGCCGGCAGGTACCACCCGCGCAGCGGGACCTTGTCCCGCCGGCTGGGAAAAGTAACGTCCTCGTAGGCCAGGCCCAGCTCAGTGGGGTGTCCCCACACCTCGTACCGGGAGAGCAGGGTCATCTGGTACGCCACCCAGGCAGCCACCCCGGCCACCACCGCCAACGGCAGCAGCAGCACCAGGACGCCCGCCGCCAGCAATGCCGCCAGCAGCACGCCTCAGGCCCCGCCCCGCCGGATTGCCGACGGCTCATTCACCCGGCACCAGCAACCCCAGTCTGCGGCGCTCACCCCAGTCCAGGTCCTTCTCCTCCAACTCCTCGTCGAAGTAGCCCACCCCTTTCTTGATGACGGATAGGCTCCGTTGCACCAGCAGCCAGGCGATGTGCCGCACCACCTCGTCGGGCACCCCCGTGGGGAAGAAGGACTTGGGGTGCATGTCGCAGTCGGTGTTCAGATAGTCCACCGCCAAGAACTCCCGCTCCGTGGTGAGGCAGATCTCCGTGGAGAAGAACTCCACCCCGGAGACCCGGGCGATGTCGCGGGCCATCCTTTGCAGGGGGCCAAGCCGGTAGACCCGCCGCTGCATAGGTGTGACCAGTTGGTACTGGTTGGCCGGAGGCTCCCACCAGCAGGGGATCACCTCGCCCAGCACGTGGAACACCCGGAACCAGCCGATGTGCCCCTCCAGGTCCCGGGGCTTGATCCGGCGCTGGATCAGGAACGAGTCCGAGTTGGGCGCCTGCTCGGCGCACTTCAGCAAGTCCTGCTCCGTGCTGGCGTTGATGTTGACGCCCAGTGCTCCGCCGCCCCAACCGGGTTTCACCACGAAGGGCACTCCCAGCTGGGCCTTCAGCTCGTCGGTAATGCGGTAACTCTCCAGCTGGCTGCGCTGGACGATCACCGACTGGGGCACCGGCACGCCGTTGTTCTCCAGCATTACGTGGAACAGCCCTTTATGGGCGGCCACGGCGCCCAGGTCCGGGTCGTTGATCACGTATGCTCCCGCGGCCTTGGCCTCCTTGGCCAGGCTGAAGTAAACGTTGTTAGGATCGCGGGCGTCGGAGGCCATGTCGATGAGCACCCGGACCCCAACCTCGCCCTCCTTCACCTTGGCCAGGAAGTCGTTGGCCCACAGGGGCTCCACCAAGAAAAAGGGCAGATTGAACTGGCCACAGAACTCCCGGAAGCGCGAGGCGAAATATCCTTCAGCGGCCACTAAGGCCACATCATAAATATACTGGGCCATCCCGTCCTCTCGTCTGCGTTGCTGGCGCTTGAGTTGCCGCCGGATATTGCCCGCAGGGCGGGGGCAACATCAGTGGTTAGTGTACCACGTTGGGTCGTCATCCCAGAATTCCGCCGGCGCAACAAAAGGCCGGGAGATTTGACTCTCCCGGCCTTTTGCGGAGCGCCTGCCACTCCTGCTGACTAAGCTATGAAGCTATTTGGGCTTCGGCTTAGGAGCGCCGGGCTTGGGCATTCCAGGCTTGGGCATACCGGGCTTTGGCATCGTCATGCTATCACCTCCTTTTTGGCCAGGCTATTGCCACCGCAATCCGATAAATGTTAGGAAATCTTCAATTTCTTTATCCGCCGACGCGGGATCATCGTTCCACGCCTTGACCTGCTCCAAGAACCGGTCCTGCTTTTCGTGGAACTCCATGTAGTTGCGGCGGACGGGGTCCTCTTCCACCACCTCGTCGGTAGCGTGCCTGCCAAAGCACGGGTCCTGAATCAGCCGGAAGGGCCCTTGGGGGTTGCTGCTGTCCTGGGGCTGGAAAGGATACTGGCGGCAGACCAGCGGCTTGAAAGCATGGATAGAACAGACGTTATCCTTCACAAAGACGCACCCGGCTTCACCGCTGGGCAACTCCACCCGGTTGAGCCCCATCACCAGCATGCCGTACTTGGTGCGGAACAACTGGGTCTGGTAGGACTCATCCAGGGGCGCGGCGAAATCGTCGGAGTAGTAAAAAGTGATGAAGGAAGACATGGGGCGATGCAGAGAGTCAACGATCCGCGCCACGTCTTCGGGGATAATCAGGGGAACGTACTGCTTGCAGCATTCACCGCAAAGGGTACAGCGCCACTTAATCATCGCGCCGACACCCTCGGGTGTTGAGGAGTAGCCATAAACCTCTGGTCGCCAATCGGTTCCTGTTGGGTGAAGAGACGCACCGATTTGGGAACAGGCTTAACAACGTGGGCAGGATTATATGTCTCGCCGGAGGGTGTGTCAAGAGACGATTTTAGTCACTTGCGGTGTGGATTACCGAAACTCTTGGGGGTGCAATATCTGTATCCTTGACACGGTCACCCCGCATTTGGCGGCGTCTTGCCCGGCGCTAGTGCGAATTCCGGCGAAACACCGCGGCGTTCCATCACCGCCGGCCGGGTGCGGTCAGGTGAGGCCCGGCCAGCAGCCGTTAAACCCCAGCGGGACCTCGCAGAAGGTCCCGCTGCGGCCGGCGGCTAAGCGGAGCGGGGACTCAGCCTGCGCACCCAACCCCGGACGGCATTGAACCAGGTACGGCCCCAGAACCAAGATACTATCACCGACGCCAGCGCCAGCATGCTTCCCAGCACCGCAATGTAGCCCCATTTCCAGGACGTCTCCGGCATATTATTGAAGTTCATGCCGTAGATGCTGGCCAGCAGAGTGAGTGGCAGAAAAATGGTGGACATGCGTGACAGCGTGCGCATGCTCTCATTCTGCTGGATTACCACCGCGGAGAGGTAAATGGTGAGAATGGTTTCAATGCGGTCCATCAGGTTTTCAATGGTGCCCATGATCCGGGTCATCCGATCGTGGACGTCCTGGTAGAACACCTCGGCTTCGGGGCTGATGTTGTCAAATTGTTTGTGAGTCAACTGCTTCAGCACTTCCACCTGGGGGATGGTCAGCCGGCGGAGGCGCAGGCTGGAGCGTTTGAGCTCCAGCAGCGTTTCAAGTATGGACTGGTCGGTGCTTCGGAAGATCTCCTCTTCGATCTCGTCCGCACGGTCGCCCAGCTGGTTCAGGGGCGGGACGAGATTCTCCACCAGCGCATCAATCAAGGCATGGGCCAGAAACTCGGCGCCCCGGCGCATCACCCGGCTGTTGCCTTCATCCAGCTGGCGGAGAACCTGGTCCACACTCTTGAGCTGGTAGTTGTGGTTGCTGACCACAAAGTGCTCCCCCACAAACAAGTCCAGCTCGGTAATCTCCACCAGGTCGGAGTCAACCGTGTAGTTGATGGCGTGGAGGATGAGAAAGAAGTGCTCCCCGTAGTCGTCCACCTTGGCCGGGTACACTCGAGTCTCCAGGCAGGCTTCGATGGTCAAGGGATGGAAGTGAAAGCACTGCTCCAGGAACACGCCGTCGTCGGGGCCGGTGTCGCTAATGTCCACCCAGAGCAGACCCTCCTGGGCGGCAAACGCCGCTTGGACCTGCTCCTGAGTCAGATTTCGGCGGAGCTCTCCTGCCGTGGTCATGTGGTAAGCCTGGAACGGCATGACCGCCCTCCTGCGTGCGATGCCCCCTGGATTGTGCGGTCCTCTCCTGCGGTGAAACCCGGTGATCGGTGCCCGGTAATCGATGAGACGAGCCAGTGTACCACCGTGCCCAGGCATGCGCCAGATGTGGGTCACACGCCCTGGGACTACCGGAGCAACCCCCGGCGAGGGGCCGGCGCCGGCCACTTCAAAACCTGGCGCACCCTCACCATGCCCAGGGGGTCCAGGTACAGCTCCTCTTCTCCGGCATTTTCCGGGTCTGCCCCCGCCTCTCGGAACGCCAGGGTGACCCGGTAGCAGCCCTGGGCCTCAATGATCTCTTGTATCTCCCAGGTCAGCTCGTGGCTGCGCAGACGCCGCTGGTACAGCGTGCGGTCTTCGCTGGCCGCCGCCAGGGCGATGCGGCCGGCCTGCTCCGCGGTGAGTGCCGGTGCGGCCGCCGCGCCAGGGCTCCCCGGCGCCGGCGCACCACCGGCCAGCGGTCCCAGCCCCGGCTGGACGCCGTTCCCATGGGCGTCTGGCGTGGCCTCTTGGCCCAACGCCCGCCGCTCCGCGGCGCCATCGGCGTCGCCCAGGAAGGTGCGGCTCACTGCGGTGACCAACTGACCATGCAGGTGGGTGAGGGTGCGGATGGCCACAAACACCAGCACTGCCAGGACCACCAGCGGCAAGGGAGCGGCCAGCTCATCCAGGGCCAGCAACTCAAGAATCAAGGGAATGGACGCAATGCTGATGAGCAGAATCAGGCCCGTGGACACCGCGTCGCGAATAATGTGGCGCAACCGGTCCTGTCCCCAGCCGGTGGGTGCGCCCCGGCGCAACAGCAGGTAGGAAGTGGCGGCATCGGATAGGTGACGCAGGCCGCGCCACAACGCCACCACCGAGGGGACGCACAGCAGCAAGGTGGCGATGCCAATGATATTTCCCAGGATGCCGCGGGTGATGCCCAGCGCCGCGCCAATCTCCTGGGCAAACTGGGCGGCGAACGCCCCGGTGGACAGCAGCACCACGATGATCGCCAGGTTGATGATGACGGGGATGGTCAGCCGGCGGATCCGCCCGCCAAACTCCCGGTCAATGCTCAAGCCAGGGACAATGCCGCTGCCCAGACGGCCGCCCAAGCCCGCCAGGCGTTCGCTTCCGACTAAGGGTGAGGTGACCAGGTCTCGCTCCGCGGAGAGGCCGCCGCTCAGGCTCTGGAGCGCGAGGGAGGCTGTGGCGGTGGAACGCTGCAGTATTGGGGGCGACAGGCGGCGAAAGACGCCAGCCATCCAGTCCGGCGAGCGGGCGATGTACGGATAGACCACGGCGGTCAGGCCCGCCACCCCAGCGATGACCTGGTAGGAGAAGGCCCCGATGGCCTGGTGCTCCACTCCCACTTTCATCATGGCCAGGGAGAACTCACCAATCTGAGGCATGCCGGTGCCCACCTGAAGCGGCACCCGGCCGGGCTGCCCGGTGATAAAGGCGCTGGCGGTGTTGCCCAGGATCTTCCCCAACACGAAGACTGCGGAGACAATTAGTGTGGGGACCAGGTACTGGCCGATCACCCGGAAGTCGATCAGCATACCGATGGACACGAAGAACAAGGCCCCGAACATGTCCCGGATGGGCTCAATCAGCTGGGTGATCTGCCCAGACTCCTCCGTATCGCCCACCACGGCGCCGATCAAGAAAGCTCCGGCCGCCGCGGAAATGCCCAGGGATTGCCCAATCAGGGCCAGGGTGAAGCAAAGGGCCAGGCTGGAAAGCAGCAGCGTCTCCCGGGAGTGGAACTGGGACACAAACTTGATGATCCGCGGCACGAAGATTCCACCCAACACCAGGGAGGAGGCGCCAAAGATCCCCAGTTTGCCCGCCAGCTCGCCAACGTCCCGCAGATTAGCGGTGTTGGTGGAAGCCAACCCGGACAGCACCGCCAACAGCAGCACCGCGACAAAGTCCTCAACCACCAGGATTCCCACAATGATCCGGCCCGCCCTGGTGGCTAGCCGTCCACTGTCCCGCAGGACCTTGACCAGAATGGCCGAACTGCTGATGGACAGGGCGGAGCCGAGGAAGATGGCCTCCAGCGGCGTCCAACCCAACGCCCGGCCTACCCCGTAGCCAAGAGATATCATCACCAGGATCTCCACGGCGCCGATGACCAGCACCGAGAATCCCACCTGGCGGATGCGGCGCCACCCTAACTCCAGTCCCAGGGCGAACAGCAGCAGCACCAACCCCAAGTCGGCCAGCAGACGGGTGTTCTCCGGGTTGGTTAGAGTCAGCCCAGGAATAATGAAGGGGCCAATTAGCAGACCTACCAACAGGTATCCCAGCACGGCGGGCTGCTTCAGTTTGTTAAACAGCACTACCACCAGCCCGGCCATCGCCATAATGATGGCGAAGTCCCGGACCAGGCTGAACTCCTCGGTTCCCCCAAACGGCGGCATTAAATAGGCTCGCCTCGCGACGGACTGGAGTGCTCCACCGCACTCCCCAGCACTGCTTCTCCCGGATATTATAACCCTGCCTTTGGGCGGGAATGGTGGCAGGGCAGCGTGGTTTTGGCCCCGTGCTAGAATAAGATCATCAAGGAACGGCGGCCCCAGGGCCGCTTCCCGGACGGGTGACCATGGTTGAGCTGGCCCAAGAGCAATGCGCGGCCTGCCGCGCCGATTCCCCCCACGTCACCGAGCTGGAGGCCGCCGCGCTTCACGCCCAGGTGCCGGATTGGGAGTGCATTGCCGAAGACGGCATCCCCAAGCTGAGCCGGGTGTTCCGGTTCCGCAGCTTCAGGCAGGCTCTGGCCTTCACCAACGCGGTGGGCGACCTGGCCGAGGAGCAGGGGCACCACCCGCGGCTGGTCACCGAGTGGGGCCGGGTGACGGTGGCCTGGTGGACCCACAAGATTCGCAATCTGCACCGCAACGACTTTGTCATGGCGGCCCGCACCGACCAGCTCTATGCCGGTTTGGGGGCGGCCCCGGCCGGTCCCTCAAGGCAGCCAACACCGCCGGCCCGGGCTTAGACGCGACACGGAAAGGGCGAAATTCTGAAAGTTCGTTCAGCCCAACCGGAATGGGTCCAACGGCACTTCCCGGCCAACTACGCGGCCATTGACCTGGAGACCACCGGGCTGGACCCTTCCGCTTGCCAGGTCATTGAGATCGGAGTGGTCACCCACCGGGACGGAGCAATTCGCGCATCGTCGGTCCTGGTGCGCCCCGGGGTCCCGGTTCCGGAAGGGGTAGTAGGCATCACCGGCATCACCGACCAGATGATCGCCCAGCGGGGGGCATTACGCCCGCGGAAGCCTGGCGCTGGTTGGCGGAGACGGTGGGCAGCCTGCCCCTGGTGGGCCACAACTGCCTGCGGTACGACGGCCCGGTGCTTGACCGGCTGGCCGGCGAGCACGGACACCAGGGCGCCTACCCACTGGAGCGATTCCGCGACACCATGGCATTGTTCAAGGGCATGAAGCTGGGATATTTCCCCAAACCGGACGAGCGGCATCTGGACTGGGCGCTTGCCATGTTGGACCTTCGGGTCTCGGGGCTGCGGAGCAACCTGGGCCTGGCCTGCCAGGAGATGAGTGTGGGCATGGACAATACGCTGAAGCACCGGGCCGGAGGTGACGCCGCCCTCACCCAGAAGCTGTTTGAGAAGCTGCGCCAGCGGTACCTGCGGGCCTGAGCAGCCCCGGCCGCCCGGCGGGGCGTTTCATTGTCGGCCTGCCTGCGGGGGCGTCCCGACTGTGTCGGGATGCGCCCTGGACGCTCTTCAACCGAAGGGCAGACGCCCTTCGGCGATGCTCAGGCCAGGCTCCGGTCTGCGCCTGCATGCGGGGAGAATTCAGATGCGCCGGCGGCCAGGCTGGACCGGGTGTGGCTGGCCCTGGGCCGTGGTATAATACTGGCCGCATGACCAGCCGAGGTGGTGGAATTGGTAGACACGCGGTCTTGAGGGGGCCGTGGGCGTAAGTCCGTGTGGGTTCAAGTCCCGCCCTCGGCACCAGCTCGGCCGCAGCGTATGGACCGGGGCGACGTAGCCAAGTGGTTAAGGCAGAGGTCTGCAAAACCTCTATTCGGCGGTTCGATTCCGCCCGTCGCCTCCAATAACCATCCCCCTCGCAGGGAGACGCCCAGCGCCAGATTGTTCCCCCAGTGTGGCGTCCGCATTCGTTGCTGGTCTGGGCGCGGGGAGACTACGGTCATTGCCTGGAGCAGCAGCGTTCTAGCCTCAGCGCCGGGAAACCGGTGCGCACCAGCCGGGGTGGCGAAATGGTAGACGCGGCGGACTTAAAATCCGCTACCTTCACCGGTGTGTGGGTTCGAGTCCCTCCCTCGGCACCACCTGCTCCCATCTGACACCTCATTAAAAAAGCTTGCCCAAGGAATCGCTGGCAGCAGCTTATCGCAGAGGAGGCGCCACTATGGACTTTGGACTTCAAGGCAAGAAAGCCTTGGTGGCCGGCGGCGGCCGGGGCATCGGCAAGAGCATCGCCCGGGAGCTGGCCCGGGAAGGCGCGGATGTGGTCATCGCGTCCCGCACTCTGGACCAACTCGAGGCTTCGGCCCGGGAGATTGAGGACGAGACGGGGCAACGGGTGATCCCCATGCAGCTGGACGTGACCCAGCGGGACCAGGTGAACCGCGTGATGGCTGAGGCGGCGGAACGACTGGGTGGTTTGCACATCCTGGTCAACAGCGCCTCGCTGCCCGGCGGGTCGCCCAGCGCCGTGGGCCCCATTGAGACCGTTGACGAGGACGAGCTAATCCACGATTTCGACGTTAAGTACGTGGGGGCTCTGCGCTGCTCCCGGGCCGCCATCCCCTACCTCAAGAAGCAGGGCTGGGGCCGCATCATCAACATCAGCGGCACCAACGCCCGCAATGCGGGCAACCTGAGCGGCGGGGCGCGCAACGCCTCCCTGGTGCACCTGACCAAGACCCTGGCGGTGCAGGTGGGGCGTTACGGCATCACGGTAAACTGCATCCACCCGGGAACCACCCGCACCGAGCGGACCCCCGGCCTGCTGGCGGCCCGGGCGGCCCAGTTGGGTGTCTCCCCCGAGGAAGCGGAGCGCCGCGACTTTGCTCCCGGCTCGCCCCGGGGCAACGCCATCTGCCGCATGGTGGACTCGTCGGAGATCGCCTTCCTGGCCACCTTCCTGTCCTCTGACAAGGCCTGGGCCATCAGCGGGGAGCTGATTGCCGCCACCGGTGGCTCAGGCAACTCCGTGTACTACTGAGTGGCCTGGCGCCGGTTAGCCTAGCGGTTGCCCCACTGTAGAGGGGGACCACCTCCTCTCTATCTCCCCCTTGGTAAGATTCCTGATGCTAGTCAGACTCTCAAAGTCTGGAGAGCATTCCATATGTACGAAACTGTCATTCTGAGCCGAAGCGC
>JBGPJN010000066.1:0-12616 GCA_041485445.1 Dehalococcoidia bacterium
GCCACCAACATCCTGTGGGCCGGCCGCCGCGTGGTGGTGTGCGGCTATGGCTGGTGCGGCCGGGGCGTGGCCTCCCGCGCCCGCGGCCTGGGCGCCCTGGTCATCGTCACCGAGATCAACCCCATTCGCGCCCTGGAGGCGGTGATGGATGGCTTCCAGGTCATGTCCGGGCTGGAGGCGGCCCGCACCGGGGAAGTGTTCATCACCGTCACCGGCGGCCTGCACACGATTGGACCGGAGCACCTGGCGGTGATGCCCAGCGGGGCCATCCTGGCCAATAGCGGACACTTCAACGTGGAGATTGACATTCCCGCCCTGGAGGCCATGTCCACCGGCCACCGCACGTTGCGCCCCTTTGTGGAGGAGTACCAGACCAGGGACGGTCGCAAGCTGTACCTGCTGGGCGAAGGCCGCCTCATTAACCTGGCCGCCGCCGAGGGCCACCCCTCCGCGGTGATGGACATGAGCTTCGCCAACCAGGCCCTCAGCGTGGAGTACCTGGTGAAGAACCGGGGCAAGCTGAAACCGGGTGTCTACCCGGTCCCCAAGGAGACCGACGCCGAGGTGGGCCGGCTCAAGCTCCTGTCCATGGGCATCCACATTGACGGGCTCACCCCAGCCCAGAAGCGGTACCAGGAAAGCTGGGAGGAAGGGACGTAAGTCGCCTTGCCTTGACTGCTAAACTGGCTTCTCCACCCGCTCACCCTGAGCTTGTCGAAGGGCATAGGCGAGTGGTTCGACAAACTCACCACGAGCGGTTTAGGGCTGAATGCAAGGCTGGTTAGTACCCAATCTACACGGGAGAAGGATTTGACAAAATGGGACTGCTGTTTCTGGAATCCCCAAGCTATCTGCTGACCTCGGAGTCGGTGACGGAAGGTCACCCCGACAAGCTGTGCGACCAGATCTCCGACGCGGTGCTGGACACCGTGATGCGCAACGACCCCATGGGGCGGGTGGCCTGCGAATGCTGCGTCACCAACGGCCTGGTGGTGGTCATGGGCGAAATCTCCACCAACTCCTACGTGGACGTGGCGGGCATCGTGCGCGACACCCTGCGCGTGGCGGGTTACACCAAAGCGGACTACGGCATCGACGCCAAGAGCTGCGGCGTGGCGGTGTCCATCCAGGAGCAGTCCGCCGACATCAGCGCCGGAGTGAGCAAGGCGCTGGAGGTGCGCGCGCCGCACGCCCGCACCAGAGAGGAGGAGTTGGACTCCACGGGCGCCGGCGACCAGGGCATGATGGTGGGCTTTGCCTGCAACGAGACCCCGGAGCTGATGCCTCTGACCGTCACCCTGTCCCACAAGCTGGTGCAAAAGCTGGCCCAGGTCCGCAAGGAGGGCATCCTCCCTTACCTGCGCCCCGACGGCAAGTCCCAGGTCACCGTGGAGTACCGCTACGGGGTGCCCCACCGGGTGCATACTGTGGTGGTCAGCGCCCAGCACGAGCCGGAGGTGACCCAGGAGAAGATCGCCCAGGACATCAAGCGGGAGGTGATCCAGAAGGTCATCCCCGCCAAGTACCTGGACGCACAGACCCGGTACTACATCAACCCCAGCGGGCGGTTCGTCATCGGCGGCCCGGCGGGGGACACCGGACTGACGGGGCGCAAGATTCTGGTGGACAGCTACGGCGGCATCGCCCGCCACGGCGGCGGCGCCTTCTCCGGCAAGGACCCCACCAAGGTGGACCGCTCGGGGGCCTACGCCGCCCGCTACGTGGCCAAGAACCTGGTAGCAGCCGGCCTGGCCGACCGCGTGGAGGTCATCGTCTCCTACGCCATCGGCATGGCCCACCCCATCTCCGTCAGCGTGGAGACTTTTAATACCAACCACGTGGACAACGAGGTCATCGAGAAACTCATCGCCAAGCACTTCGACCTGCGGCCCGCCGCCATCATCCACGACCTGGACCTGCGCCGGCCCATCTACAAGCAGGTGGCGGCCTACGGCCACTTCGGCCGCGACGACCTGGACCTGCCCTGGGAGCGCACCGACAAGGCGGACCTCCTGCGCAAGGAGGCCGGGCTGGCCCCCGCCAGGGCCAACAGCCGGGCATAATCAGCCCAGGGAAGAACCAAGAACCGGCGAAGCAGGGGCGGAGCTAGCTCCGCCCCTGCTTCGCACTCTTCCCTTCCCTCTGGGACTGACGGGGCTGATAATTGTAGATAACCCCCGTCCGCGCCACGCCGGAGCGGGCCGGGTTAGCTTGTCTGGGGCGTTGTCGGTACGTCACGTCCCGCGGAGGATGCCATGCCAGCACAGATTAAGTTCGGCACCGACGGCTGGCGGGCCATCATTGCCAGAGACTTCACTTTCGCTAACGTGGCCCGCTGCGCCCAGGGACTGTCGGACTACCTCAAGGAACGCGGCACCGCCGGCCAGGGGCTGGTGGTGGGGTACGACACCCGCTTCCTCTCCCGCGAGTTCGCCGAGACCGTCGCCCAGGTGGCGGCGGCCAACGGCCTGCACGTGCTCCTGGCGGACAAGGCCGCGCCCACTCCGGTCATCAGCTTCAGCGTGCTGCACCGCCATGCCGGCGCCGCCGCCATCATCACCGCCAGCCACAACGCCGCCAGCTACAACGGCTTCAAGTTCAAGCCGGAGTACGGCGGCAGCGCCACCCAGGAGATCACCGACCGGCTGGAGGCGTGCATTCAGGCGGTGCGCCGACCTCGCATCACCACCCTGGCCAAGGCGCGCGCTAAAGGGTTGGTGGAGGAGTTTGACCCGGCGCCGCCCTACCTGGCGCGCATCGGGTCGCTGGTGCACCTGCCCGCCATCCAGAACGCCGGGCTCAAGGTCATGGTGGACGCCATGTACGGCGCGGGCGCCGGGTACATCCCCACCCTCATCTCCGGCGGACGCACCACGGTGGAAGAGCTCCACGGCATCCGCAACCCGGCCTTTCCCGGCATGGAGCAGCCCGAGCCCATCGCCCACAACCTGACCGAGCTGGCCCGCTGCGTGCCCCTGGCCCAAGCCTCCGTGGGGCTGGCCCTGGACGGCGACGCCGACCGCGTGGGCCTGCTGGACGAGACCGGCGCCTTCATCACCACTCTGCAGGTGTTCTCGCTGCTGGCCCTCTACCTGCTGGAGCAGAAGGGGGAGCGGGGCGCCCTGGTGAAGGGGGTCACCTCCTCCAGCATGCTGAACCAGCTGGGGGAGAAGTTTGGCGTGGCGGTGCACGAGATGCCGGTGGGGTTCAAGCACATCGGCCCCAAGTTCGCCGAGGTGGACGCACTGATGGGCGGCGAGGAGAGTGGCGGGTTCGCCTTCCGGGGCCACATCCCGGAGCGGGACGGCATCCTCAGCGCCCTCTACCTTTTGGAGTTCATGGCCCGCACCGGCAAGTCCCCCGCGGCGCTGGTGCGGCACCTCTTCGATCAGGTGGGCCCCCACTACTACCACCGCCGGGACGTGACCTTCGACCCCGCGGACCGGGCACGAATCCTCGAACGTCTCAACAGCAACCGGTGGACCGACCTGGCGGGGATGCCCATACGCCAGTGGGACCGCATTGACGGCCGCCGCCTGATCCTGGACAAGGCGTGGCTGGCCGCCCGGTTCTCCGGCACCGAGCCGCTGCTGCGCATCTACTGTGAGGCCGACCAGCCCCAAACGGTGCAGAAGCTGCTGGACGCCGCGGCGGAGTACCTGGGGGTGTAGCTCCCCTCTTCACACCTCCTTCACGCCCGCCCCGCCGGTTTTCACGCGGGGTTCACCCCCCTGCCTTAGCATGGTTACATTGGGCCGAGGGGTACTCTCCCGGCCAGGCAACTTGGAGGTGCGGCGAGATGACTACGGTTATATATCCCATACCCGGATACCCCACAGTTTACCTGACCGAAGACAGCCAGCAGATCACCATCCGGCCCATGGTGCCCGGCGACGAGAAGGCCTTGTTGGACTTCTTCCGGCGCATACCCCAGGAGGACCGGTTCTACCTGAAGGAAGACGTGACCTCGCCCCAGGTGATCCACCGGTGGGCCGAGTCTCTGGACTACAGCCGCGCGCTGCCCCTGCTGGCCATCATGGACAACAAGATTGTGGCCGACGGCACGCTGCACCACCGGCGGGCCGGCGCCCGGCGGCACATCGGCGAAGTGCGGGTGGTGGTGGACCCGGCCTACCGCAACCGCGGGGTGGGCCGCGGGCTGCTGCACAAGCTGGTTGAGGTGGCGCGGGACCAGGGCGTGGAGAAGCTGATGTTTGAGGTGGTGGCGGATACCGAGGAAGCGGCGAAGCACACCGCCCAGGTGCTGGGATTCGTGCCCATCGCGGCGCTGCCGGGGCACGTGAAGGACTACTGCGGCGGCAGGCACGACCTGGTCATCATGGAGCTTCGCCTGGGCGCACCGGAGGTGGAGGAGCCCTACGAGAACGTCTTTTAGCTGACCCAAAGGCCGGAAATACGCGACGGGAAGGCGGCCCGCTACCGTCGTTCCAGGGCGGCCACGCCGCCGGGTATCTCCACCTGGGCCTCCAGGCGGCGCCAGAACAAGAACCGCCCCAGGCCGATGTCCAGGCGGCGGGCCCGGCTGGCCAGCTCGGGGGCCACTAACAGCTCCAGACCCTCCTGCCGCACCACCTGGTAGCGAGAGGTGTTGCGGCGTCCCACGTAGGTATCCACCGATACCTCAGGACTGGCGCCGGTTCAAGAGCTGCACCAGATCAGGTCCACCACGGCGCGCCCGCCTTTCTTCTGGATATGGGCCAGGGCTTCCGAGCTAACGGCGATGTCCATCCGTTTCCTCCTGGGATTCTACCGGGGCGGTCTGGGGTTGCCGCGCCAGCAGGCCGTTGCGGGCCTCCACCATGGCCGGGTGCACCAGCTGACCTTGGCGGGTAAGAGAGACCAGCTCCCGGCTTAGAAATTCCAGCATGGCCCGGTCCAGGTCTTCCATGGCGATCCGGCGAAGCAGCGGCAGGTAAGGATAGCGCCCAATTTTCTGGGGGTCCAGCTTGTCGGCCAGGAAGACCACCTGGCCCAGCGGGTCCAGGCCGGCGTGGCCGGTGGTGTGCCAGTAGACCGTCCAGTAGAGGGTGGGGGAATCCAGGCCGTCCTCCAAGCGGAGCAGCTCGGCCCCCACCGGGCCGTGGAGCAGCACCGGCGCCTGCCGCTCCACCAAGCCCATGGGCAACTCCAAGGCCGCCGCCCGTCGCAGCAACTCCCCGCCGGGCATGGCGCGGGCCACGTCGTGGGCCAGGGCGCCCAGGGCGGCCTGCCGGGGGTCCACGCCGTGGCGGCAGGCCAGCTCCTGGGCCAGGTCTTTGACCCGATGAACGTGGGCCTGCAGACCGGCGGGCAGGACGGCCAGCCGGGCCTGGAGCCGCGGCAGCAGCGGGTCCGCCGGGGCGGGCACGCCTAGCCCATGGCCCGCAGCTTGCGCCCGGCCATCAGGTGCATGTGGAGATGGTCAAGCTCCTGGCCCGAGTCCTGACCCTGGTTCAGCGTCAGGCGAAATCCGCTGAGGGTAACGCCCTCCCGCCGGGCCATCTCTTCGGCCACCACAAAGAGGTGGCCCATGATGGGCACCTGGCCGGGGCCGACGTAGGCCAGAGAGTTCAGGTGCTGGTTGGGGACCACCAGCAGGTGGACCGGGGCCTTGGGGTTGATGTCCCGCACCACAAAGACTCGCTCATCCCGGTAGATGGGGGAGGGATGCACCGGGTCTTTAGCCATGTTGCAGAAGACGCATTGTTTGGTGGTCATGAGGGCCTTGCCTCCATCTCAACGCCGGGCCCGGCGCCGGGCTTGGACCTGCCACGGCGTTGCAGGTTACGGAGGCTGAGTATACCAGGAACGGCCTGCGTGAGAAAGGCGGGCTACCGCGGAGCCGCCGAGGCTTCCTCCCAGGCCCGCATGACCGCCTCCCGGTGGGAGTACGCGTCGCCGTAGCTCAGCTCCTGCACCTTGGCCCGGCGGGTGTAAAGCTGAAGGTTGTGCTCCCGGGTGAAGCCGATGGCCCCGTGGCACTGGTGGGCGGTGGCGCATATCCTTGGGCAGGCTCCGCTGACCCAGGCCTTGGACAGGGCTACTTCTCGTTGGGCGGGGAGTCCTTCCGACACTCGCCATGCCGCCTGATAAGCGACGTGGCGGGCGCCTTCCAAGTCGGTGGCCATGTCGGCGCAGTGGTGCTGTACGGCCTGAAAGGTCCCCACCGGGCGCCCAAACTGGACCCGCTGTTTCACGTAGTCCACGGTGAGGTCCAGCACCGCCTGAGCGCCTCCCACCATAGTCACGCAGTGGGCGGCAATGGCCCGTTGCAGCGCCCGCTGGACCACCGGCCAGCCTCCGCCGGCGTGGCCCAGCGCGGCACTGGCGGGTACGCTGACCCGGTGCAACGCCACTTCAAACTGCCGGTCGGCGCCGATGCTGTTAAGGCGGTTGATGGTGATCCCCTGGCTGCGGGCCGGCACCAGAAACAGGGTGATGGCCCCCGGTTGGTCCGCAGACGGCGCATTGCGAGCGGCTACCAGCAACAGATCGGCGGACTGGGCGTCGGGGACGAACAGCTTGGCGCCGTTAAGCTGGTAGGCTCCGCCCACGCGGACGGCGGAGGTCTCCACACCTTCAGGCTCGAAAGACGCCGAGGCCTCGGTGAAGGCCAGGGTCATCCGAAGCTGCCCCGCGCAGAGACGGGGCAACAGGTCGCGCTTTTGCGCCTCGGTGCCGGCGTCCAGCACGGTGAGTCCGCCCAGGACCACGGTGGAGAAGAACGGCCCCGGCGTGAGGGCGCGGCCCAACTCCTCCAGCAGCACCGCCAGGTCCAGAAAGCTGCCGCCGGCGCCGCCATACTGCTCGGGAAAGGCCAGGCCGGTCCAGCCCAGGCCCACAATCTGCCGCCACAGCGCGTCGGGATAACCCTGAGGGTCATCCTCCATGGCCCGCACCAGGGTGATGGGACACTCCCGCGCCAGAAACTCCCGGGCGCTGGCCCGCAACATCTGCTGGACTTCGCTCAAGCCCAAGTCCATGGATCCCCCCTACTGGCCGGCCCGTGGAGGGCGGCCGGCCACCAGGACCTCCACCACCACCTCCACCGGGGTGTTGCGGGCCACGATCAGCTCCAGGGGTTCCGTGGGGCTGTCGTTCACCGGCTGGTGGACGGCGTCGGGCGGCACGTAGATGAAATCACCGGCTGCAATAGGCAGCGATCGCTCCAGGTCACGCCCGGTGAGAAACCGGCCACGGCCCCTGGCCACGTAGATGGCCGACTCGCAGTTGACGTGGTAGTGGGGGCTGGAGGAGCAGCCCGGCGGGATCGTGGCGATGGCCAGGTGGATGCCCGTGGACCCCACCAGCCCTTGGGACACGCCGGCCAGGCGGGTCATGCTGCCGGAGCGCACCTCCACCTCCAGGGCGTCGGGGTGGATCACCCGGCATTCAGCCATGAGGGACCTCCTTGGGGTAGTGGTTCAGTTTGTTGTAAGAGGGAATGGAGACCCCATCCGTCACACCGGCGAAGGCCGGTGTCTAGATACAGGCGTGGTTTGGTTGTACGAATGGATCCCGGCTTGCGCCGGAATGACGAAGCCCTACCCGAATCACTGCCCTCCTTGGGACCTTGTTGACTTGTCTTGAACATCGTGGGCGCAAGGGCCGCTACGCCACGCTGCGGACGAACTTGTCCAGCCTCTGGATTGCCTTGCGGATGTTCTCCTGGGAGTTGGCGTAGGAGAGCCGCACGTACCCTTCGCCATGCACCCCAAAGGCGGCCCCGGAGAGCAGGGCCACGCCAGCCTCGGACAGCGCCCGGTCCTCAAACTGACGGCTGGTCAGGCCAGTTTCCTGGATGCTGGGGAAGGCGTAGAAGGCGCCCTCCGGCTCAGGACAGCGGACGCCGGGGATGCTGCGCAGGCCATCGGTAATGAGACGGCGGCGCTGGGCGAACTCGGCGGCCATGGCCTGCACCTCGTCCTGGGGGCCGTCCAGGGCGGCGACGGCCGCCTTCTGGCTGAAGGTGGCGGCGCAGGATACGCTGTTCACCGCCAGCCGCACGATGTGTGGCACCAGCTCCTGGGGCATGATGCCGTACCCCAGCCGCCAGCCGGTCATGGCGTAGCTCTTGGAGAACCCGTCCAGGATGATGGTGCGGTCGGCCAGGCCGGGGAAGGCGGCGATGCTGTAGTGCTCGCCGGTGTAGAGGATGTCCTTGTAAATCTCGTCGGACATCACGTAGAGGTTGGGCCACCGGCGCACCAGCCCGGCGATGGTCTCCAGCTCCTCCCGGGTAAGCACCGAGCCGCAGGGGTTCTCGGGCGAGTTGAGGATAAGCAGGCGCGTCCGGGAAGTAATCTTGCGGGCCAGGTCGTCCAGGTCGGGGTGGTAGGCCGTCTCCTCCAGGAGCTGCATGGGCACGGCGGTGCCGCCGGAGAAGCGTATCATGGACTCGTAGATGGGAAAGCCGGGGTTGGGGTAGATGACCTCCACCCCCGGCTCGGCCAGGGCCAGGATGACGTAGAACATGATGGGTTTGGCCCCCGGGGTGACCACCACGTGGGCCGGGTCGGTGTCGATGCCCCGGACCTCCCGGCTGTTGCGGGCAATGGCCTCCCGCAGCTCCGGCAGTCCCGGCGTGGGGCCGTAGTGGGTGAAGCCGTCCCGCAGGGCGTTCATCCCCGCCTCCACGATGTGCCGGGGGGTATCGAAGTCGGGCTCGCCGATCTCCAGGTGGACGATGTTCTTTCCCTGGGCTTCCAGGGCCCGGGCCTTGGCCAGCACTTCAAAGGCGGTCTCGGTGCCCAGGTTGTTCATGCGACTGGCTAGGGGCATATGGCCTCCGGTCTACTGGGTGGGGATTCTGGCTCTGACCAATTGTACTATTTCCGTGGCGTACTTCAGAGCCTCGCTGGCGTCTCTCTGGCTGAACGATTCAAAGGGGATGGCCGGCTCGGGCAGGACGTCCGGGTAGCGAGTGGATAAATAGTAGCGGTCCAGAGTTGGCCCATACGCCTGCAACTTCACGAACTCCTGGTCCTCCTTGCCACATTCTTGGACCAAAGCATGAATGGAATGGATGTTTACAAAACGCCGACCCCGCCAGAACAAATACGCTTTCAACGCCAACTGTGCCGTCTGCTCAGACTGAAAGCAGGTTCCCGCCCAAAACCCTGAGTCGAAAAGAGAGAGCGTCATGTCTAGGGTGTTTATCGCCTGGGCCAGCCAGCGCCTAGCCGTTGGCAGCGGTGTTTTCATACAGGACTATGCCGTCCTTGAGTGCCTGCTCGATGAATGGGTTGCCCGACTCGATCATCGTCTGGAACTCCCGTGGAGTGTACACAAAAACGTCGGCTTTCACATCGCGCGGCATGAAGGCATCCACCTCGGCCAGGCGCTGGAAGAACCGCTGGTCCGTATTCTTGATAACGATCAGATCAATATCGCTGAACTCGTCGGCGTCGCCCCTGGCGTAGGAGCCGAACAGGATGACCTTCTCCGGCCCGTACTCCATGAGGCCCGCCAGCACCCGGTCAACCAGTGCCGTGTTAGCCAATGAGCCTTTCCTCACCTTTCCACCGAGGCCAATCGCGCCAACCAGTTTCCTAAAACCTTTCCCACTCATCCCGGCTCACGCCAGCCTGCTGCAGGATTCTGGCCAGCAGTTCCCGGCTGATGTCGCTGCCGTGGGGGTTGGGGATAGTCAGCTTTACCGACCCTTGACCATGTATTGGTGCCTGCCCCTGGTGAAGGGCCCTGCAAAGCCGATCTCTCCCAGGAAGCGTACCAGGTCGGACCTGCTGATGGGCCCGAAAGCCGGCACTACCCGGTTGCCTCTCTAGCCAAGAGGTCTATGCCTTCAACCACCGGAAGTTGATGGCCCAACTGAAGTCCCTAGATTAGCCAGCCCTCCAGCACCTCCAGGAGTTGTTCCCGGCAGGCCTCCAGGGATTCCGCATTGGAGTACACGCCCTGAAAGCCGGGGATTTCGCCGTAGAAAGTTCCATCCGCAAGTATCTCATAGGCTGCCTGGCGCATGGCGGCGCGCACGTACTCAATCAACACTGTACCAACCCCCAAACCTGGCCGCAAAGTCGCCGGCATTTCCCAGGCACCTTCACTCCCGCCGCATCAGGTTCAGGTGGTCCACCAGCCCAACGTAGTGCTCCCACTTGGGGCGCAACCCCGCCGGCAGCTGGCGCTCCGGCATCACCGCAAACCCGAACTGGCTAAAGAAGTCCAGCCGGTTGTCCTCGCATATCAGGTACACCCAGCCCTGGTGGCCCGCCAGCAGGCGGGCCACGATATCCCGCCCGACCCCCTGCCCCCGCCACTCCTCAGCGATGGCGAGGCTGGCCAGCTCCACACACCCTCGGTAGGGCTTCAGCCGCCCGCAGCCGACAATGCCGCCGCCATCAGCCTCAGCCACCACAAACTGGTCCGCCCGCAACCGCTCCTGGTCCCCCTCCACGGGGGTCAGCAGGGCGACAATGCCGGGCAGATCCTCAGCCCTGGCTACCCTTACCTGCACTGCCAAGGCAACCAGCTTTCCCTAGCTCTGAATCTGGTTCTGGGTGCGCACCGGAAGACCATAGATGGAGATGAATCCCACCGCGGCGGAGTGGTCGAACTGGTCTCCCTGCTCGTAGGTGGCCAGGCCATGCTGGTACAAGCCGTTGGGCGAGCTGCGGCCCACCACCACGCAGTTGCCCTTGTGCAGCCTGACCCGCACGTCGCCGGTGACGTAGCGCTGGGTGCTGCGGACGTAAGCGTCCAGGTCGTGGCGGTGGTGGCTGTACCACAGCCCGTTGTAGACCATGTCGGCGTACTCCTGGGCGACACGGGCCTTGGTGCGGGCCTGGTCCTTGCTCAGGGTCAGAGTCTCCAGGGCCTTGTGGGCCGCATGGAGCACCACCGCCCCGGGGGCCTCGTACACCTCCCGGGACTTGATGCCCACCAGCCGGTTCTCCACGTGGTCAACCCGGCCCACACCGTGGGCGCCCGCCAGGGAGTTGAGGTGCCGCACCAGGGCCGCGCCGGGCATGCTTTCGCCATCCACGGCGGTGGGGATGCCCTGATCAAAGTGGATCTCCAGGTAGGCGGGGTCGTCGGGCGTGGCGGACAGTGGCTTGGTCCAGGCGTAGGCCTCCTCGGGCGGCTCCTGCCAGGGGTCCTCCAGCTCGCCGGCCTCCACGCTGCGGCCCCACAGGTTCTCATCCACGGAGAAGCGGCTGCCCTTGATGTTGATGGGCAGCTTCCGGGCCTGGGCGTACTCAATCTCCTGCTGGCGGCTCATGCCCCAGTCCCGCACTGGAGCGATGACCTTCAGTTCGGGGGCCAGGGCGGTCACCCCCACATCCAGCCGCACCTGGTCGTTGCCCTTGCCGGTGCAGCCGTGGGCCACGGCATAAGCGCCCTCGGCCCGGGCGGCCTCCACCAGGCACCGGGCGATGAGGGGCCGGCCCAGGGCGGTGGCCAAGGGGTACTGCTCTTCGTAGATGGCGCCGGCCTGCAGCGCCGGAAACAGGAACTCACTGACCAGCGTGTCCTTGCCATCCACGGTGAGGGCCTTGGATGCGCCCACCGCCAGGGCGCGCTGGCGGATGGTCTCCAGGTCCACCATGCCCAGGTCCACGGTCATGGTGATGATCTCGGCGCCGTAGTTCTCCTTGAACCAGGGGACGGCGACTGACGTATCCAGTCCCCCGCTGTAGGCCAGCACGATTTTTTTGTTTGCCATTATGTCCGTTTCCCCCTCCACTCCTGGGTGGCCGAAACTACTAAGAATTGTTGGGGAGAGCGCTTAATCGCCCCAGCTTGCCCCAGCCCTGCGCCCCCACCAAGTCTCCAGAATGCGCCCGTGGACGATACGGTAAACTTGTATGCTTGCCGTAGTGATTCGTTCGCCAGTCTCGGCGTCAGTGCCGTTTGATGTCCAGCGCACCCACCATCTATTCTCCGTGAACGCTTCATCGTTGGGCGTCAAATGGATGTCGGGCTGCTGTTTCCGTGTGGCAGCAATCTCTTGCCGGTACTGTTCCTTGGTGACAATTCTCGTACCTTCAGGCTCGTGCCGGATATAGCTGGTTGACAGAGTTTCACTCACCAAGTCAAGCCTGCCATTATTCCAGATTTGCAGCCAACGGTCTCGGGCGGCGCGCACTTGCTCAATCGACATAGCTGCACCAAACATCAGCAATGTAGATGGACAATGTATGTCAATCGGGCACCCAGGTCAACAGCGGGAGCCATGCCGGCGTTTCATTTGTGCGGGCCAGAGGGTGCGGGTTCGCTTCACCCACCAGAGAACCGGTACTTGGCGTCCATCCGGCGGATGGTGTTGATCCCACGCAGCGTAGCCTGCCGGCCCAGGGCCTTCTCCAGGACCGCATTGGAAAAGGTGGATTCACTCTGCTTCTTGAGGCACAGCCAGTAAATCTCCCGCCCCTCAACGTGAAAATCGTCAATGCCCGTCTTCAATCCGGTCAGCTTGTGCTGGGACGGCCCGTCCAACGGGCCAGCCAGGAAAGCCACGTTGAGCGCCCCGGCGGCGTCCAGGTCCGGTTGGGGAAAGGGCTGGCAGGCCGCAATCTGGGCCATCTCCGCGCCGGTGCGGATAAACGTAGCCACGTCAAAGCCCAGGGCTTGGCCCAGGGCGGCCTCAACTCGC
>JBGPJN010000067.1:0-12478 GCA_041485445.1 Dehalococcoidia bacterium
CGCGACCATCACCGTGTCCGGAGACCAGATGACCGTGGACTTCACCGGCACCTCGCCCCAGCGGCCCGGCTGCATCAACGCACCGCGGGCGGTCACCGTGTCGGCATGTCTCTACATGGTGCGCTGCGTGGTGGGCGACGCGGCCCCGGCCAACCAGGGCTGCCTGCGCCCGGTGCGCCTGATCACTCCCCTGGGCAGCCTGGTGAACCCGGAGCCCCAGCGCGGCGTGGCCGGCGGCAATGTGGAGACCTCCCAGCGCATCACCGACGTGCTGTTCGCCGCCATGGCCCAGGCCCTGCCGGAGCTGATGCCGGCGGCCAGCCAGGGCACTATGAACAACCTGCTCATCGGCGGGCACGACCTGGCGCGGGACAAGCCCTTCGTCTACTACGAGACCATCGGCGGCGGCATGGGCGCGCGCCCCACCAAGGACGGCATTTCCGGCATCCACACCCACATGACCAACACCATGAACACGCCCATTGAGGCCCTGGAGTTTGCCTTCCCCATGCGGCTCAAGCGCTACGCCCTGCGCCGCGGCTCCGGGGGGCGGGGACTGCACCAGGGGGGCGAAGGTCTGGTGCGCGATGTGGAGTTCCTCAGCCCGGCGCGGGTGACCATCCTGTCGGAGCGGCGCAGGTTCCCGCCGCCGGGCTACCACGGCGGCCATCACGGCCAGATGGGAGAGAACGTGCTGCTGCGCGGGGGTGTGGAGGAGGTGGCCCTGGCCGGCAAGGAGACTTTTGATGTGGTCCCCGGCGATGTGCTAAGCATCCGCACCCCTGGCGGCGGCGGCTGGGGCAAGCCCGAGGGTGAGGGACAGGAAGCGCCCCGGTAGCCGGCGGAGCACCCGGCGCTAGCTCCGAATGGGGCCACCATAGCTCGGAGGCCAGACTTGCACAAACGGCGCAATGTCGTATAATAGGCCTGCAATTTCGAACCTGGGTGGCCTCCAGGCGAAGCCCAGGCCAGAATGTAAGGAGGAGAGTATGCCTACTGCGCCTACCTACTACGTGCGATGCTCCTATTTCCTCTCCCTCGCAGTCGACGAGAATGGCCAGCCCTGCCAGTACATGGTCAAGGCCCCTACCGAGGATGCGGTGATGAAGGAAATTTCCCAGCATATCCAAAAATCGCACAAGCAAGACCCTAAGACCCTGCAGAACACCATCAAGTTCTGCATTCGCAAAGCGGGCACCAAGACCTACGGCACCCGGGCGCCCGGCGGGCACCACTAGACCAGGTCATTCCGGGGTGGGTGACTGCCACTGGCGGCGTGCCAGCTCATGGGAGCGCCCTCCAGGTTCCAAGCGCAACGAGATTCCCCAGCCCCCTGCTAAGCAGGGGGCTGGGGAATCGGTTTTTCGGTGGGGGCACTGGCGGGCCGGCCCGCCGGCTACTTGCCGTCGTCGAAGCTGACCATCACCGCGGCGTTGGCGATGACGCAGGCGTCCTGGCCGTTCTCGCTGGGAATCTCCAGCCCGCCCTGCACCACCTTGATGTATCCCGTGCCGTGGGGCAGGGTGGCGACCACTGCATCCTTGTCCACCGCTCGCGGGTTGGGTATGCCGATGGTGATGTCCACCCGCATATCGTCGGCGGTCTTGCCCAGCAGCCTTTGGAACCCCAGGCTGCTGTGGTGCAGGGCGTCAAAAACGGCGCGCTTCGCGGCGCTGGTATAATCCTTGCCATGAATGTCCACTCCCATGCCCATCTCCAGGATGCATCTAACCAGGGCCATGCGGTGCCACCTCCTCAAGCAAGCTCTTGGGGCCTGATGCTTGCTGCTGGAGACCCATTAGACACCACCCCCCTTGGCCCGTCAAGGAGTGTGGTTGGGTTTGGCGGCCTTTAGTGGAATCTGCATATTAGTTGGCCTATTGCTGGCTGGGGCCCTGGGCTGCTCCTCAGGGGCCGCCGTCCCAGGGGCGCCTCCTTCTGGCCAGATCACGGTCTTCGCTGCCTCGTCCCTCACCAATGCTTTTAACGGAGTCAAAACCGCCTTTGAAGCCGCGAACCCTGGTGTCACGGTTATCTATAACTTTGGGGGTTCGCCCACCCTTCGCACCCAGCTTGAGCAGGGCGCCAAAGCAGACGTGTTCGCTTCTGCCGATGAAGTTCAAATGAACCAGGCGGTGCAGAGCGGCGTCATTGGTGGCGCCATCACCAAGTTTGCCACCAATAGACTGGTAGTCATCACACCGGCCGATGGAGCATCGGTATCTGCCCTGGCGGACCTGGCAAAGCCAAGCATCAAGCTGGTGCTGGCGCTTCCCGATGTCCCCGCCGGCAACTACGCTCGCCAGTCGCTGGCGAAGCTAAACGGCGCCGCTGGGTTGCCCACCGACTTCCGCGACCGGGCGCTGGCTAACGTTGTCTCCGGCGAGACCAACGTGCGCCAGGTGGTGAGCAAAGTGAGCTTGGGTGAGGCCGACGCAGGCATCGTTTACGCGACCGACGTGACCGCTGAGGTGAAGGCAAAGTTGAAGACCATCGCAATCCCTGACACCGCCAACGTGCTGGCCATCTACCCCGTGGCGCTGGTGAAGGGTTCGGGCAGCCCCGACGGCGCACGGGCTTTCATCGCCCTCCTGTCTTCCCCACAGGGGCAGCGCATCATGACTAACCAGGGTTTTGGCCCCGCGCCTTAGGCCGTGCCAAGACTGAAAGCGTACATGGCCAACCCGCTGGCGCTGACTGGGACCGTTGCGGCCGTCCTTTATTTGGGGTTCATCGGCCTGCCGCTGGTCGCCCTCGTGGCACGTGCGGTGGGTGCGGACGGATTTCTGGATGGCGTCACCAGCGAGATGGCAGCGCAAGCACTCCGGCTGTCCGCCATGACCAGCGCCATCAGCCTGGTGGTCATCATCCTCGTTGGCACCCCCTTCGCCTACGTGCTGGCACGGAGACGTTCCCGGGCATACCAGGTCCTTGATAGCCTGGTGGAGCTGCCCATCGTGCTGCCGCCGGTGGTCATCGGGGTTGCCCTGCTCATGGCGTTCGGCCGGCGAGGCGTCCTCGGCCCCGGCCTGGCGTTGGCCGGAATATCGATTCCCTTCACCACCACCGCCGTGGTCTTGGCCCAAGTGATCATCGCAGGACCGTTTTATATCCGCGCGGCTAAGCTCGGGTTCCAGGCCGTGCAACCGGACCTGGAAGACGTTTCGCAAACGCTGGGCGTCTCGCCCTGGGGCACCTTCTGGCGCGTCACCGTGCCTATGGCGTGGCCCGCGCTGGTAGGCGGCGCCGGACTCGCCCTCGCGCGCGCTCTGTCCGAGTTTGGCGCCACCATCATGTTCGCGGGCAACTTCCCGGGACGCACCCAGACCATGCCGCTGGCCATCATGAGCGCCATGGAAGTCAACCTCGCATCGGCTTTAGCGCTGTCCATTCTGCTCCTCGTTATCTCGATGGTGATCCTCGGTGCGCTGGCCATCGTCGCTCGAGTTCAGGGGGACAAGCGATGACCCTTTGCGGCCAAGTGGGCCTTAGTTTGGGGACCTTCAAACTAGACATAAACTGGAATGTGTCTCCCAACTCAGTGCTAGTTCTCTTTGGCCCGTCAGGCTCGGGCAAAACCATGACCCTCCGGTCCATCGCCGGACTGGTACGGCCCCAAACCGGCCACGTAGAGGTCAACGGTCATGTGGTTTGTGACACAGCCACGGGCGTCTGGGTGCCGCCCCACCAGCGCAACCTAGGATACCTCCCCCAGGAGTATCATCTTTTCCCACATCTGGACGTGGAAGCCAACGTTGGCTATGGGCTTCGGGGTACGCCGGCAACCGCCAGGCGGACCCGCGTTGCTGAGTTGCTTCGCACATTCCAGATTGAAGGTCTGGGTAAGCGGAGCGTCCGGGACCTTTCCGGGGGGCAACAGCAGCGGGTTGCCCTGGCGCGGGCTCTGGCCTCGGACCCGCAGGCGTTGCTGCTGGACGAGCCCTTCTCTTCCCTGGACGCAGAGCTGCGGCGGGAGCTGCGGCGGGAGCTACGGGCCTTCCTGCGGGCGGCCCACATCCCAGTGGTGCTGGTAACCCACGACCGGGAGGACGCCCTGGCGCTGGGCGACGTGGTGCAGGTTATTGACAGGGGGCGCAGCCTTGCCCAGGGGGACCCCCTGCAGGTGTTGGGACAGCCCGGTCAGGGACGGGTGGCCCGGCTGGTGGGCGTGGAGAACCTGCTGCCGCTGCGGGTGGAACGCTGTTACTCCGCCGATGGCACCATGGTGTGCGTTGGCAGGGGCCCCCAACCGGGGCTGCGGCTGGAGGTGCCCCTGGCCGACTGCCGGGAGGGAGAGCTGGTGACGGTGGGCCTGCGCGCCTCGGACATCATTCTGGCCGAGGAAGAGCCGCGTCACTCCTCCGCCCGCAACCGTTTGCCCGGAGTGGTGACCCGGGTGGAGACCCGGCCGCCGGGGCATGAGGTGTTCCTGGACTGCGGCGGCGCTACCCTGTGCTGCCGCATCACCGGCAGCTCCCTGACGGAGATGGGCATCCGGCCGGGGCAGCCCCTGTGGGCGGTGTTCAAGGCCTCCTCGTGTTTCCTGGTGCAGGATTAGCCGGCGGCGCCTCTCTGGGTTCCCGTTAGGCCCTTTCGATGGCCGAGCTTTGCACAAATAACTCACCAAATCTGTGGGAAAGTGTTGAGGCGCAACCCCCCAACCTCCCTTTGCAAAGGGGGACGAGGGGGGATTTCTTTACTCCGAGTTAAGGGCGTTATGCAAGAGTCAATATGACAAATCCGCTGGCGCGGCGCTGGCGTAAAGTACTATAGCTCCAACTCCCGGAAAGTTGCAGGACGGTGCAGAGATGGACGATCGAAAGCGGACCCTGGCTGACCACCTGTCCCAGGACTATCAGGACGGGCTGCTGACCCGCCGGGGATTTCTGTGGCGGGCGGCCATCCTGGCGGGAGGCTCGGCGCTGGCGCTGACCGCCGCCGGGAGTCTGGCTTGCGGCGCGGCGGCCACCCCCACCCTGGCGCCCACTTCCACCCTGGCGCCCACGCTGACCTCCACCATGCCGCCCGCGCCTGCCGCCACTCTGGAGCCGGGGGTGATGGTGCGCCCCACCGACCCGCGCATCCAGGCCGGCCCCGTGGAGTTCCCCGGCGATGCCGGCATGGTGAAGGGCTATCTGGCGCGGCCCCAGGGCCCCGGGCCCTTCCCGGCCATGCTGGTGGTCCATGAGAACCAGGGCCTGCTGCCCCACTTCACCGACGTGGCCCGCCGCCTGGCGGTGGAGGGCTACGCCGCGCTGGCGGTGGACCTGGTCTCCCGCAAGGGCGGCACCGGCACCGATCCCGCCCTGGCGCAGGCGGGCCTGCGGGAGATTCCCCAGGACCAGCAACTGGCCGACGCCAACGCCGCGGTGCGCTACGTACAAGGTCTTTCCTACGTGCGGCGGGACCGGGTGGGCATCACCGGGTTCTGCTTTGGCGGCGGCATCACCTGGCTGATGGCGGTGCGCAACCCGGAGATCCGGGCGGCGGTGCCTTTCTACGGCTCGGCCCCGCCGGTGGCGGAGGTGCCCAACATGAAGGCGGCGGTGCTGGGCATATACGCCGGCGACGACAGCCGCCTCAACGCGGGCATTCCTGACCTGGAGGCCGCGCTGAAGCAGTACCAGAAGACCTACGAGCTGATGACCTACCCCGGCGTGGACCACGCCTTCTTCAACGACGTGAAGACCCAGTACAACGCGCCGGCGGCCAAGGAGGCGTGGGCCAAGATGCTGGGGTGGCTGGACAAGCACCTGAAGCAGTAGGGGGTGGGCCTTAGCTCAACTCCCGGGGTTAGGGTCAAACAACGCGTCAAAGTCTCGTGCCCCGCTGAGGACTCGGACTACCTCAATGCCGTTGGGTAGAGGCATGTAGAAGATGATGTAATTACCCACGGGGAAGCTGCGGAGGCCAACGGCTAACTGTGATCGGTCTCGTCCCATAAGCGGATTCTCGGCCAGCAGGCGGTATCGCTCTGTTATCAAGCCGACAAAACTGTCCGCGCGGGCGAGGTCATCTTGAGCAATAAATAACCAAATTTCATCGACATCGGCTTGTGCCTGGGGCCGTTCGAAAAATACCGGCATTAGCTGTGGTCAGCTTGCCTTTCCACCAGCCTTTGCCTGCCCCTTGCTTTAGTCGCCTCAAGGTCGACAGGAGTGGCTGGGCCACTATTCAACCCATTCTGGATGTCCTTACGCAATTCTGTCAGCTTCATCTCTCGAAGGCGGTCCCGGGCTTCGAGAAGCCATAGTGCTTCCTGGATGATCTCGTTCACTGACGTGTAAGCACCGGATTCAACTTTCCGCCGTACTAACTCGTCAAGCTGTGGGGGCAGTGATACATTCATAAACGTGCCCTCCTTTGACTCAGGGTACTTTCCGACAGCGGGGATTGTCAATGTTCACTGTGCCCTGTGCGATTTGTGGCCAGGGTTAGCCGCAGTACTTGCTGCAGAGGGTTAAGCCTGGCCTAGGCCCCGGTTGATGACGAACATGCGGTCCCGGCGGGCCAGGTCCTGCTCCACGCTGGTCTGGGCCTCGGGGAAGTGCTGCTGGGCCAGCGTGGTCACCGCGGGCACTTGCTCCGGGTCCAGCTCCAAGAGAATCCCGCCAACTTCCTTGAGCTTGCCGCCCGCCGCTTGGGCCAGCAGCCGGCGTATGCAGTCTAGGCCGTCGGCGCCGCCGTCCAGGGCCAGCCGCGGCTCCCACTGGATCTCCGGCTGGAGGGTGGCGATGCGCGCCGTGGGTAGGTAGGGCAGGTTGGCCACGATGAGGTCCACCGGCTCGGGCAGCGGCTCCAGCAGGTCGCCCTGGAGCAGGGTCACCCGGTCCGCCACGTTGTGCCCCCGGATGTTGTAGCTGGCCACGTCCAGGGCGGCGTCGGAGCGGTCAATGGCGAAGATGCGGGCCCGGGGCAGGTGCAGCGCCAGGTTGATGGCGATGGCTCCGGTGCCGGTGCCCACGTCGGCGATGACCAGCGACGGGGTGTCCATGCCCATCAGCGCCAGAAACAGGGCGTGCTCCACCAGCGACTCGGTCTCCGGGCGGGGGATCAGCACGTTGGAGTTCACCAGCAGGTTAATGCCGTAGAACTCCTTGCGGCCCAGGATGTAGGCCAGGGGTTCCCGCTTCAGGCGGCGCTCCAGCAGCCGGGCCAAGTCCCGCTCCTGTTGGGGGTTGACCTCCGTCTCCTGGCGGGAGAACAGGTCCTGGCGGAGCATTCGCACCACGTGCATGACGGCCACCTCCGCCTCCAGGCGGGCGTCGGGAATGCCGGCGGCCTCCAGGGAGCGGTGGGTCTGCTGGACTACTTGACGCAGAATAGCCATCAACAGCGAGCGTCAGCCTTCAGTCCCCTCTCCTCCCCAAGAGGAGCGGGGGCGCTGACCGCTGAAAGCTGATCGCTGATGGCCCCGTGGCTGACAGCTTACTACGCCAGCACCTCTTCCAGGAGCTGGGACTGCTCCCACACCACCAGGGCGTCGATGATGTCGTCCAGCGCGCCGTCCATGACCCGGGGGATGCCGTGGAAGCTTTCCCCGATGCGGTGGTCGGTGATGCGGTCCTGGGGGTAGTTGTAGGTGCGGATCTTCTCCGCCCGGTCGGCGGTGCCCACCTGGGCGCGGCGCGTCTCGCTGACCGCGGCCGCCTGGCGCTCCTGCTCCGCCTGGAACAGCCGCGCCCTCAGCATGGCCATGGCCTTCTGTTTGTTCTTGAACTGGGAGCGCTCGTCCTGGCACACCACCACCAGGCCCGAGGGGTTGTGCACAATGCGCACGGCGGTGGCTACCTTGTTCACGTTCTGCCCGCCGTGGCCGCCGGCGTGGAATATGTCGATGCGCAGGTCTTCGGGGCTGACCTTGACGTCCACCTCGTCGGCCTGGGGCAGCACCGCCACGGTGGCCGTGGAGGTGTGGAGGCGGCCCTGGGCCTCCGTTTCGGGCACCCTTTGCACCCGGTGCACGCCCCGCTCGTACTTGAGGCGGCTGTAGGCGCCCTGCCCCTGGACCTCAAAGGCAATCTTGTTGAAACCGCCCTGGTCCGCGGGAGCGGAGTCCATGACCTCCACCTTCCAGCCCCGTAGCTGGGCGTAGCGGGTGTACATGCGGTACAGGTCCCCGGCAAACAGGTTGGCCTCGTGGCCGCCCGTGCCCCCCCGGATCTCCACAATGACGTCCCGCGCGTCGTTGGGGTCTTTGGGAAGCAGGGCGCCCTTGAGCGCCAGGGCCAGGTCCGCGATGCGCTGCTCCACCGAGGCGGCTTCCTCCCGGGCCATCTGGGACAGCTCAGGGTCGGCCCCCTCGGCCAGCAGGGCGCTCAGGTCCTGCTGCTCCTGAAGCAGCTTCTTATGCTTGCGCGCAATGCCCACCAACTCTTCCAGGGAGGCGCGCTCCTTGGCCAGGGCCTGCACCCGCTCAAAGCTGGCGGACACCTCCGGCCGGCCCAGGGATTCCTCAATCTCCTGGTAGCGCTGGACCACCGGGGCTATTTTGTCGAAGATCGAACTCATATCACTGTCTCAAGTTTAACCCAACGGGTGTTCCCTCACAAGGCCTGGTGTGCATTGGGCTTGACCCCCCAGTGGATGGCCACCGTGCCCAAGCCCAGCCGGCGGTACTCCACCTGGACCAGCCCCAGCTCCCGCAGCAACTTGGCCAGGGCATCGGCCTCCAGAAAGCGGTCTACCGACCGGGGCAGGTAGGTGTAGGCCGCGCGGTCACCGGCCACCATCGCGCCCAGGATGGGCACCAGATGGCGAGAGTAGAGCCGGGCCGCCCCGGCACTGAAGGTGCGCCAGGAGGTACTCCCCGTCCTATCACGTCCGGGGGTAAGCTCCAGGATGGCCACCCGCCCGCCGGGGCGCACCACCCGCACCATCTCCTGCAGGGCGCGCCGTACGCCGCCGGGCTCGGGCATGTTGCGCAGGCTGAACCCGGCGGTGGCGCAGGCGAAGCTGTTGTCGCGGAAGGGCATGGCCACGGCGTCGCCCGCCAGCCAGGTAATCCGGCTGCCCGCCCTGCGGCGGCGGGCCTTGCGCTGGGCCAGCGACAGCATGGGGGGGAGCAGGTCCAGCCCCACCACTGGGTGAATGCCGGGCCGCCGGGCCAGGGCCAGGGCCAGGTCTCCGGTGCCGGTGGCCACGTCCAGCGCGGCGCCGGCCAGTCCCTGGGCGGCCAGGCGGGCGGTGCGGGCCTTCCAGCGGTGGTGCTGGCCGCCGGTCATCAGGGTGTTCATCAGATCGTAGCGGCGGGCGATGCGGGTGAACATCTCCGCCACGTAGCGCTGCTTGTCGGCGCCCTGGGGCTCCACCATCGGGTCAGGCCAGCAACATCCTCATGGGTTGGAGGGTGCGGTTAAAGGGGTTGAGCACCAGTCCCAGGATTTCCAACGTGACTACTCCCAACAAGGCCTCGTCGCCCGGCTCCCCCAGGATTACCGGGGTGTGAGCCTGACCCTGGGGAAGGACCACATAGCACTCGGAAATCCGCCGCTGTATCATCGTGCCATCAGCCAAGGCGAAGGTCTGCTCCCGTGCGGGTTCCAGTTCGATGGCCTGCCAGACCTCGTTGGGTAGCAACGAGTAAGTAGCCCCGCTGTCCACCAGAAAGCGGACGGGCGCTTCCTTTCCGGTCGGCCCGCGGGCAATCCCCTCAATATAAGTTACACCCATTATTCCTCCCGTTCATGGTATTGCAACTCCGGGGGCAGGGACTCGTCCAAACCCAGGGCCACCATCACCCGCTGCACCACAAAGCGCACCACGTCGTCGATGCTCCGGGGCTTCAGGTAGAACGCCGGCTGGGGGGGCAGCACCACCGCCCCCATGCGGGACAGGGTCAGCATGTTCTCCAGGTGGATGCTGTGGATGGGCGTCTCCCTGGGCACCAGCACCAGCCGCCGCCGCTCCTTGAGGCAGACGTCGGCGGCGCGCAGCAGCAGGTTGCTGGCCAGGCCGTGGGCCATGGCCGCCATGCTGTGCATGCTGCACGGGACCACCACCATCCCCGCGGTGGGGAAGGTGCCGCTGGCGATGGGCGCCCGCAGGTGGCCGATGGGGTGGTGGCTGAAGTGGGGATGCTCCTGCCACAATGCCAGGGTATGGCTGAAGGGGACGTCCAGCTCCTCCTGCCACACCAGGCGGCCGGCCGGGGAGCACACGACAATCGTCGGCACCTCCCGGCGCAGCAGCTCCTCCACCGTGCTGCGGGCCAGAGCCGCGCCGCTGGCTCCGGTTATGCCCACCACCACCGGCTTCACTGGACACCGAACCCAGGCGCCACCAGGCTCAGGATTGTGAAAAGCAGGAGCTGCACCGAGATGTAGCTGTTGACCCGGAAGAAGGCGACGCCCACCTTGGACAGATCGTGGGGCTTCACCAGGCTGTTTTCGTAGACCAGGAGAGCCAGGGCGATGGCCCAGCCGATAAAGTAGAAGTAGCCCAGCTCCAGCCAGAGCCCCAGCCCCAGCAGCGCCAGGGCGGCCAGCAGGTGCAGCCCGCGGGCGATCCAGAGGGCGCCGGCGATGCCGAAACGGCGCGGCACCGAGTGGACGCCGTACTCCTGGTCGAAGTGGTAGTCGGTGCAGGAGTAGATGATGTCGAAGCCGCCCGCCCAGCAGGCCACGGCCAGGGACAGCAGCACCGCCGGCCACTCCAGCCGTCCGGTGACGCCGATCCACGCCCCGGCGGGGGCGATGGCCAGCGCCCAGCCCAGGATGAGGTTGCATGCCCAGGTGTAGTACTTGGCGTAGGAGTACAGCACCACGTAGGCCGCCGCCGCCGGCGCCAGTATGGCCGCCAGGCGGTTGAGTTGTGACGCCGCCACCAGGAACACCGCCCCTGACACCGCCATGATGACCAAGACCTCCGCCGGACGCAGCAGGCCGCGCGGCAGGTGGCGGTCCTGGGTGCGCGGGTTGGCGGCGTCCTCCTTGCGGTGGATCAAGCGGTTGGCCAGCATCCCCAGGGTGCGCACGCTGAACATGGCCAAAGTGATCCAGATAAAGGCGCGCCAGCCGGGCCAACCTTCGGCCGCCAGGACCATGCCCATATAGGCAAACGGCAGGGCGAAAAGGGACTCCCAGATGCGGATGGAGCTGAAGTACAGGGGCAACTTGCCGGCGATGCGCCGGCTGCCGGAGGTGGCGGAGGTGCCAGTGCCGATAGTCATCGTCCCAAATTATACCATTGGACTGAAAAAGCCAAGCGGCTCCGGCCTCAGCGAGCGTGGCGAGAGTAAGGAGCGTAAGGAATGCAGCCGCATATTCGTCACACCAGCGAAAGCTGGTGTCTACAGGCAGGCTCGGTTGAGACAAGCTGATGGATTCCGGCGCAAGCCGGAATGACGAGGCATTGACTGAACCACCATCCGTTGCCGGGGCCAGTGCGCCGGGGGGCCACCTATCGCTTGAAGTGGCGGCCCACCGCCACCATGAAGAACCCCAGCAGGAAGGTGCCCAGCAGCATGTTTACATAATATACAGCAGGCGCCCACCAGGCCTTGCTCTCGATTGCCGTTCCGATTATGCCCACCGCGGACAGCGCTTGCACCAGGGCCTGCACGTATCCCCGGGTAAACTCCGGGACCTGGCTCCAGGTCAGGCCAGTCAGGCTGGCCTGCACGGTTCCGTTGGCGGTCTCCAGGCCACCGGCCAGGTAGAAGAAGGCCGCAATGGCCGCGAACAGCAGATAGAAGAGCGGAGGACGCAGGTAACTCTCGCCGTACATGGCCAACACTCGATAGGCGGAGACCATCAGCCGGTACAGGGGCGGGTAGGACGGGTCGCGGCGGCGCATCTCCATCTGGCCGATGTAGAAGTGGCCCGCCTCGGCCTCCTGGCGGCTGGCCTCCAGGTTTTGCCGCAGCTGGCGGTACAGGTCGGCCACCAGGCGGCGGTCTCGCGAGGCCTGGTCCTTGTCGGGAGCGGCCTCCAGGTCCAGCTCGTCGTACAGCACCACCCGGCGCTGGCAAAGCAGCTTGGGTCCCCGCAGGGGCAGAGGCCATAGCAAAGGGTCGGCGCGGTGCCCCCAGGTGCAGCCGACGAAGTGGACCTGGCTGACGTCGGTGCGCAGGAAGGACACGCGGGAGAGGTCCATGTCCTCAAAGCGCACCGAGTGGGGGTCTCCCAGGACCATGTCCTGGAATAGCACGGAGAACTCAGTAATGCTAGAAGGGAAGGAGATGTGGCGGAAGTTGAGCTTCTTATCCACCTTGGAGTGGGAGAAGTCCACGTCCCCCTCGAACCGGGTCCCCTGGAAGTCCCCGGCGCTGGAGAACTGAACACTGCCGAAGTTGGCCTCTTGATGGAAGGCCGCGCCGCCGAAGGCTGCCTCCCCGTGAAACTCAGCCCCCCAGAAGTGGGCTTGGCCGCCAAACCGGGTGTAGGTAAAGTCGGCGGCAGCGGCAAACCGCGCATTGCGGAACTCGGCGTCACCGGCAAAGCGCGCGTACCGGAAGTCGGCTTCGCCGGTGAACCGC
>JBGPJN010000068.1:0-12404 GCA_041485445.1 Dehalococcoidia bacterium
AGATGCCCTCTTTTTGCAGCAGTTCCTTAGTGGTGCGGAAAGAGGCAAAGCTGCCCACCAGGATGCGGGCGTCCAGCAGGCTCAGGTCCAGGATGGGGGGGATGAAGCCGTCCTCCAGTCGCCGCAGGCCGGAGATCATGTCGTCCAACTCGGGGGCCACCGCCACCACCTTCACCGCCGGGTTGTGCTCTTTGAGGCGGCGGCCCACCCCCATGAGGGTGCCGCCGGTGCCCAGGCCGGCCACAAACATGTCCACCTCAGGCAGCGTCTCCACAATCTCCTGGCCGGTGGTCTCATAGTGGGCGGCGGGGTTGGCGCTATTGTCGTACTGGTACGTCCTCAGATAGTCGTGGGGGTGCTTCTCCGCCAGGTCACGGGCGACCTCAATTGCTCCGTTGCTGCCCTGGGCGCCGTCGGAGAAGATGATAGTTGCGCCGTAGGTGTGCAGAAGCTCGGTTCGTTCCTTGCTGACGTTTTCCGGCATCACTACGGTTACTTTGTAGCCCTTGAGCAAGCCAATAAACGCCAGGGAGATGCCGGTATTGCCGCTGGTGGACTCCAGAATCGTCCGCTTGGGCGAGAGGGAACCTTCCCGCTCGGCCTTCTCAATCATCTTCAGGGCGATGCGGTCTTTGACGCTGCCCGTGGGGTTTTGCCCCTCCAGCTTGGCATAGATGTGCACGTCCGGCTTGGGACTCATGCGCTGGAGCTCGATCATCGGCGTGTTGCCGATGGCTGACAGAATGCCCTTATATTTCAACCGCGTAACCATCACCCCTGTCTCTGGCCGCTGGCCCGCTGGCTCCCTCGGGTCCAGCGCCCGGCCAAGCTGGGACTGTCTAGTGGACGCCCGCCGCCTCCGCGGGAGAGGCCAGCCCGCAGAACACTTCGTAGTCAATCAGCTCGGTCACCGTGGGGTTGTCGCCGCACAGCGGGCAGTTGGGGTCGCGCTTCATCTTCACCTCCCGGAAGCTCATGTCCAGGGCGTCGATGAGGAGGTAGCGCGAGTTGAGGCTGCGGCCGATGCCCAGCATCAGCTTGAGGGCCTCGGTGGCCTGGATGCTGCCCACCAGACCCGTGAGGGAGCCCAGCACCCCGGCCTCGGCGCAGTTGGGCACCATGCCCGGCGGCGGCGGCTTGGGGAAGAGGCAGCGGTAGCAGCCCTTGCCGGGGATGAACACGGTGGACTGGCCGTCAAAGATCAGGATGCTGCCGTCCACCAGGGGCTTGTTCAGCAGGTAGCAGGCGTCGTTGACCAGGTAGCGGGTGGCAAAGTTGTCCGCCCCGTTAATCACCAGGTCGTACTGGCCGATGATCTCCATGGCGTTGTGCGATTCCAGCCGCGTCTCGTGGAGCGCCACGTTGACGCCGGGGTTGTAGGCCAGGATGTTGTCCCGGGCCGACTGCACCTTGGGCCGCCCCACGTCGGAGGTGTGGTGCAGGATCTGGCGCTGCAGGTTGGAAAGCTCCACCACGTCGAAGTCCACGATGCCGATCTTGCCCACGCCCGCCAGGGCCAGGTACACTGCCGAAGGAGAACCCAGTCCGCCCGCGCCGACGATCAAGGCGCTGGACTGCAGCAGCTTGCGCTGCCCCTTGCTGCCCACGTCGCCCATGATGATGTGGCGGCCGTACCGCTTCACCTGTTCTGGGGTCAACACGCCGGTCTGCTGGGTCATAAATAATTCCTCCGCAGTCTGGGTGCCGGAAAAAGGCCTGCGCCACCATAGGGGGACCACCCCACTGGGCGGGCGCAGGCATTGGGCCGTTCCAGTTTTCTGCCTGCTCCCTATGGGGAGGGACAGGTGCAGCGGCGCTGGGAGTGAAGCTCAATCTGACGCATATCTGTATCCGAGTCTAGTCTCCGGCAGATTGGTTGTCAAGCGCCGGCCCGGCGTTAGCGCGCCGCCTGGGCGGTGAGCTTGGTCTGCCGTTGGGCCAGGTCCGCCAGCGTGGTGTTGCTCAACACTCCCTGGATGGCCTCCGCCACTGTGCGCCAGATCTCCTGCTGGGCGCAGGACTCGGCGAAGACACAGTCGTTGGGATAGGTGATGCACTCCAGGGGCGAGAAGTTACCGTCCAGGATGTTCATCACCATGCTCAGGTTGATCTCTTCGGGGGCCATGCCCAGGATGTGGCCGCCCTGAGGACCCCGGCGGCTGCGCACCAGTCCCACCTTGTTCAGCGTGGTCATCAACTGCTCCAGGTAGGCCTCCGGGATGGACTGCCGGGCGGCAATCTCCCAGGTCTGGAGCTGGCCCTGCCCGTAGTGCAGCGCCAATTCCACCAGCGCCCGCACTCCGTAGTCCACTTTCATGGGGACACGCATATCTAAGACCTCCCGGGCACCTCCAGGGGCCAACAAGAGAATTATAGCACCGGCCCCGTCCAATTTCCAACTTTGCCGGTAAGAATAGTCCACTATGGGGCGTTCCAGGCCCCGCCGGCGGCGGATTAGGATAGAATACCGGACTACAAGCTGCGTAGGCTCTTCCCCGGGGAGAAGGCGCATGGTCAAAGGCGTCCTGGTGGCCTTCGGGATTATGCTGGGGCTGGCGCTGGTCCCGCTGGTGCACCTGGTGGGCATCCCATTTGGCCCGTTCATCGGCGCGTACTTTGGCGTCTCCTTCGCCGCATCCCGGCCCGGCACGTACTTTGCCAAGGGGGCCAGGTTTGGCGCGCTGCTGGCGCTGGCGGCGCTGCTGGCGTCATCGGCGGCGGTGACGGCGCTGATGCTGGCGGTGGGCCTGAGCCAGCGCATGGTGGTCCTGGCCTGGATTGGCGTGGTGGTGTTCACCATGTACACCGGCACCATGGGCGCTCTGGGGGCCATGTACGCGCTGCTGCGGGCGGAGCGGGCGCCCGCCCGCCCGGAAGCCGCGGCTGGGGGTGAATAATGCGGGTCACGCCGCCCTGCTGTACAGTAGTCTGGTAGAGAGTGTCGTCCCTGGGGGATAGTTATGGTGAACGTTAAACATACGCCGTCTGTGGATGCGGATACCGGTCTGCAACACTTACTAGCCGGCAACCAACGATTTTCCGCCGGAAGACCCCTGCATCCGCGCCGAACATTGCAGACACTTGCTGCAGTTGCAGGAGAACAGCATCCCTTTGCCGTAATCCTGGGTTGCTCGGACTCCCGTGTGTCGCCGGAGATTATCTTCGACCAGGGGTTGGGCGACCTATACGTAAGCCGCACCGCGGGTCCAGTAGTTGATGACGCGGTTTTGGGCAGCATCGAACTGGCGGTGGCGAACCTGGGCATCCCATTGATTGTGGTGTTGGGGCACGAGCATTGTGCGGCGGTGGAGGCCGCCGTGCGCGTTCTTCATCCCCCACTGGGCGCTGGCACGCCCGCCATCTGGACCTGGCAGTCTGGCTGGATGCCAGTCGCGGGCGCTCCAGCGGGGAGTCTCGGCCGTCTCACCAGAGCAATTCTCCCGGCGGTGGAGAGGGCTACCCAGGGACCTGGTAGCTTGTTGGAGCGCGCGATTCGATCAAACATCGCGCTGGTGGTTGAGCAACTCAGAGCTTCGACTGCGGTCGTGGCGATGGGGGGCCAGGTTAAAGTCGTGGGCGCGTATTACAGCCTGCGTACAGGTCAGGTGCACTTGACGGCAACGTGATTCAATTCTGGAATGGCCCTGTTTTCATCTTACACACCATGGGCGCCCTGGGGGCCATGTACGCCCTGGTGAAGAAGGGCGGGTGACTGTGGGGGGCGAGGCGTTACACAAGGGTCGGCAATTTACCCGCGTCACCGCCGTCTTGCAGTCACCTGGGCCACGTCGTCCAGGTACTCCCTCACGTCCTCCACCACCATGTCCGTTACCAGGGGAAGTGGACACGTGCCGTCGTAGAAGCATTCCTTGTGGAGAATATTTTCCACGCTGCTGAAGCGGTTAAACAGCCGCAGACTCTGAAGGTCTCGGTTCTGACGCTCCAGAATCCGAAGCTCCCCGTGGCGTGCGCCGGTGCCTGAGGGCACCTTGCGGCCATAGGAGAAGATCACCTCGTTGGCCGCCTGAGTAACCGATCCCCAGGCCTTCTCGGCGGCATCGCGCAGCAGGACGGTGTCCTGGGTCTGCCTCCAGCGTTCCAGTTCGTTCAGAGCTTCCTGGTATAGCGTGTTGGCGTCGTCCAGATACCTTCCCATGATTGAACCTCCGCAGTAAGTTCCAGTATAGCACGGCCAAAGACCGGCTACGGCCGAGACTTAACGAGGCGCCTGAAGGGCCAATCCCATGGCTCCCTTGCCCTGATCCCTGTCTCCCAACCTTGACTTCCCCTTCCCACGACACGTATCATCCTGCCAAAGCTAATGGCTTATAGCTGAACGCTCCCTATGCCTGAACACCCCCACACCATGCGCGCCCTTGACTTGCGCCAGCGCCTGGAGGCGCTCCAGCACGGTGACCAGACCGTGGAGGAGGTGCTGCACGCCCTGCGGGACCTGCCCTACCAGGACCTGGGGTTCGCCAAGCTGGACCACCACCGGCCCCTGCGCACCGGCTCCCCCGAGGTGGTGCTGGGCCGGGGCAAGACGCCGGAGCAGGTTTCGGGCATCGTCGCGGCTTTGGCGGGCCGGGGCCACCCGGTGCTGGTGACCAAAACGGACCAGCCCACCTACGAATGGGTGGCGCAGCGCACTCCCCAGGCGGTCTTCCATCCCCTGGCCGGGGCCATCGTGGTGCCCGGTACGGTCCCTCAGGCGCTGCGCGACGGCGTCCTGGTAGTCACCGCCGGCACCGCCGATCTGCCGGTGGCGGAGGAGGCGGCCCTCACCGCGGAGCTCATGGGCAGCCGGGTAGAGCGCCTCTCCGACGTGGGCGTGGCCGGGCTGCACCGGCTGCTGGCCGCCCTGCCCGCCATCCAGAAGGCCAGGGTCATTGTGGTGGTGGCAGGGATGGAGGCGGCCCTCACCGGAGTGGTGGCCGGGCTGGTGTCGGCGCCGGTGGTGGCGGTGCCCACCAGCGTGGGCTATGGGGCCAGCTTTGAGGGCTTGGCGGCCCTGCTGGGCATGCTGAACAGCTGTTCCCCCGGCGTGGCGGTGGTCAACATTGACAACGGATTTGGCGCCGGCTACCTGGCGGCGCAGATTAACCGTGGGGAGCAGCCCCACGGTGGGTAAGGCCCGGTGGTGGCTGCTGGCGCTGCTGGCGGTGGCGGTGTTGGCCGGGCTGGCCACCTACGGCGACCTGCGAGAGATGGGCCGGAGTCTGGCCCGCTTCCCGCCCCAATACCTGCTGGCGGCCCTGGCCCTGGCATGCCTGAACTACGTGCTGCGGTTCCTCCGCTGGACCTTCTTGCTGCGGGCTCTGGACATCCGGGTGACCGTGGGGAGCAGTCTGCTGGTGTTTCTCGCGGGCTTGGCCCTGTCCATCACTCCCGGCAAGGTGGGTGAGCTGGTGAAGAGCTACCTGCTGCGGGACCGCGCCGGTATTCCCGTGGCCGTCTCCGCGCCGGTGGTGGTGATGGAGCGCCTCTCCGACGTGGTGGGGGTGGTCCTGCTGGGACTGGCCGGGTTGGCGCTGCCGGCGTCGCAAGGATTGCCCCGGCAGGTGCTGCTGGTGCTGGTGGCGGTGCTGCTGCTTTGTGGCGCGGGGATGTTGCTGGTGGTCTGGCGCCGCAGCGACTGGGTGCTGGGCCTGCCGGGGCTGCGCCGGTGGCGCGGCGCCCTGGGCGCCTCCCGCGACGGGCTGCGCCGCCTGATGGCCCCCAGTCCGCTGGTGGTGGCCCTGTCCCTGGCGGCGCTGGCCTGGCTCAGCGAGGGCGTGGCCCTGTGGGTGTTGCTCCAGGGGCTGGACGCTCCCCTGTCGGTGCTGCGGGCTGTGCCCATCTACGCGGCATCCACACTGGTGGGGGCCGCCACCGCCCTGCCCGGCGGGCTGGTGGGCACCGAGGGCAGCATGGTGGCCCTGCTGCAGCAGGCTGGAGTGGCGCGCAGCCCGGCGTCCACCGCCACGTTGCTGGTGCGGCTGGCCACTCTCTGGTTCGCCGTGGGCATTGGCCTGGTGGCGATGGCGATCCTGCACCGGCGGCGGCCCGGCAAGCTGTTCCAGGCTGGGGAGGCAACCCCCGCGGAGACCGCGGGGGTTGCTGGCGTGGGTGGTGAGGTTCACCCTGGCGGCGAGCGTAAGGTTCACCCCGACTGCAGTCGGGGCGAGCGTAAGGATAGCGTCTGATGGCTCCCGACGGCCCGGCCGCGGCGGCGGCCAACTCCCGCCCCGGCCAGGGCCGGGCCGTAGCATTGGTGCGAGCCCTGCGGCCCCGGCAGTGGATCAAGAACGGGCTGGTGGTCCTGCCCTTCGTCTTTGCGGTCAACGTGGTCTGGCGCCCCGACGACCTGGCGCCGGTGCCGGGTCTGCTGCTGCGGCTGGGCGCCCTGGCCCTGGCCTTCTGCGCCCTGTCCAGCTCGGCGTACCTGTTCAATGACCTGATGGACCGGGAGGCCGACCGGCAACACCCCGCCAAGCGGCTGCGGCCCATCGCCTCAGGCCAGGTGGGCGCGGCGACGGCGCTGTTGGAGATGGCCGTGCTGGGCGTCGCCGGGCTGGCGGCGTTGGCGGCGCTCAGCTGGATGCTGGGGGCCATCGGCGTGTTGTACCTGGTCATCAACGTGGCCTACTCGGCGGGGGCCAAACACCTGGTGCTGGTGGACATCCTTTCGGTGGCCAGCGGGTACGTCATTCGAATCGCGGCGGGCGCGGTGGCCATCGGCGTCAACCCATCGCCCTGGCTGTACGCCACCACCGGCGCGGGCGCGCTGTTCATCGTGCTGGGCCGGCGCTACGCCGAGGTGCGGCTGGCCGGGGACGACGCGGCCCGGCAGCGCTCGGTGCTGCGTCACTACGCCGGGCCGTTCATCGGGCAGCTCCTGAACATCTCCGCCGCTGCCGCCCTGGTGAGCTATACTCTATACACCGTGGAGGCGGTCAACCTGCCCCGGAACAACACCATGCTGTTGACCGTCCCGCTGGTAATCTTTGGACTGTTCCGCTACCTGTACCTGCTGAACACCAGTCAGGAGGCGGAGGCCCCGGAGCACCTCATTGTCAAGGACCTGCCGCTGGCCGCCGCCAGCCTGGCCTGGATCGCGGTGTCGGTGCTGGTGCTGTTGTTGAATCGCTGAAGAGTTTCGCCCAGCTTATGCCCAGCTTATAAGGAGTATCGCCCATGCCTGCCTCGTCAAACCCAGCTGGCAACCCTTCCCGGCGGCCCGCGGAGACCCAGACCGCGCCCAACCAGCCGGCGTCCCAACGCTCGGTGGTGGCGGTGGTGGCCACCCGCCCGGAAACCGTGCTGGAGGACTACTACCGGGCCATGGTGCTGGCCGGAGTGGAGCAACACCTCAAGCCCGATGTGCCCACCCTGCTGAAGATCAACATCTCCTGGCAGCACTGGTACCCCGCCTGCTCCACCGCGCCCTGGCAACTGGAGGGGGTAATCCAGGCGCTGCAGCGGCTGGGGTACAAGGACCTGATCGGCGCCCACAACGGCACGGTGGTGGTGGATTCCTTTGAAGGCGAGGTGAACAACAAGCAAAAGGTGGTGCAGGACAAGTACCACCTGCCCACGGTGCACCTGGACTCGCCGCCCAACCGCTGGGTGGACTACAAGCCCAAGGCCAAGATGCTGGTGCTGGACGACATCTTCCCCGAGGGCATCCAGATTCCCGAGACCTTTGCCGGCAAGAACATCGTGCATCTGCCCACCATGAAGACCCACGTCTTCACCACCATGACCGGGGCCATGAAGAACGCCTTCGGCGGGCTGCTGCACCGCAAGCGCCACTGGACCCACTCGGTAATCCACGAGACCCTGGTGGACCTGCTGGCGATCCAGAAGGAGATCCACCCCGGCATCTTCGCGGTGATGGACGGCGCCTTTGCCGGCGACGGGCCGGGGCCCCGCGCCATGCGCTGGCACATCAAGGACCGCATCCTGGCCAGCGCCGACCAGGTGGCCATTGACGCGGTGGCCGCCCGGATGATGGGGTTTGACCCCCTGAGCATCAAGTTCATCCGCCTGGCCCACGAGCGCGGCCTGGGCTGCGGCGACGTGTCCCAGATTGACGTGGTGGGCGAGGACATCAGCGGGGTGAACTGGAAGTTCTCCGGGGTGGAAAACACCTTGGCCAGCCGGGGGCAGAAGCTAATCTACTGGGGGCCGCTGAAGCCCATGGAGAAGCTGCTGCTGCGTGGCCCCTTCGTGGCGTGGTCCTACATGGCGTCCAACCTGTACCACAACGGCTACTGGCTGAAGACCCACGGCCGCCGCCGCATCAACGCCGCCCTCAAGACCGAGTGGGGGAGGTTGTTCCAGGAGTACTGAAAGCGTACTGGTAGAATATATTCCAGCGTATCCCGTTGAGACCCTGCTGCCCAGAGGTGACTCATGCCCATAACCAGCCTGCACTTCACCAACGTTGGCCCCTTCGACGACATAGCGTTTGAGTTCGACCCGCAGGTCAATGTCTTCACCGGGCCGAATAACTCCGGCAAGTCCACGGCGCTCTGGGTTCTGGCGGACGCTGTGGTATTGCCTTTCGAGTTTCCGCAGAGGGTTCTGCGTGCAAAACAGACTTCTTGGGACATCCAAACCAACGGGTCTCGATCGCAGGGCCGGATACCTCGCCCCTACTCAGATGACTACCTTGCATCTGCCTTCAAGCTAGCACGGGATGTTGGTTACACTGCCTACATAGCGGCAATTCGATTGAGTACGGACTTCAGGGCTGAAACCCCAATCCCGAAAAAGGCGGAGCCTGCCCCTGTTCAGGGGACAGAGAAACCGATTCAATGGACGGCAGCGCAGTCTGCGTACGCAGCAGAGTGGACCAAACGAAGCAAGCTGGGCGTTGCAACCGATTCGCTCGTGGGTGACCAAGTTGTACTACAAAAAATGATCGAGTTGGACTACAGAGCCTACCGGCTGGATGACCCTTCAGTCCGCAAAATAGTTAGCAGAACCGTAGAGATGGCATCAGAAATTACTGAGGGATTTTCCATAAAGTTTATCCGCATCGGCGAGGACGAGCGCGGCCTGTTCCCCCAGTTCAAGACGCCCGGAGGGGATGTACCTGTGGGAGTTCTGAGCCAGGGAACCCAGTCAATCATCCAATGGCTAGCCCACCTGCTCTTCGGCTACGCAGAGTACTACGGCTACCCTCCCAACTTGGAAGAGAAGCCCGGTATCCTGATTATTGACGAGATAGACGCGCACCTGCACCCCTCCTGGCAGCGGCGCATCATTCCCACGCTAACCAAATACTTTCCCAATTTGCAGATATTCTGCTCCACCCACTCGCCTTTGATGCTGGCGGGGCTTAAGGCAGGCCAGGTGCAGTTGCTCCGGCGGGACGAGAACAACAAAGTCACAGTGTCCCGGAACGAGCAGGACATAATCGGCTGGTCGGCGGATGAAATCCTCCGCACCTTCCTGGATGTGCCCAGCCCCACTGACCTGGGAACAGTCCGTCATCTGGAACGGCTCCAGCAGCTTGAGCGCAAGGAGAATCTATCGGCAGAGGAAACTCAGGAGTTGGAACAACTCCGACATACCGTTAACCGTGACCTCTTAAGCGGCCGGGTTGCTGCTCAGGTGGACCGCTTGGCCGAGATGTTCAAGCAAGCTAAAGCTGAGTTCGCAGCACATCCCAGGCCATTTTCCTCTACTAGAGCCAAGCCCTCCCAAAGGCGAAGGAAGCCCGCTGGATAATGCACTGGGTAGAACGTGGCCCGGAGCCGCAGGGGCTGGAATCGATGCGCTCCCACTACACGCCGCGCTGGGTCGACCATTACCGCGATGGAGTAGGGTCTAGGCCAACTGATTCTCGCTGGCGCGACTTCCGTGACGACCTGGGTAGCGCCTTCTTCAGAATCTGCGCTTATTGTGAAGAGTCGTGCCCGGGGGAAGTGGACCACTTCCGTCCTAAAAGCCGGTTTCCGGAGTTGGTCTACGAGTGGCCAAATTGGGTATTCGCTTGCCGCGCCTGCAACGGAGCAAAAGGCGAGAAGTGGCCGTCTGGGGGGTACATTGACCCGTGCGCCAGGTCCAGAGCGGCCCGCCCCGAAGTATTGTTCGATTTCAACACTACATCCGGGACAGTAATTCCCAACGTGGGATTAAGTCCGGCGCGCCGTAAGAAGGCGACGCAAACCATTGACGACTTGCAGCTTAACGCGGATCACCATGTACAATGGCGACTAACATTGTTACGGGCCATCGAGCAGAGTCTGCCGGGGTCAGCAGCCAGCAACCCTGGTGTCAGCGAGTATCTGGAGTGGGCTACTGACAGGAGTAGGCCGTTGTCGAGTATTACTCGGAAACTGTTGTCTGAGCGTGGCTAGTCACAGAGCCTTTAGTCCCCACTCTACCCCGTTCCCTTCAGCGGCGCCACGCTGAACACCACCTGGAAGGGCAGGCAGTAGATGACCACGCTGCCCTGGTCAGCCAGGGGCACATTCTGCGGGATTGGGTAGTTCTGGTTGCCGATGTTGCCCTTGAGCTTGCCCAGGTCCACGTAGCCCGCCGCGGTTAGCTCCTCCCGGCTCTTGGGGTCCGCGGCGGGGGTCAGCAACACTTCTAGGCCCGGCCCGTTGGTCACCCGGAGGTTTTCCAGCCGCAACAGCAACGAACCGTCGGCCCCCCGGTAGATGGTGGCGTTGCCGTTGCCCTTGTGGAAGCCGTCGCCGTCCCGGAAATCTCCGGACTTCAGGCGTGTGGGCTGGGGTGATGTACCGGCCTTCGTCCCCTGGTCGGCTTTGGGCATGGCTGTGACAGCGATGGGTGGTGTTGCCGGAGGCGGCGTTGCAGCATCCGTCATAGTGGCCTCGTTGGCGGCCTCCGTCATCGGGGGCATGGCCTCCATCACCTCCTGGTCAATCTTGGCCCAGGTGGCCATGGACTGCTCTACTTGAGCCTGGGATATACCCGCCGGGATGTGGGCGTTGCTGGACAGTGGGAAGATAGCCTCCTCGTCCACGGTCTTGTTGATAAATAGGGGCGAAAGCAGCCACCAGCCCAGGGTAGCGGCCGGGACCAGAACAACGATGGCGATGCCCAGCAATATGGGGCGGAGGCGCAGGACGGGTCGTCCCCCACGCCGTGGCGGCCGCCGGCCCGAAGGCCGCACGGAGCGGCGATAACGCTGCGGTCTATTCACACTACACACCTCCTGTCTTGGCCGTCCTGACCGGACGCTACAGGGGATCGAGAGCCGGCCTGACCGCTGGGGGTCAGGGGAGGAACTGGCGGCGGGCCTGTTCCGCGGCGCGCTGGTAGACCTCCTGGAAGGGCAGCCCCTGCTCCAATGCGATGCGCCGGCAGTCGTCAAACTCGGGGGCCGCGCCCACCACCGCGTCACCCAACCACTTTAGCTTTACGCTGATGGCCCCCAGATCGGATTCCATGCTCAAGCTCTCCCGCCGGGCCACGTACCGCTCCACCGGGCGGGTGCGCACCCCCAGGGTGGGCGTCTCCCGCAGCATCAGCTCCACCGCGGCGGCCTCCAGGGCGGCGGGCACCAGGGCCGACAGCACCACGCCCGGCCGGTTCTTCTTCATCTGGACCGGCGTGTGCCACACGTCCAGCGCCCCCAGCTCAAACAGGCGCTCCTGGGCGTAGCCCAGCACCAGGCCGGGGGCGTCGTCCAGGTTGGTCTCCAGCAGCACGACCCCGCTCTGGAACTGGGCTACCGGAGTGGCCGCCCCCTTCCGCGGAAGGGTCTCCCCCAGCCAGACCCGCACTGCGTTGGGGAAGCCCGCCGGGTCTCGCGTGCCCAGGCCCACGCCGATGCGCTGCACCGACATGGCGGGCCGCTCAAAGCGGGCCAGGGTGGTGATGATGGCCGCTCCCGTGGGGGTGGTCAGCTCCCCGGCGTTGTGGAAAATCGGTTGGTCGGCGGCCACCGGCGCCCCGGAGGCGGCCACCAGCTCCAGGGTGGCCGGCGCTGGGTTGGGGTAGCCCCCCGGCCGCCGGGGCGGCGCGGCCTCGCCCAGCACCAGCGGGGCGGCGTAAACCCGCTCCACCCCCAGCTGCGCCAGGCCGATGGCAAACCCCACCACGTCAATGAGGGTGTCGATGCTGCCCAGCTCCTCCAGCTCCAGGGCCTCGGCTGGCTGGCCGTGGACGCGGCTCTCCGCCTGCCACAGGGCGGTGAGCACCTTCGTCGCCTGGTCCCTGACCCCCTGGGGCAGGGCGCTGCCTGCCACCATCTCCAGCAGGGTGCGGGGCGAGTGGCGGGTGGTATCGGCCAGGGCCACCTTCAGGTGGGTGCCCCTCATTTCCTGCCGGGTCTCCGAGCTGGCGGACAGGGTGTACCCCGCCAGCCCCAGTTTGCCCAGCTCTTGCCGCAGCGTGTCCAGGCGCAGGCCCAGGTCCAGCAGGGCGCCCAGCAGCAT
>JBGPJN010000069.1:0-12333 GCA_041485445.1 Dehalococcoidia bacterium
GGTGCAGCCCAAGGGCCTGACCGTCCAGGAGCTTCAACGCCGGGTGAAGGATTTGGGTATCCGAACTGAGGACGACTCGCCGGCATTAGTCCGGGAGGACCGAGATGCCCGATAAGGTAACCAGTGACCCCCTGGCAACTAAGGCCCGCGGGCCAGACCTCGCATGACCTCTCCTCAGGTGCCCAGGCGCTCCCCCCGCGTCTTCTACGGCTGGTGGGTGGTGGCTTCTTCATCCGCCATGACCTTCTTCGCCAGCGGCCTCTTCTTCCGCGGGTTCACCGTCTTCTTCCGGCCCGTGCGCGATTCCCTGAGCATTTCCGACGCCCAGACGGCCCTGGTGTTTTCCATCGCCCGGGCCGGGGGCGGCCTGGAGGGACCATTCGCCGGCTGGGCCATTGACAAGTTCGGCAACCGCGCCCTGTTGGTGCCGTCCATCATCCTGGCCGCCGCGGGCTACTTCGTTTTCGCCTGGTTCGTGCACGGGTTCTGGAGCTTCGCCCTGGTCTACCTGGGGATGGTGTCCCTGGGCAACAGCATCGCCTTCCAGCACGCCATGTTCGCTGGGCTGAACAACTGGTTCCGGAAGCGGCGCTCCCTGGCCATCTCCGTGCTGGCGGCCATCTCGTCCCTGGGCGGGCTGGTGCTGGTGCCCCTCATCTCCCTGGTGGTGCTGAACCTGGGCTGGCGCTGGGCCGCCGCCGCCTCCGGCGTGGCCTACCTGGTGATTGTGCTGCCCCTGACGTGGTGGTTCCGCAACCGGCCCGAGGACATGGGCCTGCTGCCTGACGGCGACACTGAGTTGCCCACCGTTGCCGTGCCGTCCCGGGGCGGTCCTTCGGCTGAAGGACGCCGGCTGCAGTTGCGCGACTACACGGTGCGGGAAGCGCTGCACACCCGCACCTACTGGTTCATTCTTATAGGCTCCGGGTTGCGGCAGCTGTCCTCCCTGGGCATCCAGGTCAACATCATGCCCATACTGGTGGAGGGCAAGGGGGTGGATGAGCAGCTGGCTGCCACCCTGGTGGGCCTGATGTTCGGCATCACCTTCGTCTCCCGCCTAGCCCTGGGGTTCTTTGCCGATCGCTGGCCGAAGTCCTACCTGCTGGGCGGCTCCATGGCCCTGGAGGGGGTAGGCTTCCTGTGCCTGCTGCTGGGGGACTGGAGCGGCACGGGAGTATGGCTGATCCTGGCTTTCATCGCGCTGGAGGGCATCACCGACGGGGCCGGGGTGATCATCTGGTCGGCCCTGGGAGAGTATTACGGGCGAGACCGGTTCGCCAGCCTGCGGGGCATCGTCACCTTCTCCCAGAGCTGGGGACAGGTGGCGTCGCCTTTGTTCACCGGCTGGGTCAAGGACCACTACGGCAACCACCAGCTTGCCATCATGCTGGCAGTGGTGTTTGCGGCGGCGGCCAGCCTGAGCTGCCTTTTCATGCGCGCTCCGCCCCAGTTGACGCGCGAAGGCGTTCAGCCATCAGGTGGTCAGGCTTCAACTCCCTCTCCCGCCCCAGAGTAGCAAGGCGAAGGTAGTCCATTTCGCTGGGGGCTGACTGCCCGGCAGTCCGACGCAACATGGCCCGCGCTCCACCCATGAGATATCATGTTAGCCAATGACTTACTGCTGAATGCTGAGGACTGACAGCTAGTCGAGGAGGTCCCATGCCCACCATCCTGGAAGAGTACGTGGCCAAGCACCAGGGCTCGGCCCGCCGCTATGCGGAGGCTTTCCAGCTTTTCCCCAGCGGGGTGACCCACGACAACCGCTACGCCGAGCCGTTCCCACTGTACATGACCCACGGGCTGGGCCCCCGCAAGTGGGACGTGGACGGGCACGAGTACATTGACTATGTCTCCGGCCACGGCGCCCTGCTGCTGGGCCACTCCCACCCGGACATCGTCGCCGCGGTGTCCCTCCAGATGGCCCGGGGCACCCACCTGGGGGCCTGCACCGATGAAGAGGTCCGCTGGGCCAAGGCCATCAAGACGCTGATGCCCGCGGTGGAGAAGCTGCGCTTCCACAGCTCCGGCACCGAGGCCACCCTGATGGCCATGCGACTGGCGCGCGCCTACACCGGCAAGAGCAAAATCATCAAGCTGCGCAACCACTTCCACGGCTGGCACGACTACGCCATGGCCGGCTCCGACCGCCCGGCGCCGGGCATCCCGCCGGCCAGTTGGGGCAGCATGGTAATCGTGCCCGCCGGAGACCTGGGGGCGGTGGAGCAGGCCCTTAGCCGCGACCGCGACATCGCCGGCCTGATTCTAGAGCCTACCGGCGCCCACTACGGGCAGCTGCCCTTCCAAATCCCCAGCTACCTGAAGGGGCTGCGGGACCTGACTGCCCGCCACGGCGTGGTGCTGATCTTCGACGAGGTGGTCACCGGGTTCCGGGCGTCCCCCGGCGGCGCCCAGGTGCGCTACGGGGTTGCGCCGGACCTGACCACCCTGGCCAAGATTGTGGCCGGCGGACTGCCCGGCGGCGCGGTGGGCGGCAAGGCCGAGATCGTGGACATGATCGCCCATCGGGGGGACCCCGCCTGGGACAACCAGCGGCGGGTCTACCACCCCGGCACCTTTAACGGCAACCCGCTGACCGCGGCGGCGGGCTTCACCTGCCTGGAGCTCATCGCCAGCCAGCCCATCAACCAGCGGGCTGACGCCATGGCCGCGCGGCTCAATGCCGGGCTCAACGACATCTTCGCGCGAATGGAGGTGGCGGGGCACGCCCACGGCATCGCCTCCATGATCCACGTGGTGCTGGCCGACTGCGACTGCGACCGCGAGCTTTGCACCATGCCCCACGACCAGATCCACCACGCCGTGGCCGGCCCAGCAGTGACCGCCCTGAAACGAGGGTTGCAGAACCAGGGGGTGGATATCATGGGCCGGGAGGCCTTCCTGGTGTCCGCCACCCACACGGAGCGAGAGATTGACCAGACCCTGGACGCCTTTGCAGCGACCCTGGCCGCGGTGCGGGCGGAAGGATTGCTGTAGCCGACCTCTGGGCTGCCACTGTCACGGCGGGGTATCCCGATTCGGCCTGGCCTGTTAGAATGCCCAACGGCCAGTGTCCAGTAGTCCCATCTTAGGATCGTCGGAGGTACCTATGGCATCCCCACACTCCAACAATTTCACCCAACGGCACTCCATCTTCTGCATTCTGCCACCCCACGTTCTCCACTCCATCGCCCAGAACGGCAATCAACAGCAGCGGGAAGTGGCCCTGCGCGGTCTTGCCATTGACAACACCCTGCGGGCCATGCGGGCATCCGCACCGCGCGCGGAAGCGTCGGCCGCCAAGCGGCCAGGCCCCTTCGTCGAGGAGGGCGCCAAGCGACGCACCATCTACGACGCCCGGCACACCCAGGAGCTGCCCGGCGCGCTGGTGCGGGCCGAGGGCGCGCCGCCCACCCGCGATCCGGCGGTGGACGAGGCCTACGAGGGGCTGGGCGACACCTTCGACCTGTTCTGGAACGTCTACGGGCGCCACTCCATTGATGACGAAGGCATGCGGCTGGATGCCACCGTCCACTTTGGCCAGGAGTACGACAACGCCTTTTGGAACGGGGAGCGCATGGTCTTTGGCGACGGCGACGGCCAGCTCTTCAATCGCTTCACCATCTCCCTGGACGTCATCGGCCACGAACTGACCCACGGCGTCACCGAAGACGAGGCCCAGCTGGTTTACTTCTACCAGGCCGGGGCGCTAAACGAGTCCATGTCCGACGTCTTCGGCTCCCTGGTGAAACAGTACCGGCTCAAGCAGACTGCGGCCCAGGCCGACTGGCTGATTGGCGCCGGGCTTTTGACCCGAAACGTCAAGGGCGTGGCCCTGCGCTCCATGAAGGCCCCAGGGACGGCCTTCGACGACCCGGTCCTGGGCAAGGACCCCCAGCCGGCCCACATGCGCAACTTCGTCCGGACCTTTGACGACAACGGCGGCGTGCACATCAACTCGGGCATTCCCAACCACGCCTTCTACCAGGCAGCCACCATCATTACCGGCAACGCCTGGGAGAAGGCGGGGCGTATCTGGTACGAAACCCTGCGGGACAACCGGGTGCGGCCCAACACCGGGTTCCAACGGTTCGCCCAGCTAACCGTGGCGACCTCTGTTCGGCTCTTCGGGGCCACCAGCAAGGAAGCCCAGGCGGTGCGCCAGGGCTGGAACCTGGTGGGCATCAGCGTCAAGTAACGGCCCGTCACACCGGCCTCCGCCGGTGTCCAGATACAGGGTGGTTGGGTTGTGCTGATGGATTCCGGCCTACGCCGGAATGACGAGGACCTAACGACTCTTGCATAAGTATCTAAACCGGTTGGTAGGCGCTTGCGGCGGAACTCCACCCTTGCCCCCCTTTCGCAAAGGGGGGTTGGGGGGGGGGGCGTCCGATACGGTTCAAGAATTTATGCAGGGGTCTATAACTGATACACTACCCAGAAGGCTCCGGGGGTGGTTATGCGGGTGCAATTCAAGATGGAGGGCGGCCTGGCCTATCTTCCCGGCCTTAGCCGTCCCAGCACCATGGACACGGCGCAGATGCCGGCCGAGGAAGCGGGGGAGCTGGAACGGCTGGTCAACGCCGCCGGGTTCTTCAACCTGCCCCCGGTGGTGGGCGCGCCCGCCCGGGGGGCTGCCGACTACCGGCAGTACACCATCACCGTGGAGACCCCGGAGGGCGCCCACACGGTGCGCGTGGTGGAGCCGGTGGCGGACCCCGCCCTTCAGGCCCTGGTCGCCTACCTGCGCGGCCGGAGCCGGCGTCCGCCGGGCGGCTAGTGCCCTGGGCCAGGGATTTCTGCTAGAATCGCCCCAACGGGCCGGTCCAAGCCCGTCCCGACGAGTCGGGACTATTTTGGGAGGTAAGCTGTTATGCCATCCTTCACGGAAAAGCTCAAGGTCAGCGGCAAGGATATGTCGGTATACGCCAGCGTGCCCAGCGGCTCCGGGCCGTTCCCGGCAGTGCTGGTGGCGCAGCACGGAGGCGGAGTGGATACCTTCATCAAGAGCGTCTGCGACCGGCTGGCCCAGGAGGGTTACGCCGGCGTCGCCCCGGACCTGTACCACCGCATCACCGAGGACATGGTCAAGAGCAGCGGCAAGACCCGCCGGGAGCTGCTCAACGACGTGGAGATCATCGCCGACGTCAACACCACGGTGGACTGGCTGCGGGGCCACAAGGCCATCGACCGGGAGCGCATCGGCGTCACCGGGTTCTGCATGGGCGGCCGGGTCACCTGGCTGACCGCGTGCACCAACCCCCACATCAAAGCCGCGGCGCCCTACTACGGCGGCAACATCATGCAGCAGTGGGGCAAGGGAGACAAGCCGGCCTTCGAGCTGGCCAGCGGCATCAAGTGCCCCATCCTGTTCCACTTTGGCGAGCTGGACGAGAACCCGTCCCAGGCGGACATGCGCAAGTTTGACGCCGAGCTGACCCGCCTGAAGAAGACCCACCAGTTCTACACCTACCCCGGCGCCAACCACGCCTTTATGGACCACACCGGCCAGCGGTACGTCAAGTCCGCCGCCGACGCCTCCTGGCCCCGCACCCTGGAGTTCTTCGCCACCCACCTGAAGAAGGCCCCAGCCAAGGCGCGGGCCTAGCTTTCAGCATTCAGCCGTCAGCAATCAGCGGTCAGCCCCCACCCCGAGGTATGGTGGGCGGGGGCTGATAGGTGAAAGTTGACTGCTGACTGCTGTTCCCACTTCAAAACTTTGCACTGGAGGACAACATGGCACGAGTAGCCTTGAACCTGGAGAACAAGACCGACCTGCGCACCCTGGGCAGCGACGGCTGGAAGATCGCCGCCGGGCTGGTGCCCGGTGAGGACAACCAGGGATTGGTGGCCGAGATGAAGGGCAGCCCGGCCCGCCTGGCCGACTACGACGACTCCTGGTGGGAGAGCAGCGGCGACATTCAGGAGCGCCGCTCCTCGGGGTTCACCTTCGCCTGGTACCGCCTGCACGTCAAGACCCCCAGCCGCGTCAACGGCGAGGACGTGGCGGGCAAGCGCCTGGTGTTTGAGACCAACGTGGACAACTACGGCGAGGTCTACGTGGACGGCAAGATTGACCGGGCCATTGGCGTGATTACCGGCACCAACACCCCCAAGCGCATCACGGTGGAGGACAAGGCCACACCCGGCGCCAGCCACGTCATCGCCGTGCTGGTGGCCAACGGCCCTCTGGGCGAACCGGTGGGCACCATCTTCATGCGCTACGCCACTTTGGCCTTTGAGTAGCTAGCCCGGTATTCACCGCAGAGAACGCCGAGGGCGCAGAGAGACGAAGGCTATTAGCATCCGTCTTTATCTCAGCGCTCTCTGTGTTCTCAGCGGTGAGTCGTCTTAAGGAATCTATGGCCGCACAGTCCTACGCCGGCAAGGTCAACGCCCCCGAGTTCCCCCCGGGGCTGGAGTGGATCAACACCGATCGCCCCGTCACCATGCGGGAGCTGCGGGGCAAGCTGGTGGTGCTGGACTTCTGGACCTACTGTTGAATCAACTGCATGCACATTTTTCCGCAGTTGCGGAAGCTAGAGCACAAATACTCCAGCGAACTGGTGGTCATCGGCGTCCACTCGGCGAAGTTCCCCAACGAGAAGGAGGGGGACAACCTGCGCAAGGCGGTGCAGCGGTACGAGCTGCGCCACCCGGTGGTCAACGACGCCGAGTTCCTGGTGTGGCAGGCGTACACCTGCCGCGCCTGGCCCACCCTGATGTTCATTGACCCCCAGGGCAAGGTCATCGGCAAGCACGAGGGGGAGCTGCCCTACGAGGCTTTTGACCAGATCCTGGGGGAGATGATCTCCCAGTTCAGCGCCCAGGGATTGCTGGACCACACGCCGGTGTCCTTCCAGCCCGACCAGGTGGCGGCCTCGGCGCTGTCCTTTCCCGGCAAAGTGCTGGCCGATGCCGCCAGCGGGCGGCTCTTCATCGCCGACTCCAACCATAACCGCATCGTCGTCGCCACGCTGGAAGGGGCAGTCCAGCAGGTCATCGGCTCGGGCCAGGAGGGGCTGGACGACGGCAGCTTTGCTGCGGCCAGCTTCAACCACCCCCAGGGCCTGGCCCTGTCGGGCGACACCCTGTACGTGGCCGACACGGAGAACCACGCCATCCGCCGGGTGGACCTGGCGGCCGATTCAAATAACGGGCGGGTGGAGACCATCGCCGGCACCGGCGAACAGGGGTTCATGCGCCAGGGGCAAGGGCCGGGCGCCAAGGTGGCCATCAACTCGCCCTGGGACCTGGCGCTGCACCAGAACGTGCTCTACATCGCCATGGCGGGCGCCCACCAGCTCTGGTCTCTGACCCTGGCCGACGGGCAGATCGGCCCCTACGCCGGCAGCGGGCGGGAGGCCATCCTTGACGGCCCGCTGGCCACCGCGGCCCTGGCCCAGCCCAGCGGCCTCACCACAGACGGCAAGCGCCTCTACTTTGCCGACAGCGAGACTAGCTCCATCCGCTACGCCGACCTGAATCCCAGCGGGCGGGTGGGCACCATTGTGGGCCTGGACCTGTTCGTCTTTGGCGACGCCGACGGCGCGGAGAACCACGTGCGCCTGCAACACCCGTTGGGCATCACCCACGCGGACGGCGCCCTGTACGTGGCGGACACCTACAACCACAAGATCAAGCGGGTACTGCCCGCCACCCGCAGCGCCTTCACCCTGCTGGGCACCGGCCAGGCGGGCTACCGCGACGGGCCGGGTACTCAAGCCCAGTTCGCCGAGCCCAGCGGCCTGAGCATCGCCCGGGGCAAGCTGTACATCGCCGACACCAACAACCACCTGATAAGAGTAGCGGACTTGGCCAGCAGCCAGGTGACCACGCTGGAGATTAGCGGGCTGTAGGGGGCGGGGAACAAATACCCCTGGAGCCGGTCCCAGGGTCTCTGCCCAAGGCTTGCCAGTGCTCCATGAATAGACCCTTATTCCTACTATAAATAATTATCCCTACCAATCTAATCCACCGAAGGGTATGATGTGCCTCGCCCCGGCTACCACGGGACATACCAATAGGAGGGAAAAGTCATGGCGAAGAAAGTTAAATGGCAGATGAAGGGCGATGTGATCTCGGCGTGTAACTGCGACTATGGTTGCCCTTGCAACTTCAACGCGCCACCTACTTACGGCAACTGCGAAGCGCTGTATGCCTTCCACATTAACGAAGGCAGCTTCGAAGGGACCAAATTGGACGGCGTGACCATTGGAATTGCCCTGAACGCCCCCGAGGCCATTCACAAGGGCAACATGACCCTGTACGTTGCCGTGGACCAAAAGGCCAACCCCAAACAGCGGGAGGCCCTGGGGACGATTCTCGGCGGCAAGGTGGGCGGCCCCTTCCAGGTGTTCGCCGGACTTACCACCAAGCTGATCGGCCCCGAGTTCGTACCGGTGAAGTGGAAGTTTGATGGTCCCAACAGCGAGGTCAGCTTCGGGAACAGGATGGATGCCAAGCTTGACTCCATCAAGAACCCGGTTACTGGCAAGCCTGCCAGCTATTCCCTTCAGTTCACTGGCCTGCTCACGGACCGGTCGGAGCTGATGACCACCAGGGCCTTCAGCATCAACCACCCGGAGCTGTCCTTCAGCCATCCCGGGAAGTACGGGCAGACCTTCGGATTTAACTACTCCGGAGAAGGCGAGGTCTAATGGGTTCGGCGGTCACCCTCCAGGCAGTGCTCCGCCGGGACCGCTTGCTGGTGGCGGGCGCCCTGGTGGCAATCGCCGCCCTGGCCTGGGGGTACACGGTCTTCCGGGCTGCGGACATGGGTGGTGAGGATGCTGCCATGGACGGTATGTCCATGGCCATGCCGCTGTTGGAGTCCTGGGGCGCCGGGGACTTCCTCTCCAACTTCGCCATGTGGACGGTGATGATGGCGGCCATGATGGTGCCGTCTGCGGCGCCCATGGTCCTGATGTACGCCAGCATGAACCGCAAACGCCTAGAGGATGGGCGGCCCCTGGCGCCGACGGGGATTTTCGTCCTGGGCTACCTGGTAGTCTGGAGCGTCTTCGCCCTTCTGGCAACCACCGGCCAGTGGGGGCTCCATGCGGCCACCTTGATTTCCCCCAGGCTGACCCTCACCAGCTCCATCCTCGGCGGATCTCTGCTGTTGGCGGCCGGGATCTACCAGTGGACGCCCTTGAAGTACACCTGTCTGACCCAATGCCGAACTCCCTTGGGGTTTATCATGGGCCACTGGCGGGACGGCACGGCGGGCGCCTTCACCATGGGGTTGCGGCACGGCCTCTTCTGCCTGGGCTGCTGCTGGGTGCTTATGGGCCTGCTGTTTGTGGCCGGGGTGATGAACCTGCTCTGGGTGGCGGCCATCGCCGCGTTCATTCTGGTGGAAAAGGTGGCGCCTGCAGGCCGCTGGGTCAGCCGGGCCAGCGGTGTCGTCTTGATTGCATGGGGAGTGGTGACCCTTGCCAATGGGGTTATGTGACCGCCGGGCGGCCTATGTTTGGGCGCAGTTCTGCCTTGAGTCTACTGGAGGAACAAGATTAGGTTACAAACTCGTATCCGGTGTTGAATCCACTTGCCCTGTTGCAAATTGCTTGGCCGGGGATTATTATTTGGCTTAGGCAAAAGTTAGGTTATCCCAGGCGACCATTCCAAGCCTTCTCTTATGGGGCTCATATGTCCTGCACTGGTTGACCTACCTGAGCCGAGTATCATCGTACCTAAGAGGAGGTCGATCAGTGGCACTATCAGACAAGACCCTAATTTGCGCGGACTGCGGCGGAGAGTTTATCTTCACCGCCGGGGAGCAAGAGTTCTTCGCTTCCCGCGGGTTCCAGAACGAGCCCAAGCGATGCCAGTCCTGCCGCTCTACGCGGCGGTCTGACACCAGGATGGGTGGCGGCGGCGGCGGCGGGTTCGGCGGCGGCAGCCGGGAGATGCATTCCATTACCTGTGCCCAGTGCGGCACGGAGGCGATGGTCCCCTTCCGGCCCCGGGGCGACCGACCCGTTTACTGCAGCGACTGCTTCAGCCGCATGCGGGGCGGACCGCCCCCCATCTAACCGGAGCACACCCACAGCACCCCCAGGGGGCCGGCAACTGCCGGCCCCCTGTCTTTTGCCCCTCTTCAGAGTCGCCAACAACCCGAACCTTGTCATCGCTACGAAAATGGCCCCCTCTCCCTCGGGGAGAGGACCGGGGTGGGGGCATCGCCCCTCGGATTTCACCCATCACCGTTTCCTCACCACGTTGAGCAACCCACGCCCCAGCCGATAGAATAGCTCTGGGGCCTCACACTCAACCCCCGACAAACTTTTGTTGCCCGATGGGACACCATGAAGTTCAAAGACTTACGGGAGTTCATCGATCTGCTGGAGCAGCGGGGCGAGCTGCGCCGCGTGTCCGCGCCGGTGAGCTGTGAGCTGGAGATCGCCGAGATCGCCGACCGCATGGCCAAAGGCGGCGGCCCGGCCCTGCTCTTCGACCACGTGACCGGCTACGACACGCCGGTGGCCATCGGCCTCTTCGCTTCGGAGCGGCGTATGGCTTGGGCATTGGGCGTGGAGCGCCTGGAGGAGCTGGTGGACCGGTTCCACTCCCTGCTGCAGATGGTCCAGGGCCCGCCGGAAGGGCTGATGAACAAGCTGCGCACCCTGGGACGGCTGGTGCAGCTGGGCTCCTTTCAGCCCAAGACCGTGGCCCACGCCCCCTGCCAGCAGGTCGTTTTGCAGGACGGCCAGGTAGACCTGTTCCAGCTCCCCATCCTCCAGTGCTGGCCCCTGGACGGGGGCCGGTTTATCACTCTGCCCCTGGTCATTACCCGAGACCCCCAGACCGGCATCCAGAACTACGGCACCTACCGCATGCAGGTGTATGACCGCTGCACCACTGGGATGCACTGGCAGACCCACAAGGTGGGCGCCCGCCACTACCGGCTGGGCCGAGAGCAGGGGTTGGCGCGATTGGAGGTGGCGGTGGCCCTGGGCGGCGACCCTGCTACCATCTGGACCGGCTCCGCCCCGCTGCCGCCGGACCTGGATGAGATGGCGCTGGCCGGGTTCATCCGCCAGGAGGCGGTGGACCTGGTGCGGGCCAAGACGGTGGACCTGCTGGTGCCCGCCCAGGCGGAGATGGTGCTGGAGGGCTACGTGGTCCCCGGCGAGGAGCGCCCCGAGGGACCCTTCGGCGACCACACCGGCTATTACTCCATGCCCGAGCCGTACCCCGTGTTCCACGTCACCTGTATCACCCACCGGCGGCAGCCCATCTACCCCACCACCATTGTGGGCCGGCCCCCCAGCGAGGACCACTGGATGGGCAAGGTCACCGAGCGGCTGTTCCTGCCGGTGATCCGGTTGGTGCTGCCCGAGGTGGTGGACATCAACATGCCGGCGGAGGGGGTGTTCCATAACCTGGTCCTGGTGTCCATCAAGAAGGAGTATCCGGGCCAGGCCCGCAAGGTGATGTACGGGTTGTGGGGCATGGGACTGATGAGCCTGGCCAAGACCATCGTCGTGGTGGACCACTTCGTCAACGTGCAGGACCCCTCAGAGGTGGCCTGGCGGGTGGCCAACAACCTGGACCCCGCCAGGGATCTGGTGCCGGCCAGCGGCCCCCTGGACGACCTGGACCACGCCTCCGCCACGCCCAGGTTCGGCAGCAAGGTGGGCATTGACGCCACCCGCAAGCTTCCCGAGGAGGGCTACACCCGCCAGTGGCCACCGGACATCGAGATGAGCCCGGAGGTCAAGGCGCTGGTGGACCGGCGCTGGGACGAGTACGGCATTGACCAGCCCAACGACCCCCAGGACCGGCGGCGGCAATGACGACGGTTATCGGTGACCGGGTCGAGGAAAGCCGTACGGTGGCGGACCGCACCGGTCCCGCCACGGTGCCTGACGCTGCCCGGGGCGCCGCCCTGGAGTCCCCTAACTGCGCCTGGCAACCCGCCGACGCAGGGCCGGAATGCTCCCAGCCCATCGGTCCGGGCCACCCATCCCTGTGCATCATGCACAACCCCAACGAGGACAAGGACGTGGCAGATTTCGACCGCGAGGTGCAGGCCAAGATTGACCTGGAGGAGACCAACCCCCAGTCGCCCCAGGTGGACCTGTCCGGTGTGGTGTTCCCGCCGGGAGCGCAGCCGTTGCGCCGGACGTTCCCCAAGGCGGTGAACTTCGCATGGGCGCGGTTCACCGGCGAAGCCGACTTCCGGTACGCGCGCTTTGCCGGTGATGCCGAGTTCCGCAACGCGCGGTTTGCCGCCTCCGCTGATTTTACCTACACCCGGTTTGGCGGCCAGGCCCACTTCTGGGGGGCTGAGTTTCACGGGGAGGCAGCCTTCGGCGGCGCGGCCTTCCA
>JBGPJN010000070.1:0-12284 GCA_041485445.1 Dehalococcoidia bacterium
CGGAGCAGGGGCTGAACCCCGGCGACTCGCTGACCCTCACCTGGCCGGACGGCGACATGGGCAGCCTGGGAGACATCTACGTGGACGCGGCGGTCAACGGCGAAGGCGTGGTCTTCTGGTACCTGGGCAGGTGAAGCATGAGCATGATGGCTAGGGCAGAGTACAACATCAGTCCCCGGTTCGTGGCGGATAACCTGTCCATTATCTTCGGCAACTCCAAGGATTCGGGCATTGTCTACGATGCCGCCGCCGATGAGCTGACCCTGCAGACCAAGAACTCGGGGGGCGCCCCCACGGACCGCATCCGGGTCCAGGCCAACATCGCCGCACCCAAGGCGTTCTTCGACCTGCCGGTATCGGTGACCGGGGCCATAGAGCACACCAGTTATATCGAAGGTATCGAGATCACCGACCCCGCGGCGCCCGTGTCCAACCGGGGCCGCCTGTACTTCAAGGACAACGGCGCCGGCAAGACCCAGCTGGCGGTCCGATTTCCCACCGGGGCGGTGCAGGTGCTGTCCACGGAGCCCTAGGAGGGAAGATAGGAGGGAAGATGAACATCCAGTGTCCAAGCTGCGGTCGCTCGTACGACGCCCTTACCGACTGTCAAATGTATGACCCCAAGCGGCGGCCGCTGCATGAGGGGCAGCAGGCGACGGTACTGTGCGCCTGCGGGCGGCAACTGGAGGTAACGGTACGGCGGGGGCGGATTAGAAGGCTGCTGCCCCTGCCCTTCATGGGGAACACCTGGGAATTCCATCTGGACATCAAGGAGCGATAGCCGTGCCGGTTAATGCCTGGGGCCAAATTTACATAGGCAGCTCTGCCCCCCAAGAGGACCCGGTCCAGGTGGGGTCGCTGTGGACCGATACGGTGAACAACCTGCTGAAGCGGTGCACCTCGGTGAGTCCGTACACGTGGGTCAGCACGGAGGGAGGCTCGGCGGCCCACGCCCTGGACTCAGCCACCCACACCGGCGTGGCGGCCATGACCGAGGCCAAGGGGATGCTCATTGCCCACGACGGCGCCAACTGGCTGGGGCTGAGCGTGGGCGCCAACGGCCAGGTGCTGGAGGCCGACTCCGTCCAGAGCGCCGGGGTCAAGTGGGCCACGCCGTCGGGCGGCGGCAGTCATACCCTGGATTCTGCCAGCCACACCGACGTGGCCGCGCTCACCGAAGCCGCAGGCGACCTCCTGGTCCACAACGGCTCCTTGTGGGCCAACCTGGCCAAAGGCGCAGAGGGCCAGGCCCTGGTCGTCGGCGGCTTCGGAGATACCCCCCTAAAATGGCTCACCCTGGGCCTTCGCCGCACCGGCCGGGCCCACGGCATTGCCGGTAGCCGGGCCAATATACTCTTGGCCGCCGACACCATGCGGGCGGTACCCTTTGTCACCACCATGGGCACGTACATCGACGCCATCGGCATTGACATTCAGACCGCCGGCGGCGCCGGTTCCAACGTGAAGCTCGCCGTCTACAGCGACGACGGCAACGGATACCCCGCCGCGATCCTGTCTGGCACCACCAGCGCCGAACTGGACACCAGCTCCACCGGCCTGAAGCGCACCGCCTTCACCCCCACGTTCCTGGCGCCCAACACACTCTACTGGATAGTGGTGCATACCGATGCCACCGCCACTCCCCCCACGGCCCGCTGTACTCAAAGTGACCTGTTCGAGAGGATCGTCGGCTGGGCTGACAACACTAACCTGGGCAACACCGCCAGCGGCTTCTGGTCGGTAGCCCGAACCTACGATGGGACCATGCCCAGCACCTTCCCGTCGGGGGCCACGGCGCCCGTGACCAACGGGTCGAACAACTCCTACGCTCTGCTCGTCGAGGTGGGTTAATGCCTGCATTGAGGTCATCGAAATGAGGTCTGAAACCTATGACAAGGAAGGCCTGGCCGAACGGGCCACAGTCACGCGAGACGCCGGGGTCCCAACCTTCCGCCTCTACCGGAGGCCCGACTTTACCACTCCGGCCCTCACCAGGGCCGCCACCCCTGACGAGACTGCCGTCCTGGAGGCCGAGGAACAGGAGACCGCCAGGGCCAATGCCTGGGCCAGCTTCAAGGCGGAGACGGCAAAAGCCAATCCGGACCTCAAGACCATCGCCACTCTCATGCAGGCGCTGCTGGACCGGGTGATGCAATGAGCGAAGCGATACCTACCGCAGCGACAGGCAAGGCTGTGCGCCTGGCAGGCAGGCCTTGAAAATTAACCGGCGCCAAACCCGCCGGTCAGTGCCCCACCAACATGATCTGGAGCCCCTAACCAAGCCAGGGAGGGCAATCTGAAGATTCCCGAACCTGTCCGGGCGCAGGCGGGGCGCTGGGGCAACGGGCGGTTATCTGGTTAGAGGTTCTTTTAGGAGGAATCATGGAGATCACCAAGCTACTGTCCCAATACCTGGGCGAAGGAGTGGATGGGGAAGAGCTGCGGCAAATTGCCCTGGCCGCCCTGGCCCGGCGGCTGCGGGAGCTGAAGCTGGCCGTGGGTGAGGAGGTGGTGCGCGCCCAAGGGGAGCTTATGCAGGGCTGCCTGGAGGGCGTGGACCAGGCCCTGAGCCAGGCCCGCAAGCTGGGCAAGGAGCATCACGTCCTGTACCGCCAGTGGCGGGAGCTGTGCCAGCAGGAGCCGCCGGGCCCCGGCCCGGAGGCGGGCGCCGGCCCGCTGGGAGGTGAGGCATGACCAACGCCTATGCCAGCGTGGCCGCGCTTAAAGGCAGCGCCGCCCTTAACATTACCGGCGCCAGCTACGACTCCCAGCTCCTGGCACTGCTGGAGGGCGTTTCCCGCTGGATTGACGCCCACTGCAACCGGCATTTCTTTGTGCTGACCGCCACGCGGCGGTTTGACGGCGATGGCGGCACGGCGCTGGCGCTGCCGGATCTGATCAGCGTCACCACCCTGAAGACCGACGAGAACCGTGACCGCGTCTTTGAGCAGACCTGGGCCGCCAGCGACTACCTGCTGTACCCGCTGGACGCCAAACCCCAGGACCCCGCCGGGCGGCCCTTCTCTCGGGTGCTGGTGGACAGCTTCGGCAGCCGCCAGGCCTTTCCCCAGGGTCCGGCCACTGTGGAGCTGGCCGGCAAGTGGGGGTACCGGGAGGTGCTGGCCGACAGCCTGGCCGACATCGCCGAGGGCGGCGCCTTCACCGCCGGCGACACCACCCTCACCGTCACCGACGGCGCCAAGTTCGCCACGGGGCAGAACCTGCTCATTGAAGCGGAGCAGCTCTTCGTCGCCGCCCTCGCCGGCAACAACCTGACAGTGGCGCGAGGGGTCAACGGGACCACTGCCGCGTCCCATCCCAACGGCGCGGACATCTCCATCTACCAGTACCCGGAGGGGGTTGCGCGGGCGTGCCTGTTGCAGGCGGCCCAGTCGTGGCAGCACCGGGGGGGCAGCTCAGCCGTGGGCGGCGGACGCGCTGGGGCCGGGGAGCCGGGAATCCAACGGGAGGTGCGGCAGCTCCTGGCGGGCTACCGCCGCCTGCCTGTGGGCGCCGGGGGCTGAGGTATGTCGGTGACGACGGTGCGCAACGGGCTAGCCACGCGGCTGGGGACCATCAGCGGCCTGCGGGTCTACGCCACGCCCCCGGACCTGGTGCAGGAGCTGCCGGCGGCGGTGGTAACCGCGGGGGAGCCTTTCCTGACCTACGACCAACTGGTGCGCGGCGCGGACGTGCGCTACGCGTTCAAAGTGCTGCTGCTGGTGGCGTCCGCGGACGAAGCCCAGGCCTGGTCTGACCTGGAACCCTACCTCAGCGCCGCCGGCGGCGCCTCGGTGAAGGCGGCGGTGGACGGCACCCTGGGGGGCAGCGCCGATTGGGCCCGGGTGGTGCGGTCGCCCTCGGTGGGCCGGGTGACCGTGGGCGGGGGCGTCTATTGGGGCGCCACCTTCAGCGTGGAGGCCTACGAAAGTGGCTAAGTTTGCAGTATCGGGCAGCAGCTACATCGAGATTGACGACGCCGGGGGGACCCCGCGGAACCTGTCGGCCTACCTGGAGGAGCTGGAGCCCCTGGGCCGGGAGGTGTCGCTCCTGGACGTGACGGGCCTCAACGACGCCGCCCAGCGGCTGGTGGCCGGGGTGGAGCTGGCCCAGGGGTTCACCCTGCTGGGGGTGTTCGACAACACCGCCACCACCGGGCCCGACGCGGTGCTGGCCGGCCTGGTGGGCAAGACCGGCACGGTGAGCTACGGCCCGGCGGGCAATGGGTCGGGGCAACGCAAGGTCACGGGGGAGTTTCTGTGCGTGAGCTACCGGGTCATCAGCCAGGCGGGGCGTCAGGTGCGATTCCGCGCCCAGTTCCGGCAGGATGGCGCGGTGTCGTTCACCACCTGGTAATTAGCATTCGGCCTTCAGTAATCAGCCTTCAGCTACGGTGGCCGCCGGAGCGCGCCACGGAAGCGGAGCGCTGAGAGAAGCAGCCGACCGCTGATCGCTGATAACTGATGGCTACATGAGGTGAAGTATGCCCAACCCCCACTGGAGAGTGATGGTTGACTGGGACGCCGATGGCATCTGGGGCGAGTCCAACGAAGACCTGAGCTCCGACGTCATGGAGCTGCGCTGGGAGTGGGACCGGGAGCTGGACCGGGACCGGGCCAAGCCCGCCCTGTTGGAACTGGTGCTGCGCAACGATACCCACAAGTACTCGCCCCCCAACGCCAGCTCGCCCCTGGCGGGAAATCTCAAGGCGGGCCGGCGCCTGTGGGCCCGGTTCGCCTACCCATACGACCACTTCACCGCCACCGATGGCGTTGACCTGGCCGGGCGGGCACTGCCGGTGGATGGGGAGTTCGCCTGGGTGAAGCATAACACCGGCGGCAACGGTTTTGAGATTACCGGCAACCAGGTGCGGGCCATCACCGGCGGGGGGGTCAACGGAATCTACACGGTGGAGTTCGGCGATGCCGACGCCTGTCTGGGGTTCAAGTTCAACCGCGCCACCGGCGCCGGGGCCGGCGTGGTGCTGCGGTTCATCGACACCAGCGACTACCTGGCCATCAAGTTCGGCAGCCTCAACACCATCCTGGTTGACCACACCGCCGGGGTGAACACCACCCTGCGTACGGGGACTGCCCTTACTGCCGGGGTCAACTACTTCATCGAGGTGGAGTTGCACGGGCCGTCCATCCGCGCCTTCGCCACCGACCTGGACACCGGGGCGTGGTCGCGCCGGGAGATCCTGGACGGCGGGGGCGCCGTCGGGAACACCACCGCCACCAAACACGGACTGTGGCATGGGGACGTGGCCAACACCGACCGCTGGGACGACTTTGGCGGCTGGCGCAGCTTCTTTTACGGGCTGGTGGACAGCGTCGTGCCCAAGCCCGGCCGGGCCGGGGAGGTCTGCCAGCTGCGGGCCTACGACGAGCTCACGCGGTTGGAGGACACCCTGGTGTTCAACCTGGTAACCGGCCCGCTAATCAGCTCCAATAACCTGGCCAACTCGGTGCTGACGTGGGCCGGCTTCAGCCTGGACGACCGGGAGCTGGACGTGGGGCGCATTCTGGTGAGCAGCCAGCGGCGGGCGGTGTGGGGCGCCTCAGCACGGGATGCCCTCAACCAACTGCAGGACGAGGAGGATGGACTGCTCTACATAGACGGTCAGGGGTTCATTCGCCTGGAGACGGCGGCGCATCGGGGCGCCGGGTCCCACACTACCTCGCGGGCCACCCTGCGGGACACCAAGGCCAACTCGCCCTACTTCTCGCAGCTGGGCTGGGACGACGGCAGCGCCGGGGTGGAGAACGACGTGGCCTTCCGGTACCATCGCGAGTCCGCGGGCGCGGCCGCGGTGATCTGGCAGCTCCGGGATGTCCCCGCCATTCCGCCGGGCGCCACGCGGGACTTCCTGGCGGAAAGCCTGGCGTACGACGTGGTGGAGGACATCCAGACGCCGATGGCCACCACCGACTACACCGCCAACAGCCTGGAGAACGGCACGGGCATCAACCTGACCTCCAGCCTGACCGTCAGCCTGCCCCTGCTGTCCAGTTACCAGGGCAAGGGGACGGTGGTGCGGGTGGTGAACAACCACGGCACCAGCACGGCGTACGTCACCTTTCTCCGGCTCCAGGCCAACAAGGCGTACCAGGACCAGGAGAGCACGCTGTACCAAGCGGGGGATACGGCCAGCCAGGCCAGCCACGGCGTCCGCTCCAGGTTGGTGGAGTGCCGGTTCACCGACCACTACGCCGCCGCCAGGGACGCCGCCGACTCCCGGCTGACGCGAAAGAAGAGCCGCAAGTCCCGCCTCACCCTGACCTTGCCCAACGGCGACAAGAACAACCTGCTGCAGATGGTGCACCGGCGCCTTTCCGACCGGATCACGGTGGTGTACAGCAAGATGGGCATCAACCAGGACTTCTTCATCGAGGGCATGACCCTGGAGGCCACCGCCCGCAACGGGGCAATCATCACACGCTGGCTGGTGCAGGGGGTCTAAGCTAAAGCCAGGGCGAAATATACATGCCCCTATTTCCTCTTTAGTAGGCGTGAGGGACAACGGGCCGGGATTAGGAGATTGGGGGATTACCGTTGCATTGCCCCCTAATCCCCCAATCTCGGCGGGAAATCTTCCTAATGCGGGTTTCACTGGGACTTTAGTTCAGGTTGCCAGTCCTTCAGCCGAAGATCCCGAAGTAATCGGGAGGTCGAGGAGCCATGCTGACTAATCAAGACTTTGCCGGGCGGGTGCTGTCCTCCCTGGAGGACCTGCGGGAGCGGCTGGCGGTGCTGGAGGCGGAGGTGCGCCACGTGCGGGAGGGCGTGGGCCGGGTGGAGGCCGGCTTGCAGGCCCACGTGGCGGACCAGCGTCACGGTCCAGGCAGCGCCAACGGCGCCGGCGTGACCATTCGGATTAACCGCAAGGCGCTGGGCGGCGGCAGCCTGGTGGGAGGTGGGCTGGTGGCGGTGGCGGCCGGGGTGGGCAAGGCCCTGGGCTGGTGGTGAGGGGGGTGGTGCGGCATGGCATCGGGACGGCCCGCCATGTAAAATAGCAGACAAGGACAATCGCGCAGAGGTTCGTGATGCGGGAACAGGCCCCTTACCTTCACCGTGGGCACGGGGGCGCGTATGACCACGTGCTCATCTTGACGCTTGACTATGTGCAGGAGGGTGGCCAGTGGGTGGGTGTCTGCCTTGAGTTGGGCACATCTACTTTTGCCGAGAGTCTGGAAACAGTGCGACAGGAGTTGCGTGAGGCCGTTGCTCTGCAATTATAATGAAATGGAGCGTCTTGGCTCCGCGCAGGAGTACTTGCGCGACAACCGCGTTGCTTACCTCCCAATCGGACCATCCACCTCCCATGAGTCTGGATTTGTTGCCGCCGGTGCCGCCGGATAAGTAGCCGCCTGTGCCGATCTCCGGGCGAGACCTGATGCGCCTCCTGGAAGCGGATGGGTGGCAGCGTGCAAGGCGCTGAGGTGGTGGTGGGGGGATTAAAGCCTCCAGAGGCACACGTCATCCATGAGAAGGTCTTTGGCGTCCCAATGCAGAATGTCACCATTGAAGGTTTCAATGCGGTGGGTAGTAGCTATGTGTTTGCCATTAGGGAGGTGGTGCTTTACAATGCGGCTGAGAGCATTGGGGTAATGGTGAGATGGGGCGTCCTTAGTTGCAACCGGGGCGCTGATTAGGCAGCCGCTTTGAATCTTTCCCCAGAGGTCAAGAGCCTGAAAGAGGCTTTCCAGCAGTTCTCATAGAGACTTCAGCCGTAGGTTTTCTTAGCAACTGGTTTCTCCAGACTGCCAAAGAGGTGTCCGAAATGAATGAGTTGATACAAATGTTGCAGGGCTATCTGTCTGGCGGTGCTGGGCTTGGAGACGTCGCCGAGTGGCTCGCTGGTGTGGATTGGGATGACCAGTTCATGACTGAAGAGCAAAGAGAGGCCGTGGGCACCTTTGAACTTTTACTCACCGAAGTGGCCGAAGGGCTGCGGAGTGAGAAGGAATTCTGGGAAGAGGCCTCTGGATTCATAGCCAAGAAGTCCCGGACTACATTCGCCTGGCAAGCCTTTCCCGAGTTTCCCGTGGCCGCAGGCACCGCTGACACTTCTACCTCTCCCCAGGTGATGGTGGCTTCGGCAGGCCGGGAGTCACAATCCTGGAATATATCAGCTCAAATGGTACCCTTGTAATAAGATAGTCGTCTACGTATATGTTGAACCAGTAAATCCCTGGCATTTCCACCTGCATGTCCATCTTAGCTACCAGGTTGGCCCCCTTGTTGTCGCCCTCAAGATGGACTGAGAGAGTGATAGGTGGCATCGTCTCCCCGGAAGGTCGCTGGGGCACTATCTTGACCGGATGGCTGCCCCTGGCATCCCCAGACTTCAGAGTGATCACCAGTGTCCAACCCAGCTTTTGCGGCGGCATTTCTTCAGGTGAGTGGGGCCCGGATGCAGTGACGTTCATGCGATCCACTATCCGAATCAGGGACAGGACACCTGACGCCTCTTGTAATACCTGTTCGCAGAAAACCGCCGTCGTCAGATAAGGCCCCCGCTCAAAAGGCATATTGTCTCTCCTCTATCCGGTGGACAGCCAGCGTGTCCGCTCCCGTATTCTACCATCTGGCTGCAGGTAGAACAACTGTTTTGATACGTTCACGCCCACGGCTGAGTGGTGAGAGTTTCCTTGCCCCCTGCGCCTCCAAGGGTTTATCATATGGGCCGGCAAGCTGTAACTCCCATATAGCCCCCTGGAGGTTTCACCGTGGCTGAAGGGTACGACGTCATTGTGGTCGGGGCGGGCAACGCCGCCCTGAGCGCCGCCATCGCCGCCAAAGAGGTCTGCGACTCGGTGCTGGTGGTGGAGAAAGCCCCCGACTACTTCCGCGGGGGCAACACCTACTTCACCGGCGGCATCATCCGCTTCGCCTTCAACGGCATCGAGGACATCAAGGCCTTGATCCCGGATATGTCCCCCACGGAGGAGCAGTCCGTGGAGGTGGGCAGCTACACCCAGGACCAGTTCTACGACGACATGATGCGGGTCACCCACGGGCTGTCCGACCCGGAGCTGGCCCAGATCCTGGTGCGGGAGTCCTTCCCCACCATGAAGTGGCTGCGGGAGAACGGCGTGCGGTTTGTCATGTCCTTCGGCCGGCAGGCCTTCAAGGACGGGGACAAGTACCGGTTCTGGGGCGGGCTGGTGGTGGAGGCGGTGGGGGCCGGGAAGGGCCTCTCCGACCAGCAGTTTGAGGTGGTCAAGCGCCGGGGCGTGGACGTGCGCTACTCCACCCAGGGCGTGGGCCTGATCCGGGACGACTTGGGTAAGGTGTGCGGGCTGCGGGTGCTGGGGCCGGGCGGCTACGAGGACATCCCCGGTCGGTCGGTGGTGCTGGCCTGCGGCGGCTTTGAGGCCAACGCGGAGATGCGCTGCCGGTACCTGGGCCCCGGCTGGGAGTTGGTGAAGGTGCGGGGCATCCCCTACAACACCGGCGACGGCATCCGTATGGCGCTGGAGGCGGGCGCCCAGTCCTACGGCCACTGGAGCAGCTGCCACGCAGTCGCCTGGGACCTGAACGCGCCGCCCTTCGGCGACCGCACCATCACCGAGCTGTTCCAGAAGCACTCCTATCCCTTCGGCCTGATGGTCAACCTCAACGGGGAGCGGTTCCTGGACGAGGGGGCGGACTTCCGCAACTACACCTACGTGACCTACGGGCGCGCCCTGCTGACCCAGCCCCAGGGGGTGACCTTCCAGCTTTTCGACGAGAAGGTGAAGCACCTGCTGCGGGACGAGTACTGGATCCCCCAGGCCACCACGGCCGAGGCCAACACCATCGAGGAGCTGGCCCGCAAGCTGGACATCAACCCCGCCGGGCTGGTGAAGACGGTGCGGGAGTACAACGCCGCGGTGCGCCGGGACATTCCATACAACCCCACGGTCAAAGACGGGCGCTGCACCCAGGGCTTGGCGGTGAACAAGACCAACTGGGCCCAGCCCCTGGACACGCCCCCCTACCGCGGGTGGGCGGTGACCACCGGCATCAGCTTCACCTTTGGCGGGGTGAAGATCAACACCCGGGGCCAGGTGGTGACCAACGCCCAGGAGCCCATCCCCGGCCTCTACGCCGCCGGCGAGATGGTGGGCGGGCTGTTCTACTACAACTACCCCGGCGGCTCGGGCCTGGCGGCCGGGATGGTCTTTGGGCGGCTGTCCGGCACCAGCGCGGCCCACGACGCCATGAAGCTCAAAGACTTCTGATGCGGTAGGCGGCCCCCACCCTGACCCTCCCCCTTGGTAAAGGGGGAGGGGAAAGCCCATTTCACCGCAGAGCGCGCGGAGAGCGCTGAAACAGCAGAGAACTAATCGTAAAACTCTCTGCGTTCTCGGCGCTCTCTGTGGTTAAATCGGGGTATCTAGCTGCCGTGGCAGCGCTTGTACTTCTTGCCGCTGCCGCAGGGGCACTTCTCGTTGCGGCCGATCTTCCGCCCGCCTTCCTGCCGCTGGATGGTCTCCTTCTCCGAGCATTGGGCGCAGGTGCAGGCGGTGGGGTGCGCCGTGAACCAGTTGGGCCTAACCATTGGCCCCGTCCTGCTCCGCGATGGTCACCGTCAGGGTCTTGGGCACCGCCTTGCCCAGCAGCCACTTCTGGATGTACAGGGTGCCCACCGCCGGCGGCTTGCCGTTGGTCTCCTCCTGGTACCGGATGGTGTTCTTGGTCTCCTTCTCCAGGGTGAAGGTCAGGGTCTGGGATTCCATCACGCCACTCTCCACGGTCAGGATAACAGTAGGATATGATAGTACCGTTTTAGCCTCAAGCCTGTCACGGGTTGCGGGGCAGTGGCGGGGCGACTGAGGTAATACCCCTCACCTCGGTCCTCTCCCACAAGGGGAGAGGAAGCACTTGGGAGGGAAAGGATTCCTTGGCAATGACCACCAATAAGGCCAGGCGGCTGAGGAAGAACTTGACCGATGCCGAAAGGACTGTATGGGCGGCACTCCGCAGTCGTCAATTTGGCGGGTACAAATTTCGCCGGCAACAGCCCATCGGGCTCTATATCGTGGACTTTGTCTGCTTCGAGAATAAGCTGATCATCGAGTTGGACGGTGGCCACCATGACCAAGTAGAACAAGCTGAATACGACGCTGTTCGTACTGCTTGGCTGGAGGCCCAAGGGTACCGGGTTCTACGATTCTGGAACAACCAGGTGTTGGCGGAACCCAACGCCGTCAAAGCCGCTATACTGGAAGGGCTGCACCCTCATCCAGACAGTACCAGTTGAAATGCGAGTTGGAGCGGGGGTAATACCCCTCACCTCAATCCTCTCCCACAAGGGGAGAGGAAGAACGCGGCAACCTTAACTCCCTCTCCCTCGATGGGAGAGGGCAGGGGTGAGGGTGAGTTCCCGCAGCAGGACTTTATTCCATTCGCCAGCTATAATTGAGTCATGCCCCTGAAGCAGCACACGCTGACAAACTCACCCCAACCCACCAAGGCCCCCCTGTACTACGGGTGGTACATCGTCGCCACCTGCGTGTTCATCGCCCTGGTCACCAACGGGGCGCGCAACGCCTTCGGCATCTTCGTGCTGCCCCTAGAGCAGGAGTTCGGCTGGAGCCGGGGCACCGTCTCCATCGCCGCCTCCCTGGGGTTCCTGGTCAGCGGCCTGACCCAGCCCTTCCTGGGCAGCGCCTTTGACCGCTGGGGCGGCCGCCGGGTCATCATCGCCAGCATGGCGCTGTTCGGCGTGACCACCGCGCTGCTCAGCCTCACCTTCCACTTCCTGTTCCTGGTGTTCATGTTCGGCGTCGTCAGCGCCGCCGCGGTGGGCGGCGCCTCCCTGACCAATACCGGGGCGCTGCTCACCAAGTGGTTCCGGCGCAAGCGGGCCACCGTGGTGGGGCTGAACGCCTCGGGCATGTCCTTGGGGGGCCTGCTGCTGGTGCCCTTTGCCATGTACCTGCTCCAGGCCACCAACTGGCGGGTGACCTGGGCGGTGCTGGGGCTGATGGTGCTCTGCCTGGGGGCGCCCCTGGCCTGGTTCTTTCTGCGCGACGACCCCAGCCAGCTGGGCCTGCTGCCCGACGGCGACGCCCAGCCCGGGGAGGGTGGGCCGCGCCGGGGCGGACGGCCGGAAGGGGCGTTTGCGGTGTCCAAGTGGAAGGAGTCGTTCCGGTCGCCACCCATGTGGCAGATGACCGGCGCCTACTTCGTCTGCGGCGCCACCACCGGGGTGCTCAGCGTCCACTTTGTCCCCTACGCCATCGGCCAAGGCTTGTCGCCGGGGACCGCGGCCACCCTGTTCGGGTTCATGA
>JBGPJN010000071.1:0-12261 GCA_041485445.1 Dehalococcoidia bacterium
AGAGATTTACTGAGCCTTGCATTGCTTCTTAAACCGCTCGTGGTGAGCCTGTCGAACCACGTGGCCGCGCCCTTCGACAAGCTCAGGGTGAGCGGGTCAGGTGCCCAGTTTAGAAACCAGTGCAAGGGTGGTTAACTTCCTTGGCCCACCGTCTCCGCGGCCTCTGCGCCTGCCCTGAGCTTGCCGAAGGGTGCTCAGCGGTTTCTGGGTACTCGGCGGTGGCTTGGGCGCCTACCCGCCGCCCTGGAGCAGGTGGTGCAGGTGCAGCAGGCCCTGCTGGCGGCGGGCCGTGTTGACCACCTCGCGCCAGGCGGGCCACCAGGGCGCCAGCAGCTGCCGGGCCACCTCCAGGGTCAGCGCATTCTCCTGGAGCCTGCCGAACCGGGCGTACTGGCCGGCCAAGGGCTGCACGGCGGCCGCCTGCCAAGCCCGCGGGGCCTGCCCCAGTTGGGCCATCCCGTGCAAAAAGGGCAGCGCCACGTTCACCGCGATGTCACGGGCCCGGCTAGCGCCGACCGGGCCCGGTCCGGCGCTGCCCGCCCGGTGGACCACCAGGGCCAGCTCCAGCGCCCGCGGCGATCCCGCTTGCGCCACCCGGCCAAGGCCCGCTGCCAGGCCCGGCTCCCAGTGGCGGGCCAGCAGCTCCGCCGCCCCGGCGATGCGGCGCCGGGGATGGTTGGCCGGCCGCACCCCGGCGGTGTGCCACTGGCTGGCGTGCAACGGCGCGCCGCAGCCCGGCACCGGCCAGGCTGGAGGCTCAGCACCCCCCGGCGCTCCCAGGCCGGCCAGCCGGAGCAGCCACCCTTCCAGGAAGCCGGCCCGCTCCTCGGGGGCCAGCCGGCCACCGGCGTGGCGTAACGCGGCATAGGGCGCCCGGGCTGCCAGGTTGAGGAAGGCCTGCTGGTTCCGGCGGTACCCCAGGGCCTCCATGATGCCCTCGTACAGCGTCTGGTCCGGGGACTGCTCCCGCAAGAACCTCTGGAACAGCGCACTCTTGGCCCGGAAGCGGGCATCCCCCGCCCGGTCCAGCAGGCCGGCCAAGGGGCCGGCGCCGGCGGGCCGCGGGTAACCCTGCCCAGCCAGCCGCTGCCACAGGTAAATGCCCGCCGCCGGCTCCGGAAAAATATCTTCGGGCGGGGGGTCGCCCAGCAGCGGGGCCAGGGACACCACCGGCACCGGCTGCCCGCTGGCCAGCCGGGTGGGGTGGTCGTTCACGTCCAGCGCCGCGTGGAGCACCACCCCGTTGTAGCCGGGGTCACCACCGTGGCCGTGGGTCTCCCAGTCCCCCTGCCGCCGGTGGATCTCCACGTCGCCCCGCACCAGTCCCACCCCCTCCAGGTCCAGCAGGGCGTCCCGAAAGTCCGGTCCCGGCCCACCGCTGGGCCTGCCGGGGTAGAGCACCCGCACCCGGCGGCCGCCCTGGTCGTACAGGGCCGCGCGGCGGGCCGCCCGCTTGTGCCAAAGCTGGGCCAGCAGCCGCTCCGGAATGGCGCGGGGCGGCGGGCCCGGCTCCCCGGCGGGGTGGTACTCCGCACCTGACTCCCGCAGGACCGGCCGGCGGTCCGGCGGCGCCGCGGCTACCGCATACATCTAAAGATCACCCTCTCCGAACTCTCAACCCACAGCCACTTGGGGCGAGTATGCCAGAACCCGCCCCGCCCTGGCAAGGACTAGGAGCAGGGGTAACTACCTCGAAAAATGGGCTCGGTGGGGAGTTGCTTAGTGGTCCATTCCCTATTTTCATCCCCAGTGGTGGCTCGCCGCTATGAGGCACTGTTCAGGGTCGGGCGTTGGGCTCCCCGCCAGCGTTCCAAAACCATGGCGTAGCGGCTGCTGAGCGGCCTTTCGACCATCCCCCTTACCCCCTTTCTGGCCAGGAAGGGGGCAGAAAAGAAATGTATCTGGGGGACACCCCCAGGCCCCCGGCGAGAGGTTTCACCCCTCTGCACACCCCTTGGTCGCCAAACCTGCTACGTCCGGTACAAGCTGCGCGAAGGTCAGCAACCAATGCCCGTCCCTTTGGATCTGAACTGTTACTGGGGCAGGGTCAGCTTGCTCTTTCCTATCCCCCGGCGTAAAATGGCCTGAGATTCGTGAAGGGGGTTTTCAGCTATGGCCGGACTCAAACACCCTCTGGAAGGCATCCGCGTCCTGGACCTGGGCCGCCACCAGGCGGGGCCCCGTTGCGCCCAGGTGCTGGCCCGCATGGGCGCCGAGGTCATCAAGGTGGAGCGCCTGGGCGGCGAGGAGACCCGCTACCACGGCCCCTGGGTGCGCAAGCAGAGCGCCTACTGGGTGCAGTATAACTCCGGCAAGAAGAGCCTGAGCATGGACATGCGCAAACCCGAGGCCAAGGAGATCCTGACCAAGCTGATCAAGGTCTCCGACGTGATCCTGCAGAACTTCCGGCCCGGCACCATCGAGAAGATGGGCTTTGGCTACGACGTCCTGAAGAAGCTCAACCCCCGCATCATCATGGTCAACGTATCGGCCTACGGCCAGTTCGGGCCCTACAGCGACCAGATTGGCTACGACCCCATCGGCCAGACCATGTCGGGCATCGCCATGATCACCGGCGAGGAGGGGATGCCCCCCATCCGGGCCGGGGTGCCCATCATCGACCGCACCACCGCGCTGCACGCGGCCATCGGCACCCTGGCGGCCCTGCACGAGCGGGAGAGCTCCGGGGAGGGCCAGTCCATCGACGTGTGTTTGGCCGACACGGGCTACAGCTACACCGAGATCCCCATCACCGCCTACCACGGCGCCGGCGTGAAGCCCAAGCGGGGCGAGTCGGCGGCGCCGCCCGGCGGCACCTACCCCTGCAAGGACGGCTGGGTGCTGATCACCGCCGGCGACCAGCACCACTGGCACCGGGTGTGCAACGCGCTGGGCAAGCCCGAGTGGCTGGAGGACCCCCGGTTCGCCAGCCGCAACGAGCGGGGCAAGAACGGGGCGGTGGTCAACGCCGCCATTCGGGAACTGCTGAGCAAGCTGACCATGAAGGAGGCCATCGCCCACTTCACCCAGCACGACGTGGTGGCGGCGCCGGTGAACTCCATCCCCCAGGCCGCCGAGGACCCCCACCCCTGGGAGCGGCGGGCCATGGTGGAGGTGCCCGACTTCCTGGCTGGCAGCATCGCGGTGTCCGGCGATTTCTGGCACTTCAGCCGCACCCCGGCGGTCATCGGCTCCACGCCCCGGGTGGGCGAGCACAACGAGGAGATCCTGGGCGGCCTGCTGGGCTACTCCGGCGCGGAGATCGCCAGCCTGCGGGCCAAGGACGTCATCAGCGAGCGGGACGAGTACGACCAAGTGCCCGGCTAGGGCTGACAGACCTAACAGGTTAGTGAAAAACGGGGTGTGCAGAGGGGCCCTTCGTCCGCCGAAGGCGGATCAGGATAAACTCCGCCCTCGCCGGGGGTCTGGGGGTGTCCCCCAGATACAATCTCTTCTCCCTTCCTGGCCAGGGAGGGAGTCAGGGGGATGGTCGCAAGAATTTTTCAGCAGCCTGCTAAGGTTAGGCCACTAGGGTAGGGGCGGGTTTGAAACCCGCCCCTACGCATTGTCGCCGGATGTTGGTTGGACACCGTGGGGGCGCACGACCGTGCGCCCCTACCCGCACCCGCCCGGCAACTCCCCATCTCCCCCGGCGCCCCTGCGCCCCTACTCCACCACCACCTCCACCCGGTGGGCCATGTTATTGCCCATGCCCTGGTAACTCCACGGCGCCTCCACCGGCTGCACGTTGCCCTGGGCATCGGTGGCCCGCACCAACAGGGTGCAACGTCCGGGGAAGGCGCGCCACTGGAAGGACCAGCCCCGCCAGCTAAAGACGGAGACCTCCCGGTCCAGCTGGGCCTCCTGCCAGCTCCCGGCGCCGTCGGCGCTCACCTCCACCCGGGCAATGCCCACGCCGCCCGACCAGGCCCGGCCCCGCAGGGTAACCGCGCCGGCGGTCACCAGGCGGGCGCGGGTCAGAAAGTCGGGGATGCCGGGGGGGATCATCAGCGACCGCACCCGGATGCGGGTCACCGGCTCGCCTGGGTCCTGGGCGTCGCGGGAGTACCGGTAGGTCTGGGCCATCTGGTAGCCGCTGAAGGGCTGCGCCACCGCCTCGATGCTGCCCAGCCACTTGACGCTGGCCATGCCGTACCAGCCGGGGACGATCAATCGCAGCGGGTAGCCGTGCTGGGGCTGCAGGGGTTCTCCGTTCATCTCGTAGGCCAGCAGCACCTCCTCCCGGCTGGCCTCGGCCACCGTCAGGCTGCGCTGGTAGAACTGCACCTCTCCCCCCTGCACGCCCTGGTCCAGCCCAGTGAACACCAGCTCCGCCGCCTCGGGTTTCACGCCGGCGTCGGCCAGCACCCGCCGCAGGGGAACGCCGGTCCACTGGGCGGTGCCCACTGCTTCCACCAGCCAGGGCTGGCTGACGGGCCGGGGGCTGAGCAAGGCGCGCCCGTTGCCCGCGCACTCCATGGTCACGGTACCGGTGCGGGCGGCGCGGGCCTTCAGGTCCTCCAGGGGCAGCACCAGCGGGTTGGCTACCAGGCCGCCGACCTTGAGCCGCCAGTCCGCCGCGCGGATGTCCGGGATGTCGAAGTGCACCAGCAGGTAGTGCATGCCGGTGGGCGTCACCGGGTAGCGCATCCCCTCCAGGGGCATGCCCCGGTTGCGCAGGGCCAGCTGCACCTCCTCCTGATAAAAGCCGGTGCCGGGGGCCAGGCCGCTGCCGTCGCCCACGGTGGGGAACTGGTCGCCGGCGGTAGATCGCTCCACAAATGCCTCCTGCGCCTAAAGTGTTCCCAAGGAGGTGCGCATCCTCCCCCTTGCCAAGGGGGAGTTAGAGGGGGTCGCATCACCCTTCCTATCCTCCCCTTAGTAAGGGGAGGGACTTGCAGTCACCTTCGGGATTGCTAGTAGGTCCACATCATGCGCTGGATCTCGTCCCGGTCCTGGGTCCGGGTCAGGGCCAGCATCAGCAGGATGCGGGCCTTCTTGGGGGAGAGGTTGTCGGCCACGATGTAACCGTCCTCGTCAAAGCGCCGGGTGCGCATCACCCGCCCGTTGCCCGTTTGGGTGGCGATGACCACCTTCACACCCTCCCCCTGGGCCTGCTTCAGGGCCGCCATGAAGGCCCGGGGAGACCCGCCGCTGCCCATTCCGGCGGCCACGATGCCCTGGGCCCCAGACTCCGCCAGGGCTTGGACCACCCGGCCGTCGGCCCCCGCGTAGGCGTAGGCGATGTCCACCTGGGGCAATTGCCCCACCTCCGCCACGTCAAACTCGGCATCCAGCGTGTGGGTCCGCGTGGGCGTTTGGTAGAACACTACCTCCTCGTCGGAATCGGCGTAGCCCAGCAGGCCCAGCTCGTTGGACCGGAAGGTCTCCAGCCGGTAGCTGTTGGTCTTGGTCACGTGCCGGGCCGCCTGGATCTCGTTGTTCAGCACCGTGAGCACCCCCCGGCCGGCGGACTGGGCGGCGGCGGCCACCCGCACGCAGTCTAACAAATTCACGTCGGCGTCGGTGCCCAGGCCCGAGGGGGGACGCATGGAGCCGGTGACCACCACCGGGCGGTGGTCCTTGACCGTGAGGTTGAGGAAGTAGGCCGTCTCCTCCAGGGTGGCGGTGCCGTGGGTGATGGCCACCCCCGCGGCCTCCCGGTCCTGGCGGAAGATCTCGTTGACCCGCCGGGCCAGGGCCAGCCAGTGCTCCGGGCCGATCTCCGGGCTGCCCACGTTGAGGAACTGCTCCGCCACCACCTGGGCGAACCGGTGGACCTCGGGGACGCGGGCCAGCAGCTCCTGGATGGTCAGGTGGTGGCCATCGTAGCTGTAGTTGATGTAGTCGGTGCGGTGCCGGCCCACCATGGAGATGCTGCCGCCGGTGCCGATGACGTAGACCCGCGGCCGCGCGTCCGTGGACATATCTGACCTCCCGGGAACTGGTCCCCCAATTGACCACCGGGGTGATGGTCCGCCGGGGTGATTCTACCCGGTTCGGCGGCGCAGCGCCACCCGCGGGAAGGGCTTCGCTTCCCCCCCAAGCCGGGTTTGTGCTATGCTCACCCTAGATGAGCCCTGGTCTGGACCCTTCCAGCCAGGTCTTCTGGTAAGCTGTGTCCAGCGAGGTTGGAACCGATGACCGGGATCTGGATTCTGCGCGGGGCGGGCGCCGCCGGGTTTGCCGCCCTGGGATGGCTGGTGGCGGGCCGGGTGTCCGGACTGCTGCCCGCCGGGCTGTCGGAACAGGTGCAGCTCCCCCCCTGGGGCTGGCGCTTGGCCCTGGCCCTGGTCGGCGGGCTGGTGGGGCTCCTGGCGGTGCCCACGCTGGTGCTGCGGCCCTGGCGCCGGGGCGTGGGCCACCTGTTGTCGCTGTCCGGCGCCACGCTGCTGGCGGCGGCCCTGGGCCTGCTGGCCGGCCTCATCCTGGCGGCCCTGGTGTCCATCCCCCTCTACCGGTTGCCGGGCTGGCTCTCCTGGGGAGTGCCCGTGATGGTCAGCGCCTTCCTGGGGTCAGCCGGCCTGCTGCTGGGGCTCCTGCGCCGGGGCGACGTGCACGCCCTGTTCCCGGCCCTGGCGGCGCCCAGCCAGGCCGCTTCCGGCTCCCGGGGCGGCCCGGTGCTGGTGGACACCAGCGCCATCATTGACGGCCGCATCGCCGACGTGACCAGCACCGGGTTCCTGGACGGGGTCCTGGTGGTGCCCCGGTTTGTGCTGGACGAGCTGCGGCACATCGCCGATTCGGGCGACGCGCTGCGGCGCAACCGGGGGCGCCGCGGCCTGGAGGTGCTGGGGCGGCTGCGGCGGGACAGCAAGGTGACCCTTGAGGTGCTGGACGTGGGCGTGACCCTGGGCAACGAGGTGGACTCCCAGCTGGTGCAGATGGCCCGCTCCATGAAGTGCCCCATCCTCACCACCGACTACAACCTAAACCGCGTGGCGGAGCTGCAGGGCGTGACGGTGCTCAACGTCAACGAGTTGGCCAACGCCCTCAAGTCCATTGTCCTGCCCGGCGAGGAGATGCGGGTTAACATCGTCCAGGAGGGCAAGGAGATGGGCCAAGGCGTGGCCTACCTGGACGACGGCACCATGGTGGTGGTGGAGGGCGGGCGGCGCTACATTAACGCCTACCACGACGTGGTGGTGACCCGGGTGCTCCAGACCGCCGCCGGGCGCATCATCTTCGCCCAGCCCAAGGCCGGTTAGGGAGCCCCAGTGGCCATAAAATTGCCGCCCCATCGGCGCACCGCGGGCGGCATCCCCCACGCATCCAGCACCGGCCTGGGCGCCATCGTAGTGGCGGCAGGCCAGAGCGCTCGCATGGCGGGAGTGGACAAGATCTTCGCCCCGGTGCTGGGCGCGCCCCTCTTGACCTACGCCCTGGACCAGCTGGAGGCCTTCCCCCCGGTGTCGGAGATTGTGCTGGTGCTGGCCGACCGATATCTGGCCCAGGGGCAGGAACTGGTGGCGGCGCGAGGGTACCGCAAGGTCGCTCGCATAATCTCTGGAGGTCGGCGCCGCCAGGATTCGGTGCGGATCGGGCTGGAGGCGCTGGCGCCCTGCCACTGGGTGCTGGTGCACGACGGCGCCCGGCCCGGCCTGGACCAGGCCCTGCTGGAGCGCGGGCTGGAGGCGGTCCAGGAGACCGGCGCGGCGGTGGCCGGGCTGCCGGTGCGGGACACCATCAAGGAGGTGTCCCCCGAGGGCATGGTCACCGGCACGCCGCCGCGGGAGCGCCTGTGGGCGGCCCAGACGCCCCAGCTTTTCCGGTACGACCTGCTGCTGGAGGCCCACCGAAAGTGCCAGCGGACCGTCACCGACGACGCCACCATGGTGGAGGCGCTGGGGCATCCGGTGCGCATGTTCCTGGGGTCCCCCAACAACCTGAAGGTGACCACCCCGGAAGACCTGTCCCTGGCGGAAGCGTTGCTGAATGGGATGCAGCACACGCCGCTGCGCCAGAATGGCTGATCCTCCCTTCATGGACTTCCGGGTCGGCATCGGCTTCGACGCCCACGCCCTGGCCCCCGGCCGGCGGCTGGTGCTGGGCGGCGTGGTCATTCCGCACCATCTGGGCCTGGCCGGCCACAGCGACGGCGACGTGCTGGTCCACGCCATCATGGACGCCCTGCTGGGCGCGGCGGGCCTGGGGGACAAGGGGGTGTACTTTCCCTCCAGTGACCCCCAGTACCGGGACATCTCCAGCCTGGTGCTGCTGCGCCGGGTGGGGGAGCTGGTGTCCCTGGGCGGATGGCGGGTCTCCAATGTAGATGCTACAATGTTGGCGCAGAATCCCAAGCTGGGGCCCTTTATCGCCGCCATGAAAGAACAGGTCAGCGCCACCCTCGCCTTGCCCGCCGGCCGGGTCAGCATCAAAGCCACCACCACCGACTACCTGGGGTTCACCGGGCGGGCGGAGGGCATCGCCGCCTGCGCGGTGGCGTCGCTGGTCACCACCCCATGAGGCTTTACAACACCCTGACCGCCCAAACCGAGGAGTTTGTCCCCGCCTCGGGCAACCAGGTCAAGATGTACGTTTGCGGCGTGACGCCCTACTCGTCGGCCCACGTGGGCCACGCCCTGAGCTACGTGGTGTTCGACGTGCTGCGCCGCTACCTGGAGCACCTGGGGTACCAGGTCCGCCACGTGCAGAACTTCACCGACGTGGACGACAAGATCATCCAGCGGGCGCGGCAGGCGGGCGTCTCGGAAGACGCCCTGGTGGCGCGCTACATGGACGACTTCTTCCGGGGCATGGACGCCCTTAACGTCCAGCGGGCCCACGACTACCCCCGGGCCACCCGGGAGGTCCCCGGCATTATCCAGACTATCCAGACCCTGGTGGACAAGGGGTTCGCCTACGCGGCAGGGGGCGACGTCTACTTCCGGGTGACCAAAAGCCAGGGCTACGGTCAGCTGAGCCACCGCACCCTGGAGGGGATGATGGCCGGGGCGCGGGTGCAGGTGGGCGAGAACAAAGAACACCCCATGGATTTTGTGCTCTGGAAGGGCGCCAAGCCCGGTGAACCCTCCTGGGACAGCCCCTGGGGCGCCGGCCGCCCCGGCTGGCACATCGAGTGCACCACCATGTCCCTGGCCCGCCTGGGCGACCCCCTGGACATCCACGGCGGCGGCCAGGACCTGATCTTCCCTCACCACGAAAACGAGATCGCTCAGAGCCAGGCCTGCACCGGGCGCCAGCCCTTCGTCCGCTACTGGGTCCACAACGGGCTGCTCCAGTTGGGCGAAGAAAAGATGAGCAAGTCCCTGGGCAACCTGGTGTCGGTAGAGGAGGCCCTGGCCCGCTACTCCCCCGACGCCCTGCGCCTGTACTTCCTCAGCTCCCACTACCGCGGCCCCCTGCGCTACAGCGACGAGGGTTGCGCCGCCGCGGAGCGCAGCGCGGACCGGCTGCGCCACGCCCTGGCCCTGCCCGACGCCGGCGGCGAAGCGTGGGACAGCAGCCCGTTCCAGCAGCGGTTCTTCGCGGCCATGGATGAGGACCTGAACACCCCCAGGGCCATCGCCGCCCTGTTCGACTTGGCTCGGGAGATCAACCGGGCCCAGGAGACCGGGCGACAGGTGACGCCGGCCCAGGCCCTGCTGCGGCGACTGGGCGGCCTGCTGGGCCTGACCTTCCAGCCCAGGACGGGCACCGAGCAAGACCACCTGACCGCCAAGCCCTTTATCGACCTGCTGGTGGCCACCCGGGAGGAGCTGCGCCGGGCCAAGCAGTACGCCCTGGCCGATCGCGTTCGGGACGGCCTGGCCAGCCAGGGAGTGGTGCTGGAAGATACGCCCCAGGGCACTCGCTGGCAGCGCCAGACGTCGGCCCCCTGAACCCTCCGCATGGCATCAGACCGGCCCAACAGTCCGTCCAGGCTGCTCCAGACCTGTGCCGCTGACTCTGAGAGGGTGTGTGGCAATTCCCTCCCCTTGCCAAGGGGAGGTTAGGAGGGGTCGTTCCCCGTTGCTGGGCAGAGACCACCCCCTCTTCAGTCTCCCCCTTGGTAAGGGGGAGAAATCGGTTTCCCACAAACCCTCTGAAGCCAGCCATGCTGGATAGCGCGTTCTTGGCCTCCCTGGCCGGCATCGTGGGGCCGAGCCAGGTGCTGACCGACCCCTACGACCTGGACCGGTACTCCGTTGACGCCCTGAACCCCGCCCGGCTCTATGGCCGGCTGGACGTGTTTGACCGCCTGGCCGACGTAGTTATACGTCCGGGCAGCACCGCCCAGGTGGCAGCGGTGGTGGCGCTGTCCGCCCGGCATGGGGTGCCGGTGGTGCCCTACGGCGGCGGCACCGGCCTCATGGGCGGCGCCCTGCCGGTGCGGGGCGGCGTGGTCATTGACCTCAAGGCCCTGAACCGGGTGGTGGCGATCAACGCCACCGACCTGACGGCGGTGGCCGAGGCCGGGGTGGTGCTCCAGGACCTGGAAAACGCCCTGGCGGAGCAAGGCCTGATGCACGGCCACGACCCCTACAGCCTGGGCATCGCCACCGTGGGCGGCGCCATCTCCACCAACGGCGTGGGGTACCGCGCGGGCGCCTTCGGCCCCATGGGCGACCAGGTGGTGGCCCTGGAGGTGGTGCTGCCCGACGGTCGCGTGCTCACCACCCGGGCGGTGCCGGTGTACTCCAGCGGCCCGGACCTGAACCGCTGGTTCATCGGCACCGAGGGCGCCCTGGGCATCATCACCCAGGCCACCCTGCGGGTCGCCCGGCTGCCCGAGGCGCAGCTTTTCGCCACCGCCGCCTTCCCGGACTTCACTCGCGGATTCAACGCCGTGTGTGAGCTGCTGGCCCTGGGCATCCGTCCCACCCTCCTGGACCTGACCGAGGAGGAGGGCGAGGTGCTGCTGCACCTGCTCTTTGAAGGCTTCCGGGAGGGCGCCGCGGCCCAGGAGCGCCGGGCCCTGCAAGTATGCGCCCAGTTCGGCGGCGAGGATATGGGGCCGGGACCCACCCTGGCCTACTGGCGGGACCGGCATCAGGCGGGGGACAACTACCGGCGCACCGCCCTGGGCCGGCCCCGCCGGGAGCGCTGGAGCCGGCAGCGGGGCCGCGGCTTTGACTACCTGCACCTGGCCCTGCCCATTTCCCAGGTGCTGGAGTACCGCCGCCGTTGCGACCAGATTATGTCGGCCCACGGCGTGCGGGTGGTGGAGTACGCCCTGTGGAGCCGGCCGGAGCTGTTCTCCATGATGCTGGTGCCCGCCGATGGGTCCGGCGACGGCTTCCGGGACAAGCTGGGCCAGGCAGTGGAGCAGGTGCTGGTGCTGGCCCAGGACATGGGCGGCATCATGGAGTACTGCCACGGGGTGGGCGTGCGGCTGGACCACCTGCTGGCTCGGGAGATGGGCGTGGGCCACGACCTGCTGCGCACCTTGAAACAGGCCCTGGACCCCGCCAACATCATGAACCCCGGCAAGCTGGGACTGTAGCCCCTCCCAGCACGCCGACTGCCCGACGGCCGCTGTAGACCTGGCTGATCTCCGTAAAGCCCGCGGAGCGCTCCGCCAATCCAATGAGGTATCTCAAAGACAGTACATTTTAGCGGGATCTTTACTCGGCTTGTCCAATATTTGCGACGAATAGAACTGCGAGATGGTCGTGATAGTCGTAAAGGTGCGGATCTGGAGACCGCCGCAACTTTTCGAATACACGACTATGGATTTCCCAAGCTATAGCCCAGTTTGGCTGAGGGTCGAGTCCGTGGATGAGACGCATGCAATGCCGCTGGATCTGCTCCCGGCTCAGCGGAGCAAGAGCCTTTCGGCTGTTCCTCCAGAGCGCAAGCGACATGAACGCAATGCGCAATATGTGCCCTTTGCGGAAGCGCTGCTCGTTCAGCGAGTTGGGGTCAATGTCCTGGATTTGCTCATTAGCCCGTTCCCAAATCCTCTGCACCCAGGCAGGCGGATTGTCTGAATCAATCCGCACCCAGCCATGCTTTACTTCGATCAAATAAACGTCGTTCCCGTTCCGGACCCAAAAATCTAATGACCCTCGGCGTGGTCTACCACCTCGTTTTGCAGGCCGCCGCCCAATAGGCGTTTCTGCAAAAGGGGTCGCACCGGCTCTGTCGATCGCAACCGCGAGAAGATTCTGCAACGAACGCTCACTATAGAACAAAGGTAAGTCGGTCACGTCGTCAAAGAAGGCGACGTTCTGTTTGGCGAAATTCCTAACCGCATCTTCGAGGAAGGGCTTTAATATTCTGACTCCTCTGCCGTCGGGTGGAGAGGTCAAAATAGTG
>JBGPJN010000072.1:0-12183 GCA_041485445.1 Dehalococcoidia bacterium
ATGAGGGCCACCCCCACGCCGGTTGCTAGGTTCAGGGCGACCGGCTACAATACGCCCGTGCCCCAGCCCGGCAGCGCAACTTGCTCAGGAGACTGCGCCCCTCTGTGACCACCGTGCGCTCGACAATGCCCCAGCCCGGCGTAACTGCCACTGACTCCGCTCTGGACGCGGCGGGGCGTGGGGCGGTGCTGGAACCGGCTGACGCCTGGGCCCTGGCCGATGCGCCCAACGCACGCCTAGATGACCTGTGCGCCGCCGCCGCGTCCCTGCGGGACCAGGGCAAGGGCCGGGTGGTCACCTTCTCCCCGAAAGTCTTCATCCCCCTGACCCGCCTGTGCCGGGACTTCTGCGGCTACTGCACCTTCCGCCAGGATCCCGCCGCGGCTGGGTAGCGGCTCTACATGACCCCGGAGGAGGTGCTGGCGGTGGCCCGGCAGGGCGAGAAGCTGGGCTGCACCGAGGCCCTGTTCACCTTGGGGGAGCGTCCCGAGCTGCGCTACCCCGAGGCCCAGGCGTGGCTCCAGCGGCGGGGCTACCGCACCACCCTGGCCTACCTGGTAGAGATGTGTAAACTGGTGGCCGAAAATACCCGCCTGCTGCCCCACGCCAACCCCGGCACCATGAGCCGGCACGAGCTGGAGGCCCTGCGCCCCTGGAACGCATCCATGGGGTTGATGCTGGAGAGCGCCAGCCTGCGCCTGCACCAGCCCGGCGGCCCCCACGCGCTGGCCCCCAGCAAGCGGCCCCGGGTGCGCCTGCGCACCATCGAGCTGGCCGGCGAGCTGGGCGTGCCCTTCACCACCGGCATCCTCATCGGCATCGGCGAGACCCGCCGGGAGCGCGTTGAGGCCCTGCTGGCCATCCGCGACCTCCACCAGCGCTTTGGGCACGTCCAGGAGGTCATCATCCAGAACTTCCGCGCCAAGCCCGGCACGCCCATGGCCCAGTCGCCCGACGCGGCAACGGACGACCTGCGCTGGACCGTGGCGGCGGCTCGCCTGCTGCTGGGCCCGCATATGAACTTACAGGTGCCGCCCAACCTCAGCGCCCAGGACTATCCGGTGTACCTGAACGCCGGCATCAACGACTGGGGCGGCATCTCGCCCCTGACCATTGACTACGTGAACCCCGAGGCGCCCTGGCCGGCCATTGCCGAGCTGCGCCGCCGTTCCGCGGCCCTGGGCTTCGAGCTGCGGCCTCGCCTGCCGGTGTATCCCGAGTACGTCTCTGAATACCGGGCCGGCGCGCCGCGGTTCCTGCCCCGGACCCTCCATTCCCAGGTGTCGGCGCTGGCTGATGCCCAAGGGTACGTGAAAGGGGGTATCGCCCGATATGTCGGTCGCCAATAGCGCCCACACTCCCGCGCCCCGGGACCTGGAGGCCCTGCTGGGCTGCCTCCAGACCGAGGCGGCGCTGGCCTTGACCCACGCCCTGGAGGGCCGGGACCTCTCCGTCGAGGAGGCCCTGGTCCTCTTCGACGCCACTGGGCTGGAGTACAACGCCCTGGTCATGGTGGCCGACGAGCTGCGCCGCCGCGCCGTGGGCGACGTGGTGACCTTCGTGGTCAACCGCAACATCAACTTCACCAACGTGTGCATCAAGCGTTGCGGGTTCTGCGCCTTCAGCCGCGATTTCCGGGAGGAGGAGGGCTACTTCCTCCCGGTGACCGAGGTGGTGCGCCGCGCCAAAGAGGCGTGGGACTACGGCGCCACGGAAGTCTGCGTGCAGGCTGGGCTGCCTCCCCAGATGGAGGGCAACCTGTACGTGCAGGTCTGCCGCGCCATCAAAGAGGCTCTGCCGGACATCCATGTCCACGGCTTCTCCCCCGAGGAGGTGCTCTACGGCGCGGTGCGCTCCCGCGGCACCATCAGGGAGTACCTGCAGGCGCTGAAGGACGCGGGCGTGGGCAGCCTGCCCGGCACCTCCGCCGAGGTGCTGGACCAGGAGCTGCGGGACCGCATCGCCCCCGGCCGCATCTCGGTGGACCAGTGGCTGGAGGTCATCACCACCGCCCATGAGCTGGGCATCCCCACCACCTCCACGGTCATGTTCGGCCACCTGGAGACCAGCGAGCACATCGCCCGCCACATCGCCCTGCTGCGCGACGTCCAGCAGCGCACCGGCGGCTTCACCGAGTTCGTGCCCCTGAGCTTTGTCCACACCGAGGCCCCCATGTTCATGAAGGGCCTGCTGGACAACGTGCGCCCCGGCCCCACGGGCATGGAGGTGGTCAAGGTCCACGCCATCGCCCGCCTCATGCTCAACAACTGGATCCCCAACATCCAGGCATCATGGGTCAAGGAAGGCCCCCGGATGTCCCAGCTCCTGCTCACCGCCGGCGTCAACGACCTGGGCGGCACCCTGATAAACGAAAGCATCTCCACCGCCGCCGGCGCCCAGCACGGCCAGCTCATGCGCCCGTCCCAGTTCCGGCAGATCATCCGCCAGGCCGGGCGCATCCCCGCGGAACGGCACACCACCTACGCCATCAAGCGGGTGTTCAGCGACGCCGACGAAGCCCTGGACCCCCTGGACCTGGTGGGCGACAACGTGGAGGAGGTCTTCGGCTCCTACCAGCGCCTGGTCAAGCTGGACACCTACCGCTTTGAGCACCCGCGCCATGCCAAGGCGCCAGCCGACCACGCTGGCGGCTAACGAGCCTTGACAAGTATCCAAGGGATTGGAAGGTATTCCCGCCGTGTACCCCATTGCCCCCCTTTCGCCTTGCCTTAGCACAGCGTAAGGAAAGGGGAGTTGGGGGGATTTCCTCAGCCACGGTTGGGACCTTTATGCAAGGGCAAGGGTCTTTAATCCCGCTGAGCCGTTGGCTCGCCTGGACAAAGGATAGATGCAGAAGCACATAACCCCAGCGGCCCAGAAGATGGTCAAGGCCAAGGGGCTGACGGAGGTCCTAGATCAGGTGTTGCATAAAATGCAGACCCTGGGCTTGCCCGCGCCACAAACCCACAAGGTCAGTGTGGAGTGGGCTAAGGACCCGGAAATCGAGGGCTGGGAGATGCTTTCGGTGACTCTGTGGAGTCAGGGATCCCCCGACGAAGCCCGAAGCCTTTGGCGAGCGCTGGACCAAGCGATGAACGAGTTGCGCCAGAAACTGTCCAAAGCCGATTTGGAGAAGCTGAACCGGTTTGTATCTGTGGGCGTTGACGTCCCCTCCACCTCTCCCGCGGGCGGGAGAGGTGGACCGAGGGGGTGAGGGTTAGCTTCATGCCAGGAATGTCCCCAGGCTACGTTGAGAGAGTGCGTGGGAATCCGGTTCTCCCCCTTATTAAGGGGGAGTTAGAGGGGGTGGTCTCCGCCCGGCAACGGGAGACGACCCCTCCTAACCTCCCCTTGGTAAGGGGAGGAACTTGTGGTGCGCTTTCTAACGAGTGGGCTTGCCATCAGGCGCTGGACCAAGCCTGATGCCCGACCAAGTCCTGGCCCTGGCCGGCGGTGTGGGCGGCGCCAAGCTGGCGCTGGGCTTGGCCCGCATCCTTGAGCCCCACGAGTTGGTCATCGCCGTCAACACCGGCGACGACGACTGCTTCCACGGCCTGAACGTCTCCCCGGACCTGGACACGGTGATGTACACCCTGGCCGGCTTGGCCAACCCCGAGACCGGCTGGGGTTTGGCCGGCGACACCTTCCAGGCTCTGGACATGCTGCGCCGGTACGGCGCGGACACTTGGTTCAACCTGGGCGACCGCGACCTGGCCACCCACATCCGGCGCACCCAGCTGCTGCGGGAGGGCGCCACCCTGTCCCAGGCCACCGCCCAGCTGTGCCGCGGCCTGGGAGTCCGCCACCAGGTGGTGCCCATGAGCGACGACCCGGTGAGCACCGTCCTCACCACCGACCTGGGCGACCTGCCCATGCAGCAGTACTTCGTCCAGCACAATTCCCAGCCCAAGGCGCAGGCGGTGCGCTACCAGGGCGCGGAGCAGGCCCAGCCCGCGCCGGCCCTGGCCCAGGCCCTGGCCCAGGCCGCCCTGGTGGTGCTCTGCCCGTCCAACCCCATTCTCAGCCTGGGCCCCATGCTGGCCATCCCCGGCATCCGGCAGGGGTTGCTCAACGTAGCCGGGCACACGGTGGCGGTCAGCCCCCTGGTGGGCGGCGCCGCCCTGCGCGGCCCGGCGGCCAAGCTGCTGGGCGAGCTGGGCCACCAGGTCTCCAGCCTGGGCGTGGCTCGCCACTACCTGGGCCTGTGCGACATCTTTCTCATCGACCACCAGGACGCGGCCCTGGCCGCCGACATCGGCGCTCTGGGGATGCGCGCCGTCGCCGAGTCCATTATCATGAACACCGAGGCCGACAAAGTGGCGCTGGCCCGGCGGGTGCTGGATTTGGGGGGCTGGTAGGTTGGTGTTAATTTGATGGAACCGCGCCTGGAGTCACGGGCGGGCGTCATCGCCGTGGTGCCCATGAAGCCCCTGAGCAGCAGCAAGACGCGCCTGGCGCGGCAGCTCACCGTGGAGGAGCGGGCCGACCTGACCATCGGCATGCTGCGCCACGTGCTGCGGGCCAGCCGGGAGGCGGTGGACACCTGCTGGGTGGTTGGCGGCGACGACCGGGTTCGGGCGCTGGCCGATGAGTTGGGCGTGGTCTGGAAGCGGGACCTGGGCCGGGACCTGAACGAGACCCTGGCCCTGACCTTCCAGGAGGTCTTTGCCCTGGGCAAGTCGGCGCTGTACCTGGCCGGCGACCTGCCCTTCCTCAAGCCCGCCGACGTTCACAACCTGCTCCAGTCATCGCGGCGCAACACCAACATCACCCTGTCGCCGGCCCGCCGGGACAGCGGCACCAACGCCATCCTGGTGCCTGCGGGCCTGCCCTTCCATCCCGAGTTGGGCCCTCGCAGCTTCCAGAAACACCTGGCCCAGTCGGCCCGGCTGGGGGTGTCGGTGGCCATGTGTTACAGCCCCGGCCTGGGTTTTGACCTGGACACCTTTGACGACCTGGAGGCCTATGAAGGGATGGAGCCGGGGCTGCTGGCCCGCCTGGTGCCCCAGTGGCTGCCGCCCGCCACGGGCCTGCCTATGACGCCCCTCTTCCCGCCCCGGAGCGGCCGTGGGTGACGCCCGCCCCAAGCTGGGGGTGCTGCTGCCCACCCGCGGCCTGCTCTTCGGCGCGGCGTCGCGCCAGGAGGCCCCCGGCGCGTCGGGACTGTTCCGGCTGGCGCGGCAGGCGGAGGACGCCGGGCTGGACTCGGTGTGGGTGGGCGACAGCCTCACCGCCAAGCCCCGGCTGGAGCCCTTGGCCATCCTGGCGGCGGTGGCCGCCCAGACCCGGCGGGTGCGGCTGGGCACCGCGGTGCTGCTCATGGCCCTGCGCCACCCGGTGCTGCTGGCCCAGACCCTGGCCACCGTGGACCTCATCTCCCAGGGCCGCCTGGTGGTGGCCGCCGGCGTGGGCGGCGCCTTCAACGACGCCCAACAGCAGGAGTGGCGTAACGCCGGAGTGGCGCCGTCCCAGCGGGCCCGCAGGCTGGAGGAGATGGTGCCGGTGGTCAAAGGGCTGGGCTCCGGCCAGCCCTTCAGCTTCCACGGGCGCCACTTTGACCTAGATGGGGTGGTCATGGAGCCCCGGCCGGTGCAGCCCGGCGGCGTGCCCATTCTGCTGGCCTGCCACGGCCGCGCCCGCCAGGAGGCCCAGTACCGCCGGGCTGCCCGCCTGGCCGACGGCATTATCTCCATCTCCGACACCCCGGCGGAGTACGGCGAGATGGTGCACCGAGTGCGCGCCCTGGCTGCCGAACTGGGGCGCGACCCGGCGCGGCTGGAGGCGGCCATGTATCTTACCGTCAACGTGGAGCAAGATACCCGCCGGGCCGGCGCCGAGGCGGAAAGCTACCTGATGTCTTACTACGGGGCCAACATCTGGGGCGCCCGCTGGGGTCCCTTTGGCGACCCGGCGCGGGTGCGGGACCGGCTGGCGGAGTACGCCGCGGCGGGCGCCCAGACCATCATCGTGCGCTTTGCGGCGCCGGACCCCCACCGGCAGCTGGAGCTGTTCCTGGAACACGTCGCGCCGGACTTCTTGTCCTGAAGGGCGCGAAGAGGGTGGTTAAGCGCCTGTCCTAAAAGTCACCGCCGAGCGCGCGGAGACCGCTGAGACAACGGTAAACCAATCGTAAACTCTCTGCGTCCTCAGCGTTCTCTGCGGTTATTAGGGTAGGCACCAAGAGGGTGGTTAAGCGCCTTATTCCTCCCCCTCAGCAAGGGGGAGCCGGAGGAGGTGGACTCGTTGTATCCCATTGACCTGAGCGGCAAGAAGGGAGTGATCCTGGGGGTGGCCAACGATCGCAGCATCGCCTGGTCGGTGGCCCGCGCCCTGGCCCAGGCCGGGGCGCGCCTGGCGCTGACCTACCAGAACGACCGCCTTAAGGAGCGGGTGGGCCGCCTGGCCGCCACCCTGGATGGAGCCTTGTCGCTGCCCTGCGACGCCACCGACGACGCCCAGATCGCCGCCCTGTTCCAGCAGGTGGGCCAGAGCTTCGGCGACATCTCCTTCCTGGTGCACAGCATCGCCTTCGCCAACCGGGAGGACCTGGCGGGCGACTTCTTCCAGACCAGCCGGGAGGGCTTCCGCCTGGCCCTGGAGATTAGCGCCTACTCCCTGCTGCCCCTGGTCAAACACGCGCTGCCCCTGATGTCCGGCGGCGGCAGCGTGGTCACCATGACCTTTGAGGCGTCCCAGCGGGTCTACCCCGGCTACAACGTCATGGGCACCGCCAAGGCGGCCCTGGAGCAGGAGGTGCGCCAGTTGGCCAGCGAGCTGGGGGAGCGCAACATTCGGGTCAACGCGGTGTCGCCGGGCCCGCTGGAGACCCTGGCGGCCCGGGGGATCCACGGCTTCATGGACATGAAGCGGGTCCACGCCCAGCGGGCGCCCCTGCGCCGCAACATCACTCCGGAGGAGGTGGCGGCCACCGCCCTGTTCCTGTGCAGCGACCTGTCCAGCGGCATCACCGGGACCATAATCCCGGTGGACGCCGGCTACCACATCATGGGGGTGTGAGGCCCCCTAAGGGCCTATCCGACAACACACCGCTGAGCACGCAGAGACCGCTGAGACAATCCTTACGCTTCGCTAAGAGGGTGTTTGAACACCCACCTTCTCTCCCTTACCAAGGGGGAGACACAGAGGGGGTAGTCTCGGCGCAGAAGGGGGAACGACCCCTCCTAACCTCCCCTTCGTAAGGGGAGGGACTTTTTAGACGCCCTCTAAGACAAGGGGCAACCATTCGTAATCTCTCAGCGTCCTCGGCGCTCTCTGCGGTTATCGGACGGACTCTACGGCGCCGAGCCGCCCAGGGCCTGCAGCCGGCGGATATCCTCGGCGGCTTCCTTGGGGCGGCCCAGCCGCTGGTACGCCTCGGCCCGGCGCTGCCAGGCGGCCAGGTAGCCAGGGTCCAGGGCGATGGCCTTGGTGAACTGGTCAATGGCCTCCTGAACCTTCCCCTGGGTGATGAGGGCCAACCCTCGCTCGGTCATGCCCGCCGCGGTGGGGGGGCGGTGCACCCGGGGCGGCTTGGGCGCCGGCTGGGGCTGCTCCGGCGCAGGAGCCGGTGGCTGGGCCGTGGCGGCAGGAGGGGCCGCCGCCGGCCCGGCCGTCGCCTGGCTGGCCACCGTCACGGGCTTGGCCTCCGGCGCGGGAGCGGGCGCGGCCGCCTGGGGCGCAGCAGGCTCACCAAAGGGCTTGGCCAGGTCCCAGCCGCAGTTAACACAGAAATGCTGGCTGGCCAGGTGGCGGGTCTGGCACTTGGGGCAGGTCACTCCCTCAGGGCGCGCCGGCGCCTCCCCCTGGGCAGCGCGGGCGCGCAGGAATAGCAGCAGCACCATGGGCAGCATGGCCGCCAGGTGCCACGGAAGGAACGCCAGCCCCGCCGAGGCGGCGCCCCAGAGCCACGGGTTGCGGCCCTTGGCCCACGCAAACCGGGCGGTCCACAGTACCACCATACCCAGGGATACATACAACAGAATTGCGCTTGCGGTGGAGTCCAGTGGTGATACCCTCTTTGCGGTCACCTGCCCGGCGAAACCGGCAGTGGTTAGTCACAATATACATATAAAATATACACGTTGCGGGGTCAATCCACAATGTCATGCGGCTGGTGCAGGGCCGTTCAACCCCCCGGGGAATTGGCCGGTGGCAACGGAAATCAGCTTTGACATAGCCGTTGGGCGCTGGTAATATTTACTGAAACCATGGCGGCGAGAGTCGTTGCACTGGATTCCTGGGGGTGAGGCACACCCACAGGAAGGCGATGGTTCGGGCCTGGTTCGCCAGTTTCCGGCGCCGGGCAACCTGGGTCCACATAGCGATGGCGAGAGGAGTTTTCATGAAGATCACCATTTCGATACTTAAGGCAGACGTGGGTTCCATCGGCGGGCACACCCGGCCTTCGGACCGCATGCTGGACGCTGTCCGCGCCGACTGCGCCGCCGCGGTGCGCAGCGGGTTGCTGATTGACAGCTTCGTATGCCACACCGGCGACGACATCTGCATCACCAGCACCCACACCCGCGGCCCCGGCAACACGGAGGTGCATCAGTTCGCCTGGAACGCCTTCATGCACGCCACGGCTATCGCCCGGGAGTACGGCCTCTACGGCGCGGGCCAGGACCTGCTGGTGGACGCGCCCTCGGGCAACATTCGTGGCGCCGGCCCGGCAGTGGCCGAGGTGGAGTTTGACCACGACCCGGTGAAGACCAACCGCGTGCGCCCCGCCGAGAGCTTCATGGTGCTGGCCGCCGACAAGTGCGGCCCCGGCGCCTACAACCTGCCCCTCTTCCTGGGCTTTGCCGACCCCATGTACTGCGGCGGGCTGATGCTGCCCCGCCTCACCGAGGGGTTCACCTTTAACATCATCGACATGGACAACACCGAGGGCGACAGCATCATCTCCCTGAACGCGCCGGAGGACTATTACAAGATTACGGTGCTGCTGCGGGACAACGAGCGGTTCGGCATTGACTCCATCGTGTCGCGTCACACCGGCCAGACCGCCGCCTCCATCTCCGCCACCCGCATGCACAACATTGCCGGCACGTATACGGGCAAGGACGACCCAGTGGCCGTGGTGCGCAACCAGGGCGTCTTCCCCGCGCCCGAGGAGTTGATCTCGCCCTTCACCAAGGCCCACTTCATCGGCGGCGACGCCCGCGGCTCCCACGTCATGCCGCTGATGCCCGTGCCCATCAACACCGCGGTGACGGGCATGTACTGCCTGCCCCTGGTGTCCTGCGTGGGCTTCTCCCTGGGGGCCAAGGGCAACTTCTCCGACTCCCACTGCGACTTCTTTGACAACCCGGCCTGGGACGAGGTCCGGCACATCGCCCAGCGCAAGGCCATGGACATGCGCTCCCAGGGCTGGTCCGGCGCGGCCATGCTGCCCTACGGCGAGTTGGAGTACAGCGGCTTCCGCACCACCATCACGGATCTTGTGAACCAGTTCGCCATCCGGGACACCAACGGCGCCCACCCGGCGGCCAAGCCCAAGGCCGTGGCGAGGAAGCGATAGGCGACGTAAGAGTTATTCGGTCGTCAAACACGTAGGGGCGGGTTTCAAACCCGCCCCTTTCTGCGTCCGGCGCTGTTTCTTCGGCGGAGTCTACCCCGCCGGCATCACCCCGTGGCGCTCCATAATGCGCGCCAGCTCCGTCACCCCGTCATAGTTGGTCTGCGGGTCCGGGTGCCCGAAGCACAGCCGGATGCAGTTCTTGCCCTTGCCCTCCGGCGAGAACTGGCTGCCGTTGTAGTAGCCCACCCCTTCGTTGAAGGCCGTCTCCTGCAGGGCCGCCAGGTCCGTCCCCTCGGGGAAGGTCACCCAGATGTACAGCCCGCCCAGGGGCACGCTCCAGGTGGCCACGCCGCCAAAGTTCTCCCCCAGGGCCGCCAGCATGGCGTCCCGCTTCACCCGCAGCGCCTCGTTCTGCTGGTCCACGTGCTCGTGCAGGTGGTGGCGCACGTACTCGTCCACGGCCAAGGCCGCAAACTGGTTCACGCCGCCGCCGGCCTTGAAGCTCAACGCCCGCTCCAGCAGCGGCTTGGGCGCCACCAGGTAGCCCAGGCGCATCCCCGGCGCCAGAATCTTGGAGAAGGAGCCACAGTAGACCACCTGGCCGGTGGCGTCCAGCGAGTGGATGGAGGTCACGTCCTCCCCCTCAAACCGCAGGTCCCAGTAGCAGTCGTCCTCAAACACCGGCACGCCGAACTCGCGGGTGATGCTCAGCAGCTCCTTGCGGCGCGGCAGGGACATGCTCCAGCCCAGGGGGTTCTGAAAGCTGGGGATGGTGTACACGTACTTGACCTTCTTGCCCTGGCCGGTCAGCCGCTTGAGGGTGGCCCGCAGCTCCTCGGATACAAACCCCTGGTCGTCGCACTTGACGCTGACCACGTTGGAGCCGTAGCGGCGCATCTGGCGCATGGTGCCCAGGTACACATACTCCTCGGTGAGGCACACGTCGCCGGGGTCGGTCAGCGCCTGGATCACCATGGCGATGGCCTCGCCCGAGCCGGCGGTGAGCACCACGTCGTCGGCGGTGAGCGTCATGTTGCGGTCCCGGGCCAGCTTCTCCGCCACCCACTCCCGCAGCGAGGCCAGCCCGTTGACCTCCGGGTAGTAGGCCAGGTCCCGGCCCTCCCGCTCCAGGGCGGTCTGCAGCGACTCCACCAGCCCGTCTAAGGGCAGGTTGTCCGGGTCGGGGTAGGCCACCGCGAAGTCATACTTGGCGTGGCGCGACGGCGTGCGGGTGCTGACCTGGGAGTTCTTGGCGAAGAGCTTGTCGTAGCTGAAGGGCTGGGTTGCGGGCATGAGCAAGACCTCCTGGGCTTAATGGGCGGCGTTCTTCGATTTTCGTCGTTCCCGTAAGTTTAGCCGGGCTGGGATTTGAACACAATAGGCGGGCGACGCAGAGGGGGTGTGACCAATCTCTCCCCCTTACGAAGGGGGAGATACAGAGGGGGTCGTCCCCTTCCCTCACTCCACCAGGCGGATGCCCAGCTCCCGCAACTGGTGGGCGTCCACGGGGGACGGCGCGCCGAAGAGCAGGTCCGTGCCGCTCTGGGTCTTGGGGAAGGCGATGACGTCCCGGATGGAGTTGGCCCCCGTCAGAAGGGTCACCAGCCGGTCGATGCCGGGGGCGATGCCGCCGTGGGGCGGCGCGCCGTACTCGAAGGCCTCCAGCAGGTGGCCGAACCGGGCCTTGATCTGCTCCTTGGTGTAGCCCAGGATGGTGAAGATCTTCTCCTGCAGCTCCGGCCGGTGGATGCGGATGCTGCCGCTGGCCAGCTCCGACCCGTTGCACACCAGGTCGTAGGCCTTGGAGCGCAGGCGGCTCACGTCGTCGCCCGGCGCGTACTGGTCCAGCAGGGCCTCCTCGCCTTCCGCCGGGGCCGTAAATGGGTGGTGGGCCGAGTCCCACCGCTTGGCCTCCTCGTTCCACTCAAACAGGGGGAACCCGGTGACAAAGGCCAGGGCTAACAGGTTGGGATCGGCCAAGCCCAGCTTCTGTCCCAGCTGGTGGCGCAGGGCGCTGAGCCACAGGTTAGCCCGCGAGGGCGGACCGGCCATCAGCAGCACCAGGTCGCCGCGGCGGGCGCCCATGCGCTCGGCCAAGCGGCGGGTCCACTCCAGGGGCATGCGCAGCCCCGCGGAGATCACCACGTCCTCGTCCTTCAGGCCGCTGAGCGGGCCGGCGCCCCGCAGTCGCAGGTGGCTCAGGCCCGCGGCCCCGGCGTCCCGGGCGGCCTGCTCCAGGTCCCGCACCTGCTGGGTGGTGTAGCCGGCCTGGCCGGGCGCCACGAACCCCTTGATGATGCCCCCCTTCTCGATGGTGGTCTGAAACACCCGGAACGCGGTCTCCCCGGCCAGGTCGGTGACGTCGGTCATCTCCAGGCCGAAGCGCAGGTCCGGCTTGTCGCTGCCGAAGCGGCGCATGGCCTCGTCGTAGGTCAGCCGGGGGAAGGGCTTGATGATCCTCTTCTCCGGGGTCAGCGCCTCCACCATCTGGGTGTACAGCGCCTCGGTGAGCGCCAGGATGTCCTCCTGGTCCACGAAGCTCATCTCCAGGTCCAGCTGGGTGAACTCGGGCTGGCGGTCGGCCCGCAGGTCCTCGTCGCGGAAGCAGCGGGCAATCTGGAAGTACCGCTCCACGCCGGCCACCATCAGGAGCTGCTTGA
>JBGPJN010000073.1:0-12064 GCA_041485445.1 Dehalococcoidia bacterium
CGCAACGAAGGCGGCGCCTGGCGGCTGCTCTCGCACCGCTACGTCCACGCCGTCGACTAGCGACGCGTCGAGCGCCAGAGGCGGGTTCAGCCCAGCTGCTCCAGCGCCCGGCGCGAGAGCATCATCTTTACCGGGCTGATCGGCCGGAAGGTGCGGGAGACGCGCACGTCGCCGGCGAGGCTGAGCAGCGTGTAGGCGTCGTAGGGCGACATGCCCTTCTCCTGGACGAGAAAGTCCACCATGTTCCGCACCGCCTGCTTCATCGCCGGCCCCAGCTCTTCGCCGTACGAGAGCACGACGAAGTGCTCCGGCGTCAGCGCCCGCGGGCTCGTGATGCCCATGCCCTTCTCAACCGTGACGCGGACGTGGGTCTCGGAGGAGCACTCCGCGCCGGTGCCGGCCACCGCGCCGTCGCCCACCACGGCGTGGCAGTCCCCCAGGACCAGCATCCCGCCGGGCACGAACACAGGCAGGTAGATGGCGCTGCCCGCCACCAGCTCCTTGAGGTCAATGTCCCCGCCGTAGGGGCCGCTGTCGCTGGCGGTGTTCTGAGGGTAGGTGGGCGTGGTGGCCACCATGCCCATGGAGGGCGCCATCGGCAGCCGAAGGCCGCCGGGCATCACCACGCAGTCCCCGTCCAGGGCCATCACCGTGGGGTAACCCTCCGTAAACTCCTCCTCCAGGAAGCCCCGCCCCGGCATCACCATGTGCACCGCCCCCTCCTTGGGGGTGATGCTGAGGAAGTCCACGCGCAGGGCATCCCCCGGCTGGGCGCCGGTGACATAGATCGGGCCGGTAGCCGGGCCCTTCAACGACTTGGCTTGCAGCACCCCGGGGTCGCGCACGCCCTCAAAGGCGTCCCAGGTCTCCACCATCAGCTCTTCCCCGGAGTTGATGGTGATGGCGGGCCTGGCCTTGGGGTCCAGGACGTAGACGTGGTGCTCGCGGCCCAGTCGCTTCATGGTGTACCTCACGGTAGCTGTCAGCTTATAGCTATGCTTGCCTGATGGGTACGCACGCCCTGGGCCGGGTCCAGGTCCACCACGGTCACCTGGCCCGTGCCGGCGGACTCCACCGGCGCGCCGGAGTAGATGGCCTTGACCTGGCCCTGGGAGACGTCGGTGTGGCGGTCCCAGTGGCCCAGGGCCAGGTAGTCGCAGGGGGCCCGGGCCACATCCTGAGGAAAGATGGGCGAGGAGCGCCGGTCCCGGTCGTCGTCAAAGTGAAAGTGGGCGTGGGCCATGGCCACCAGCCAGCGGCCTCCCTGGCCGCGGGGCATGCCGTCCAGGGGACGGAACTCCGGCGTGTGCTGGGTCATGGCCCGGCCCCACAGGTCCAGAGTCAGCTCCGGAAAGGAGATAACCTCCCCCAGGGGCTGGGTGAAGATGTGCAGGTTGGCGGGTTGCCGGTGGAAGGGCTGGCGCCGGTACAGCGACTGGTCGTCGTAGAGGTCGTGGTTGCCGGGCAGCACAATCACCGGCACGCGGAGGCGGCCCATCTGCTCCAGGAAAAACTCCAACACCCGGTCGGGCACGCGGGCGTGGTCAAACACGTCGCCGACGATGAGCAGGGCGTCGCCGCCCAGCCGGGGCACGGAATCCACCACCGCCGCCAGGGCGTCCTCGGCCAGCTGCACGTGCCAATCGCCGCCCAGGTGGGTGTCCGAGGTGTGAATCAGCCGCAGCGTTCGGCGGGGCGGAAAGACAGATTCCATCATAACGGCTAGGCGCCGATGACTCCCTGTTCCCGCAATTCCACAATGCGTTTCGGCGTGTACCCCAGCTCCGCCAGCACCTCGGCGTTGTGCTGGCCCAGCAGCGGCGGCGGGCGCCGGATGCCCGGCGGGGTCTCGGTCAGCTTCAGCGGCGAGTAGGGCACCCGCAGGTCCGGCACATTGGGATGCTCCATCGAAGCGATCATGTTCCGGGCCAGCACCTGGGGGTCCGCCACCACGTCGGACACCCGGTTGATGGGGCCGCAGGGCACGCCGGCGGCGGCGATGACCTCCACCCAGTGGGAGGCGGGCCGGGCGCGGAAGACCTGGCTCAGGAGGTCCACGCACTCGGCCCGGTGAGCCACCCGCAGGTCGTTGGCGCCGAACCGGGGGTCCTGCAGCAGGTCGGGCCGGCCGATGCCCTGGCACATGCGCTCCCACAGCCCCTGGTTGGCGCAGCCCAGGATGAAGTAGACGTCGGAGGCCGGGAAGGACTGGTAGGGCACCAGGCCCGGGTGGCCGGAGCCCATGCGGTGGGGCGCCACGCCGGTGGCGAAGTAGGCGGTGGCGTGGTAGCTCATGGCCGCCACCTGGCCGTCCAGCAGGGAGGTGTCAATCCACTGGCCCTGGCCGGTGCGGTCCCGGTGGTACAGGGCGGTCATGATGGAGCCGTAGGCCGTCATGCCGGTGAACAGGTCCACCAGGGAGAACCCCACGCGCAGGGGCAGGCCGTCAGGCTCGCCGGTGAGGCTCATCAGGCCGCTGTAGCCCTGGATGATGAGGTCGTAGCCGGGCTTGTCCGCCAGGGGGCCGGTGCGCCCGTAGCCCGAGATGGTGCAGTAAACGATGTCCGGGTTGACGGCCCGCACCGCGTCATAGCCCAGGCCCATTCGCTCCAGGGCGCCGGCGCGGAAGCTCTCCATCATCACGTCGGCGTCCCGCGCCAGGGCGAGGACGATCTCCACCGCCTCGGTTGCTTTCAGGTTGAGGCTGAGGCTGCGCTTGTTGCGGTTGAAGGAGAGAAAGTTGGCGCTCTCCCCGTTCCAGAAGGGGGGCCAGGCGCGGGTCTCGTCGCCGTGCTCCGGCTCCTCAATCTTGACGACCTCGGCGCCCATGTCCCCCAGCATCATGGTGCAGAAGGGGCCCGCCAGGGTGCGGGTCAGGTCCACCACCTTGATGTTATGTAATGCCGAAGTCATGTGCGTCTCCAGACGGGAGCTACTAGCCGTCAGCGGTCAGCTTTCAGCTACGGGGGATTATAGCATGAACGACCCTATCTACAACGACACTGCCGGAACGTTCAGTACCCGTTGCGGCGCCTGGTGGCGGTCAAAGATGTCGTGGTAGAACTCGTCCATCTGCTTGAGCACTTCCGGCTTGAAGTAAGTCTCACCACACTGGCGGCATACCCCCGCCGGAACATTGCTCACCACCAGAAGGTTGCCCCGGCGCCGGTAATCGTACTCGATCCTTTTTTCCTCTACTTCGCCCCCACAGCAGGTGCAGCCTCCATAGGTTGTCACTGCGCACCTCCTCTGGCTGAACAATCGCTGGATTTCACCAAAGCCTGACAGGATATGTGACCATTCCCTCCCCTTACTAAGGGGAGGTTAGGAGGGGTCGTTCCCCGTTGCTGGGCGGAGACCACCACCTCTTTGTCTCCCCCTTACCAAGGGGGAGAAGTTGGTTTCCCACGCACATTGTGCGGTCATATCTGGCGGCTTGAGAATCGATTATATCAGAGCCACCCCAACGTCCTTTCTCCCCAAAGGACCAGCAGGGAGACCAGCAAGGACAGGGCCGTCACCGGCAGGCCCAGGCGGAAGAACTGGCCGAAGGTAATGACCACGCCGTCGCGCTTGGCCTGCTCCGCCACGATCAGGTTGGCCACCGCGCCAATCAGCGTCAGGTTGCCCGCCAGGGTCGCCGCCGAGGCCAGGCTGAGCCACAGCAGCTCGCTGCCCTGGGGTTGCAGCACCGGCAGCATCAGCGCCGTGTAGGGCACGTTGCTGATGAGCTGGGACAGCACCAGGCTCACCCCGTGGATGAAGACCACACCCGTCAGGTCCTGGCGCACCGGCACCGCGTCGATCACCGGGGCCAGCCAGCCCGCCTGCACCAGGCCGCCGATGACCACAAACAGCGAGGCAAAGAAGAGCAGCAGCACCCAATCCACGTTCGCGAATAGGTCCCGGGGCAAGTGGCCCCCCACCGCCAGCACCAGTCCGGCCCCGGCCAGGGCCACCAGCGGCACGCCCACCCCGGTCCAGCGGGTGAGTAAGAACCCCAGCAGCACCAGGGCCAGGATCGGCAGTGAAGGTCTTATGTGCAGCTTAACGGGTGTGGGAGCCATCCCTCCCCTTACGAAGGGGAAGTTAGGAGGGGTCGTTCCCTGTTGCGGGGCAGGGACCACCCCCTCTTTATCTCCCCCTTGGTAAGGGGGAGAGGTGCGCAGCTCCTGGCGGTACAGCCACCACACCGACAGCACCAGCACCAGGGACGCCAGCACCGCCACCGGCAGCAGCCGCAGCAGGAACTCCGGGTAGGATATGCCGGACCGCAGGCCCACCATCATGTTCTGCGGGTTGCCGGTGATGGTGGCCACGCCCCCAATGTTGGAGGCCATGGCCTCCGCCAGCAGGAAGGGAACCGGGTTTATCCCCCGGCTGCGGCAGTGGGCCACCAGGATGGGGGTGAATACCAGCACCACGGCGTCGTTGACCAGGAACGCGCTGGCCACGCCGGTGACCACCACTACCACCACCAGCAACTGCCGGGGGGAGCCGGCGCGCCCCAGGGAAGCCCGCGCCAGGGCCTGGGTGTACCCGTCCTGCTGGAGGCCGGCGATGACCAGCATCATGCCCAGCAGCAGGCCGATGGTGTCCCAGTGGATGGCGGCGGCGGCGGCCTCGGGGCTGAGGGCGCCGGACAGGACCATGGCCACCGCGCCCAGGAAGGCCACCACCGGGCGCTCCAAGGCCACGAAGGGCAGGCGGGTCAGGGCCACCCCCAGGAAAGTCGCCACGAAGATGACCAGGGCCATGGCTTAGAACTTGTCCGTCAACCGCAGAGAGCGCGGAGAACGCAGAGCGTTTTCGATTGGCCGCCTTTGGTCGTAGCGAAGCGTAGGGATCGTCTCAGCGTTCTCGGCGCGCTCAGCGGTGAAGTTTTCGGACAGGCATTGAGGGAGCGAGCGCTAGGCCCGGCGGCCCCGGCGCGCCGGGGTTGGCCTGGCGGTGGCGTCCGCCAACTGGTGGAGCAGTCCCAGTCCCACGGTGCCCAGGGCGTCCAGGATGGCCACCACAGCGATGACTCGGAAGTACAGCCCGCGCTTCAGGGGGTCCACGTACTCCAGGACGCCGGCCACCAACAACCCAGCCAGCAGCAGCGACATGAGGATGGCGCCGCTCCACCACAGACGGAGAAACTCGCTGGTGGGGCGCAGGCCCAGCAACAGGGCCAGATGGCCCAGGGACAGGGCTGACACTACCAGGATGGCCACAAACTGCACGCTCCGCTGGTCTTCCACCAGCAGGCCCCAGATCAGCAGCACCACCACCATCAGTGCGGCCAGGGAGGCGATCATGCCCAGAAACCCCAGAGGGTTGAGCCACCAGTTCCCGGAGCGACTGGCGCTGACCAGCCCGGTGAGGCTGAACCCGCCCACCACCAGCAGGGTGAGCAGAAGTTTCTGCTGGAGTCCCTCAACCTGGCCGGTCCAGGCCACCACGATGCCGATGGCGGCGCTGCCCACCAGGGCTGCCAGGGTCATGGACAAGAAAAACTGCTTCACGCATGCCTCTGCTGCCGGCCCGCACCGTCAAGGGTCCCGGGCCGGGGCACATCCCCCCGCGGGTTTCCCCAGGGTTGAAGGGCCGAAGGTGTACCCCGGATGATAGTTGCGGTGCCCGCGCCCGCAGACCACCCCTGCTATTATGCGCCATCTTCTCGGAGCGTGGTATGCTAGTCCGCGATGCAATCTGGGGATAAATTCTGCTCCGGCTGCGCCGCCCCCTTGGAGCTGCGCCAGGCGGCGGGCCGTCTGCGTCCCGTATGCCCCAGCTGCGGGCGGGTGGTGTACTACGACCCCAAGATCGCCGCCACCGCCATTATCCAGCGTCAGGGCCGGGTGCTTCTCATCCGGCGCGCCGGCGAGGTGGGCCACGGGCTGTGGAGCATGCCCGGCGGCTATGTGGACCGGGGTGAGCCGGCGGAGGCCGCCGCGGTGCGGGAGGCCTGGGAGGAGACCGGCCTGGAGGTGGCGGTGGTGCAACTGGTGGGGCTGTTCTCCGAGGCCGGGCATCCAGTGCTGGTGGCGGCCTACGCCGCGCGGGAGGTGGGCGGCGACCTCCAGGCTGGCCCGGAGGCCCTGGAGGTCGGGTTCTTCCCCCTGGACCAACTGCCGCCCCTGGCCTTCCCCCGGGACGCCCTGATCCTGGCCCGCTGGCGGGATATGCAGGGCGGGGCTTAGGCGCGCCGGCCAGGCACTTGGGTATTCCCGGCGCCAACCGCTGCTTCGTAACTGCTCAGAGTCGGGTGTTGGGCTCCCCACCAGCGTTCCAAGTCATATGGAGCACCGGCTGCTGAGAAGGCTTTCGACCATCCCCCTTGCCCCCTTCCTTACGCTTCGCTAAGACAAGCCTGGCCAGGAAGGGGGAAGAGAAGAAATGTATCCTTCGGCAGGCTCAGGACAGGTCTGGGGGACACCCCCAGGCCCCCGGCGAGGGGTTTCACCCCTCTGCACACCTCTCGGTCGCCAAACCTGCTACGTCCGGTACAAGCTGCGCAGGGGTCAGCAACCCTGCGCCTCCCCCACCCAGTCTGAACAGTTACGCTGCTTCGTATGCACCCGGTGGGCCTTGCCCCAGCTTCCAGTGTTTTCGCTGGCCCTCCCCTGACCAGGGGTGTTACTGTAGAGACAGCAGGCGCCGGCTGGCAACGCGATCCAACAGGGGTCACACCATGTTCAAGAACGTGATTTTCTATACGGTGGCGGGCAGTGTCTTCGGGATGGTGGCCCAGAAGCTGGGCGGAGGCCTGGGCTGGAGCATGGCCGCCTCCCTGCTGCTGCCGCCCCTCATCCTCGTCGGCTGGACCCTCTACAAGTACCGCCGCCCGCTTCGTTAAAATGCTGTAGAATCTGCCCCATGATCACCCGCCGCCTCTTCAGGCAGGCCTTGACGCCTGCGTTGGCCCTGCTGTTCCCCCTGCAGTGCGTCGGCTGCCGTCGCTGGGGCCAGATTATCTGCCCGACCTGCCGAGCCGGCCTGTCTCGCCTGCATGCGCCCTTCTGCCCGATTTGCGCCCAGCCGGGCGTCCCGGCTTCGTCAACATGCCGCGCCTGCGCCGCCAGTCCCCTGATGGTGGACGGCATCCAGGCCCCCTTTCTGATGCAGGGCGCGACACGTGAGGCAATTTACGCCCTGAAGTACCGGGGGCTGCGGGCCGCTGCAACCGAGCTGGGCGCTCTGCTGGCCCGGCACTTGGCCGAGCACCCCGTACCCGGCGACGTGCTAGCGCCGGTGCCCCTGCACTCCCGCCGCATGCGCCAGCGGGGCTACAACCAGGCGGCGCTGCTGGCCCGGGAGGTGAGCCGCTACACCGGCCTGACCTATGCTGAGGGTCTGCTGGCGCGGCGACGGGACACGCCGCCCCAGGTGCAGACCGCCAGCCGGGACCAGCGCCGGGCTAACGTGGCGGACAGCTTTGTCGCCACCGGAGACGTACGCGGGCTGGCGGTGGTGCTGGTGGACGACGTGACCACCACCGGCAGCACCTTCTCCGCGGCGGCGGCGGCGCTGAAGTCGGCGGGCGCGTCGTCGGTGTGGGGGCTGGCCCTGGCCAAGGAGGCTTAGGGCCTATCCGCCAACGCACCGCGGAGCACCCTTCGGCAAACTCAGGGCGGGCGCAGAGACCGCTGAGACACTCCTTACGCTTCGCTAAGACCAGGGACAATCAATCGTTAGCTCTCTGCGTTCTCAGCGCTCTCTGCGGTATTTGGGAAGGGCTCTCAGGGCCGCACCCAGGTCTCCGACCAGGCCAGGCAGGCGGTGCTGCTCTGCTTGTCGCCCCGCATCTCGGGGTAGGGGTTGCCGGGGACCACCAGGCCGTTGAAGGTGATCTGGGCCTTCCGCGCCGGCACAAAGCAGCTGTAGACGCCGTGGGGCCGCCCGGCGATGCTGCCCGCTTCCACCCGCAACATGAAAGGCTCGATGAAGTCGTACCAGGTGATGGTGATGGCGTCGTCGTCGGTGTCCACCCGCTCGGTCCAGAACGAACGGCCGTCGCCAGACTTGTCGAAGTCCGCCTCCATCACCGGCAGGGTCTGGTCGGCGAACTGGGGGAACAGCACGCTCTCGATCTCCTCCTGAAGCCAGCGCGCCAGGGCGATGTTGTCGGCGTAGACTTTGACCCGATCGTTGATGGCCTCGCTCTTCAGGAACAGGACGTGGCCGGGCCCGCCGGGAGACCAGAGGACGCGCCAGTGGCTGACCCGAGTGGTGTGGGGGGCGCCCGGCTGGTGCATCAGACGGATGAAGGAGTTTTCGCCGGTCAGGCGCACCCGGTTGGGGTCGGTGGGGTTGCTAGTGGTCACGGAATCACCTCATTTTGACATCTTGGCGGAAAACCGTAGGGGCGTCCCGACCGGTCGGGACGCCCCTACATCTAGACACCGGGAAGGGAATTGCCTAACCCTTGGCGGGGAACCAGTCCTGCTTCCAGGGGAACTGGCCGCCGGCGGGGTCGTAGGCCGGCTTGCCCGCCTCCACCCGCTCCCGGTAGGGGCTGGTCACCGGCTCGCTGTAGGGGTAGATGCCGCCTTCGTAGGCGCTGGGACCCTGCTTGAAGTGCTTGGCCTGGTCCAGCGTCTCCACAAAAGGCATGTTCATATCGTAGAGCTGCTCCACCCGCTTGGGCCGCGGCCCGGCCTTGGACACGTGGCCGTACAGCTCCCGGCCGATAATCCGCTCGGCCATCCAGACGCAGTCGATCAGCTTGTCAATGTCCACGCCGGTGGGGATGCCCATATCCTCCATCATGTGGAGCAGGTCTTCCGAGGGGGCCATGCCGGTAGCCCGGCCGTTGCCGCAGTAGGGGCAGCCGCCGTAGCCGCCGATGGTGCCGTCCAGCTCCAGGGTGTCCTCCGGCCCCAGCGCCCGCATGGCCGCGTAGGCCGAGGCGATGGCCATGTTGCGGCCGTTGTGCAGGTGCAGGCGGAAGTGGTTGATCTCCGGCCAGCGCTCCTTCACCCGGGTTACGCTCTCCTCCACCTTGGCCGGGGTGCAGTGGCTCATGGGGTCGCCCATGGAGCAACTCACCACCTTGATCCCCACCTCGTCCCACATGCTGTGCTCCCGCTCCAGCAGGGCCATCAGGCTGTCCACAGGGAACTCGCCCAGGAAGTTGGAGCCCCAGCTGGCGTTGCAGCCGATGCCCGCGGCGCGAATGCTGCGCTCCTGGGCCTGGGCCACAATCTGGGGCCAGCGCTCCATCTCCTGCATCTGGGTGCGGTTGGTGTTGCGCCGCACGAAGACGTCGCACATATGGCAGGTCAGGCGGGGGTAGTGGTCCCGCTCGATGGTCAGGGGCGGCGAGTAGGCCTTGGCCCGCTCCACACCGCGGGAGTTAAGGGCCAAGGCGGTGTAGGTGACGCCGGCCTTGGGCCGGAAGCGAGTGACGATCTCGTCAATGCGCTCCATCTGGGGCGTCCACTTGGGACTGACGAAGGACCCCACCACGATGCTCTTCAACCCCGTCTCCGACAGGGCGTCCAGCAGCTCGATCTTATCGTCCACCGGGATGTTAGCGGCCTCGATCTGCATGCCTTCACGCATGCCTTCTTCCTTGTACAGGACCTTGGGCCAGCGGTTCATAGCTTCTTCCTTTCTGCTTGCGGGAGATATCAGCCTGGGATTGTGTGGCCTGATTTGTTGGGATTGTATGGTGCCCGCTTTTGGTTGTCAAGGTAAAACTGTCACAGCCCGCTTGCCACCAGGGCGCGGGCGGACTAACATAGGCGGCACACCCCTGGGACGCGGAGGACGAAAGATGCCAGAAGCCCAGATTAACGGCTACCGCATGTACTTTGAGGTTGACGGCCATGGCCCTGCCCTGGTCATGCTCCACGGCGGCCTGGGCGGCGGCGAAGGCGGCGCGGGGCTGGTGGCGAACCACGCCGCGGCCCTGTCCAGCCGGTTCACCACGGTCTTCCCGGACCGCCGGGGCACGGGGAGCTCGGAAACCCCGGCGGACGGGTACTCCATCCCCAACTACGCCCAGGACGTGCGCTGCCTGCTGGACCACCTGGGGATCCGCAGCGCCCACGTGCTGGGGTCCTCGGCCGGCGGACCCATCGCCATGCGGTTCGCCCTGGACTATCCGGGCATGACAGAAACGCTGCTGCTGATTAACTCCATGTCCTACTGCCAGGAGCCGGAGCGGGCGGTGCGGCAGCGGGAGCTGGACCAGCTGCGCGCCACCACCCGGCGGCTGGGCAAGGCGGCGGCGGTGGAGCAGGCCCTGGAGAGTCGCTGGCCTGCCCTGCGCCAGCGGGACCCGGAACGGTTCGGGCGCCTGCGCCACATCAACCTGGAGCAGTTTGATGGCTTGGCCAAGACCATCCAGAGCTACCTAGACATTGGGGACTCCATCCAGGACCGGCTGGGGGAGCTGGCCATGCCCACCCTCATCGTCCACGGCGACGCCGACACCCGCATCCCCGTGGCTTGCTCCCATCAGCTGTATGCCTCCATACGGGGGGCCCAGCTCCACATCGTGCCGGGCGCGGAGCACGGCCTGCTGACCAACGAGCCGGAGCAGACCCGCGGGCTGGTGCTGGAGTTCCTGTCCCAAGTGGCCCGGCAGGGACAACCCGCAGCGCCCAGATAGGGGCCTCCCGCCAACGCGGTGGCCCCCCATAACACCGCCAGTCGCGCGCATTTGAGCGCGTCGCATAAGGAGAGAGCAATGCCCGTCGCTGGAATTGACCACATTGCCATGCCCACCGCCAACGCGGAGCGGCTCATTGCTTTCTACAAGCGCCTGGGGTTCCCCATCAACAACGAGGCCGAGTGGCGGGCCGGCAAGGCCAATGGCTTCTCCATCCAGGTGGGAGAGTCCAAGATCAACGTCCACCCCGAGGGGTACACCGCCAGCCTGCGGGGGCCCACGGCGGTGCCCGGCTGCACGGACATCTGCTTCGTCTGGGAAGGGACGGTGGCGGAGTGCCAGCGGAAGCTGAAGGAGGCGGGGGTGGAGGTGATCCGCGGGCCGGTGCAGCGTGCCGGCGGCCGCGGCCGCGGGCTGGCGCCCTCCCTGAGCCTGTACGCCCGGGACCCGGACCAGAACCTGATTGAGTTCATGATTTACCAATAAATCCATTAGCCAGTAACTGAAAAAGGGGGCGTGGTTCAGTTAGGGCCTCGTCATTCCGGCGCAAAAGCCTGCCCCGGCGAAAGCCGGAGGCCGGAATCCATCAGTGCAACCCAACCACACTTGCATCTAGACACCGGCCTGCGCCGGTGTGACGGACAGAGTCTCCATATCCTATTACGGCAAACGGAACCACTACTAAAGGGGGATACGTCATGAACGGCGCGGAGCTGAAGGCAACCCTGAAAGCGGGGGGCCGCGTTTACGGCACTATGATTACCCACGGGCGCGACGCGCGGTGGGCGCCGGTGCTCAGCGGCATCGGCCTGGACTACGTGGTCATTGACACCGAGCACAGCCCGCGCAGCCGGGCCGAGCTGGGCGACTACCTGACCGCCTTCAGCAGCACTGGCGTGGTGCCCATCATCCGCATCCCCATCCCCGACTCGCACTACGTGACCATGGCCCTGGACGCCGGCGCCCAGGGGGTGCTGGCCCCATACTGCGAAACCGTGGCGGAGGTGAAGGAGGTGGTGGGCGCCGCCAAGTGGCGGCCGCTGAAGGGCGAGGCGGCGCGGCAGGTGATGGACTCGGGCCGGCATGTGAGCCCGGCGGCCCGCGCCTACCTGGAGGAGCGCAACAAACACAACATCGCCATCATCGGCATCGAGAGCGTGGCGGCGGTGCGCAATCTGGAGGCGATCCTGCAGGTGCCGGGCATTGACGGCATCTTCGTAGGCCCCAACGACCTGAGCATCTCCGTGGGCTTCCCGGACCAGTACGACCGGCCCGAGTACCGGGACACGGTGAAGCAGGTCATCGCCACCTCGGAGGCCCACGGCGTGCCGGTGCTGGTGCACCATCAGGACATGAAGCTGTCCGCCTACTGGGTGCAGCAGGGCGCCCGCTTCGTGCTCCACACCACCGACCGCCGCGCCCTGGCGGAGGCCTACCGCCGGGACATGGCCCAGCTGCGCG
>JBGPJN010000074.1:0-11909 GCA_041485445.1 Dehalococcoidia bacterium
ACCCTGAATGTCATCGCACGGCCCTTTCATTTTCCTCCACTCGCTGGTCGAGTAGTCCCGATAAAATCGGGACGTATCGAGACCAACGGGGAGACGGGTTTCGATACGTCCCGACCGCGGTCGGGCCTACTCAACCAGCGGGGGCAAGGCCCTTGCGGCGACAATGGGAAGCCCCTGAATGTTATCGTGGCCATCGCGCCGGAGCGTCCCACTCCCTGGGCCTCACATGAGTATCTGCATCGGTTGAGCGATTTACGCGGCGCAACCCCCCCAACCCCCCCTGGCCTTGCCTTAGCGAAGTGGAAGGAAATGGGGGCAAAGGGGGATTTCGTCAGCCTGAGTTATGAGCTTTATGCACGGGCTCTTCAGGTCCCAAGACTGTTAGCATTCACGCTCCGGAGGTGGCCGGCGGGGCGGCAAAGCCCGGGTGGTATAATGAGTCCATGAACCTGTGCTCCGCGAAGCCCGGGTTGAGGCGGTAGAGTATGTCCTCCGGCGCTAGAGAGTTTTTGGAAGCGGTGCTGCTGGCCCTGTTGGTCTTTTTGGGGGTCCAAACCACCATCCAGAACTTCAAGGTGGAGGGCTCCAGCATGTACCCCACTCTGCAGGGCGGGCAGTACCTGTTGGTTAACAAACTGGTCTACTCGCGCATCGACCAGGAGCGACTTTCCAGGATTATCCCCTTCTGGGACGCGAACCTCCCGGAAGAGCGTTTTGCGATTCATCCCCCCCAGCGGGGCGATGTTATTGTGTTCCGATACCCCAAGGACCCCACCCGGGACTTTGTGAAGCGGGTGATTGCGGTGCCGGGGGACGAGGTGGAGATCCGGCGGGGCACCCCCCACGTCAACGGGGTGGCGCAGCAGGAGCCCTACCTGCAGGCCCGGGACCTGTCGGAAATGGCCAAGATGCGATTGGCTGAGGGCGAGTATTTTGTGCTGGGAGACAACCGGCCCAGCAGCAACGACTCGCGCAGCTGGGGCACCGTCCCCACGGCCAACATCCTGGGCAAGGCCTGGTTCGTCTACTGGCCGCCGGCCAAGTGGCATCCGCTGAGCATTGTGCCTGCTTGGGTCTTGGGCGGGGCGCCCTAGTTTTTCGGCCCCCGCGCCGGTGCCTCGCCTGGCGATACCCCGGCTGCCTTGCGCAAAAACAGAACTCCCGCTCCACCCTAATTTCGTAGCGTAAGAAGGTGTGGCGTGTTCCTCCTCCGGTTTCGGCTGGCGTTGTTGGCTTCCGGGATTGTCGGCCTGCTGGCCTGCGGCGCTCCCGCGGCGGCCGTCACACCCCGGCCCGGCCCCACGGCGCAGTCCGGGATGCCGGCCGCCACTAACCCGGCGCCGGGAGCCCCCACTCCAATGGCGGTTCCCTCTCCCACTGCCGCGCCCACCAGCCTGGCCGTCACGCCTCCGCCCCCAACCGTGGCGCCGCCCGCCCCTACGCCAGTTCATACCCCCGCCCCGGCGCCCGGGGGCCAGGTCAGTCTGGAATTGGGCCAGAGCACGGTGGCCCGCTATCGGGTGCGGGAGCAGTTGGCCGGCGCAAATCTGCCCAACGATGCCGTGGGAGAAACCACTGCGGTGAAGGGGCAGCTGGTCCTGGGGCCGGGCAATGCCATCATCGGCGATGCGTCCAAATTCACCGTGGACTTGGGCGGCCTGCGCAGCGACGAGACCCGGCGGGACAACTACGTCCGTCGCAGCGCTCTGGACACCGCCCAGTTCCCCACGGCCGAGTTTGTGCTGCGTGAGCTTCGTGGACTGGCGGCGCCTCTGCCGGCCAGCGGCGCGGCCCAGTTCCAGTTGGTGGGGGACATGACCGTCCATGGGGTCACCAGCAGCCTGGTGTGGGACGCCACCGCCATCTTCACCGCCGATGGCGCCACCGGCAAGGCGACCACCGGTTTCCCCTTCAGCCGGTTTGAGATGCAGGTACCCAGGGTGGCCCTGGTGCTGAGCCTGGAGGACAATATCAGGCTGGAACTGGACTTCCGGCTGGTGAAGGGTGGCTAAGAACCTATCCAATCACCGCAGAGAACGCTGAGGACGCGGAGAACTTACGGTTGGCGGTCCCTGGTCATAGCGTTCACCTTCCCGCCTTGAGCCGCCGGCCCCAGCCGGCCTTCACTCCTGGGCCGGGCCCAGGAGCACATCCCCGCCGGAGAGGCGCACCTGGTAGGTCTTGATCTTGTCCTCGGCGGGGGCACTCATGGGCTCGCCGGTAGTCACGTCAAAGGAACCCCCGTGCAGCGGGCACTGCACCTCGGCGCCGGTGAGGTCCCCCTCGGACAGTGAGGCATAGGCGTGGGAACAGATATCCGCGCAGGCGTAAATGGTGCCATCCACATTGGCCAGCAAGACCTGGTCCTCCCCTACCTCCACCATCTTCATCTGTCCTGGGGAAAGCTCGTCCGCCTGGGCGACCTTGACAAATCCGGGAGTGGGCATAGGCTCCTCCTCACACGTTTCACCGGGTGTGTTTCGTCGGCGGACCTGGCAGGCCCGTACCAGGGGCCTTCGGCCCGCCGCTGCTGCTGGGAATGCGGGCCGTATTATAGGCGAGAAGCGCCGGCCACGAAAAGGGGCAGCCCGCTTCCCCACGCTGCCAAGGTCAACTATAATGGTCTTGCTCTCTTCCTTTTATAGGCGGGGGCCGGCGGTGGAGAGGTGGTGGATCCCGTCGCGCCAGCACCCTCCACTCTCAGGGGAGCCGGAGCAACCGGCTTTCGGTGATAAGTCCCAGCAGCGGAGGGCCTATGCCGAAAAACTATCAGGACGAGATTGAAGAGATCCTGAAACGGTCCGAGGAAGCGTCTCCCGCCGATGCGGCCCCCAAGCTGGGGAAGCCGGCGCGGCGGGCCTCCCGCACGCCTGACCCCAGGCGGGCTCTGCCGCCCAGCGGTGCCGACGGGGATCGGCGCCAGCCCGGCGGCGGCGGCCGGTGGCCCGCCATCACCGCGGGCAAGCTCATGCTAACTGGCCTGGTGGTGTTTCTAATTGCGGCGCTGCTGCGGGTCTCCATGGGCTGGCGGGGCATGGGCGTACTGATCGTGGTGGGACTGGGGACCATCGCCGTGGCGTACCTGATGCTCTTCATCAAGCCCGTAGCAACGGGCGGCTACGAGAAGCGCTGGCGCGGCCAGCCCCTGGAGCCGGGCGGCTCCGCCTGGCGGCGGTTCACCCGCTGGCTGCGGAGCTGAGAGGGCCGACTACTCCGCCCCAGCGAGTCACCGCAGAGCACCCTTCGGCCCGCTCAGGGCAGGCGCCGAGGCTGCAGAGCAAATCCCGCTCATCCTGAGCTTGGCGAAGGATGAGCGGTTAAGCAGGCTACTACACTCCTTCCGCCGACTCGCCCCGCATCTGCTCCGCCTCGGCCAGCAGCCGCTCCAGCAGGATGTAGCTGGCCTGCTTGCGGAAGTCCAGGCAGGAGATGGATACTGCCCGCCACAGGACGCCGGTGGACACCCGGGCCTCCACCGTGGCCCCCAGGGGCGGCACCCTTACCCCCAGGGCCTGGGCCATGAAGGTGGCGGCGCGCATCCCCGATCGGTTCAGGTGGCACTTGGTGACGGCCTTGCCCTGGTGGAGCAGGGTGACCCCTTCCTGGCCCTGGCGCAGCTTGACCGTCACCCGGCCCCGCGGCCGGGAGATGAGCTGATCGGCATACCCCAGGGCCTTTTTGCGGCTGACAGACATTGACCTGCCCCCAACCCCCACCTCCCTCCCCACGCTTCATGGCGCCTGACCAGATTTCTGCTCTCCCTCCCCCGTGGGAAAGGGTTGGGGCGCTCCAACCCAATGGCGGCGGTTGCGCCCCGGCTCCGCCTCCGATTACGGTCCGGGCGGGTTGTAGCTGATGCCGATCAGCTCCAGGTCCCGGCGCGACTGGCCTCCCACGCTAAAGCCGTCGGTGATCCGGGGTGTGGCGTAGATTTCAAAGGCGAAGGCGCAGAAGTTCTTACCCGCCGGCAACCAGGCGCCGCTGGTCGGCTGGAGCTCTGCCACCACGTAGGCATCCCCATCCGGTGAAACCCCGTTAAACGTACCGAAGAAGAAGTTGAGGTGGACCGGCAGGTTGTAGACCAGGCTCAACGGCTGCGCCGGCGGAGTAAGGTCGCTTACGCCTACGGGTGCGGCGGAGCCGCGCAGCACGCCCACACTGTACTCCTGCAGGAAGCCGCCGGGATGTTCCACTTTGAAGCGCATGGCCAACGGCTCGTTGGGGCTGGGCAGATCGAAGAGCCCGCACTCGCCAGGCGCCAATCCGCCCATGGAGATGGTGTCAATGTTGCCAAAGACTGGGCGGTTGTCAATGAACAGGCTGATGACATCGTTGGCCCCCGCCACCTTGTTCCCCGCGGCATTGTAGCCTTCAATCCAGAACTCCACTGTGCCGGCGGCGTCGGCGTACAGCGCGCTGGCGTACAGTCCGCTGCTCAGGATTATCTTGCGCAGCCGGTGGGTGATGACCCATGCCGGGTCCGACTCGATGTTCTTGTACGCCGGGACTGTGGCAGGGGGGCCGCCGTCCACCGTCAGCAGGGAGTCGAAGGGCCCCACCTTGTGGGCCGGGTTGGCCGGATCGCCGATGAAGGGGATGAAGATATGGGTATAGTTCTCCTGAACAAAAGACCACGAGCCGCCCGGCTGCCGGTATCTGATGGTGTAGCGGTTGACGGTGGGGTGATCCGTGAAGCAGGCGAACATGTGCAGCCCGCCCACCCACGCGCCGCGTGTGATCTGGGGGCCGGAGGGATGTGTAGACGTAATCCGGCCGGCGGCGTCCAGGGTGTTGCCCACGCCCAGGATGGTGAATATATTTCCGATGGCCTGAATGGCGCGTCCGCCCTGACAGGCGGTGAGACCGGGGTTGAGGACGCTTTGCGGGATGCACAGGTCAATGCGCTTGAGATTCGGGATGTTGGAATACAGGGCGGTCTCAAAGAGCACGCCGGTGGTTGCCCCGCCGGTGATGACCTGCACTAAGACGTCGGGCCGCAGCTCGGTGGCCAAGTCGGCCCCTGCCGCCACGTCGCCCACTTCCGCGGCAATGTCAGCCAGCGTGCGGGTGAAGCGGAAAATGTAGTTGCCCTGCTCGTCGGTGACCGTCAGCCCCAGAATCTGCCGGCTCCCCGTGCCAGTGTAGGGACCGCCCGCCAGCTCCGCGCCGGTGCGGTCGTACTCCAGAAAGCGCAACAGCAGGCCGGGGCGGTCCTCCACAGAGCATGCCAGGTGGAATCGGTCCCCCAGCTTGGCGATGTCCGACACGTGGGATGCGATATCCCGGAACGCGGCGGAGCCTAGGGGCCGCCGCAGGCTGGTGGCTAGCATCGCTGCCTGCACCGACATCTGGACTGCCTGGCGCTCCATTTTGGTGTTGCCCGCAACGACCTGCGAGGTTGTGTCCTCCGCCAACTCGGCCAGCGGGATCATCATGGGACGGAAGGGCGTGGGATCAGGCTCGGGAATGGGACGGCGGATCACCTTGAGACGCTCTGGGTACAGCTTCTCCAGCACGGCCCGCACCGAGGCATATTGCAGCAGGTCTTTGAGGGATCCCGCGGTGTCAATGACCGCCCACGGGAACCCAAAACAGGGGTTAAACTTGCATAGTCCCGAGTAGGACTGCACTTTTCCGTAAAGCACAAACTCCGAGTCGTTGGCTGGGGTGGAGCAAGTCAAAATTAGATCGTTGTAGTCTTGGTCGCCGCCGGTGTCGTTGGAGTCGATGTCGAACCTTACCTGACCGGCCACTTGGACTGGCCAGGTCAGGCGCTCGGCGGAGGGCGTCCATCCCGCCGGCCCGGTGGGGTTGTGCTGAATGGTGATGGACCACTGGTCTCCAGTGACCGCCACGGCGGGACTCCCCACGGTACCGCCGTAGATGCCGTCGGAGCCGGCGCTGCCCTGGATGACAAAGCGCTGCGCGAAGGCGGCGTCCTTGCTCTTGACGGCGACGGTCCAGGCTCCTTGCATGGTGATGGTCATGGTTGATGCTCCTAGGCAAATGTCCGGGCGTAGTTGATGACACTATCGTACCGCTTGGTGCCCGGCAGAGGGCAAGTATAGCAGTGTAAGTTGCCGAACACCAACGGTTGTGTCACCAACACACTCCTGCGGCGCCAAGTGGTTCCGAAAGGTGACATCAATGGTGAACATGGGGGGTGGATCGGTTGCGACGCCGGCCATAAGGAAGCGCCCGATGGTGGCCAAACTGTGGGACCACGCACGGGCGCTCTTGATCCTGACGATCCCCTGCCGTTCGCCCCCAAGGGGCACGCAGGGAGGACGGTAGAAGGCCTGGGGACTGCCCCCCTAGACCGAGCACTCCCCTTCGCCGCGCTCCACCTTGTACAGCATGGTCTTGCTCCAGTCCATGTAGGTGTCCACCGACTGGTCCGTGAGGGCGGGAATCTCCCGGTAGGGGGTGGCGATGGGCTCAAAGGCCTTGACGCCCACCCGGTCCACAAACTGGCTGAACTCCTCGCTCTCCTGCCGGGTCTGTTGGTAGAAGGCGGTCACGTCCCGCACAAACGCCGGGACGGACTTGGCGGGCACCTTCATCCCCGCCAGCCGCTGCCCGTAGCGGGTGCCGTCAATGCTGGCGCCGCCGTAGCTGCCGCCCAGCAGCACCTCGTAGGCGGGCACCTGCTCGCCGGAAGGCCCCTTCATGGCCGCGCCGTGGAACCCGATGCTGGCCACGTGGTGCTGGGAGCAGCCGTTGGGGCAGCCGCTCATCTTGATATGCATCTTTTTCACCAGCGGGTCTTCCAGCAGGCCGTTCCAGGAGGCCATGCTCTCTCGGATGGCCTGGCCCAGCCCCATGGATGACGTGATGCCCAGCTTGCAGCTGTCGGTGCCGGGGCAGGAGACGATGTCCGTGATGGAGTTGGCGTCGCCGTCGGCCAAGCCGATCTTCTTGAGGGCCTGCCACACCGGGTACAGGTTGGCCTCGGGCACCCAGCGCAGGAGCAGGTTTTGCTCCTGGGTGACCCGGGTGCGCCCGCCGGTGTGCCTGCGCACCAGGTCCGCCAGGGCGTAGAACTGCTGGGGCTGGATATCACCCAGGGGGATCTTCACGGTGGCCATGTAAAACCCGGCCTGCTTCTGCTCCTGGGCGTTGGTCTCCCGCCAGTGGCGGAACTCCTCCGGCGGCTGGTGCCCGTTGCGGCCGGCGCGGGCGGGCTTGGGCGGCGTCTCCCGGTGCAGCTCCTCCAGGTTCATCAGTGGCGTGGGGTCTATGGGGCCAATCTGTGCCAGCTCCGCGTCCACCAGGGCGCGGAAGGCGTCCATGCCGATCTTGTCGATGAGCACCTTGATGCGGGCCATCATGCGGTTCTTGCGAAGGACGTCGGCCTTGTTAAAGACGGTCCACACCGCCTGGGCCACCCGCAGGAAGTCCTCCACCGGCACAAAGTCGTAAAGGACCTTGGCCAGCTTGGGCTGGATGGAGCTGCCGCCGCCGATGTAGACGCGGAAGCCGTGCCGCGAGACGCCGTTCACTACCCGAACCTGGGCCACGAAGGAGCCGTCGTGGATCAGGGAGGCCACGGCGTCGTGGCTGTCGCAGCCGGTGAAGGAGGTCTTGAACTTGCGGGGAAAGTTCTGGGCCAGGGGATGGCGCATCCCGAAGCGCACGTAGGCCGCCAGGTACGGCGTGGGGTCAAACACCTCGTCGGGACAGACGCCGGCGGTGGGCGAGCCCACCACGTTGCGCACGGTGTTGCCGCAAGCCTCCCGGGTGCTGAGACCCACGTCCCCCAAGAGCCGCATGACCGTGGCGCAGTCGGCCAGGGGCACGTGGTGGTACTGCACGTTCTCCCGGGTAGTCAGGTGTCCCTTCTGCAGCGGGGCGTACTTCTCGGCGATCTCGCCCAGAACCTCCAGCGCCTCAGGGGTGAGGATGCCGCCGGGGACTTTCACCCGGATCATCTGGACGTCGGCCTGCCGCTGGCCGTAGATTCCCTGACGCAGCCGGAAGGGCTGGAACTCCCGCTCCTCCATCTGGCCGGCCCGGAACCTGGCGACCTCCTGCTCAAACCGCTCCACTTCCTCTTCCAGGTAGGGGACGATGCCGGGCCCCGAGGCCGTGCGGGCCAGCTCCAGGCTCTTCTGGTAGATCTTCTCCTGATTGGGCGCCTGACGGGTGCTCATAACGGCCTCCTAGCACTGGGACAAAATGAAACGCCCACCCCTCGGCTCAAGCTTGGGTGGGCGCAGGGCGTTCGGCGTGAACGATGTAGCTGCTCCCTATGTGGGGGGACAGGTACAAAACCGTAGCCATGTAGCGGTCCGGCTCATTGGCTCAAAGTCTACCCGTGGCATCGGGAATTGTCAACCGCTAGCTATTTAGGGTAGTGGTTCAGTTAGGTCCTCGTCATTCCGGCGCAAGCCGGAATCCATCATCCTTCCGCGGAAGGATCAACCACGCTTGTATCTGGACACCGGCCTTCGCCGGTGTGACGTATTGAGGCCCCACTCCATACCACAGCAAACTGAACCACTGCCCTATTTAGGCGCGCCGGGGACCAGGGGCGGCACCGCCTCCTGCGCCTTATCCTTCAGGTCTTCGGCCCGCGAACGCCAGTCGTCGGGGATTAGCCCGAAAGCGCTGATCACCAAGCTGAACCGGTCCGCGATGGCGTTGCCCACCACCGACTGGTCTATGTCCGCCTTGATCTCCCCCACGGGGAACTTCTGCAGGGCCACCAGGGCCCCGGACACCAGCACGAACCCCACCATGATGCCTACCAGCGCCCCGCCCAGCTTGTCAGCCAGCCCGGCCAGAGGAATAAACTTCAGCATGAACTTAACCACCATGCTCAACACCATGGCGACCACGATGAGTCCGAAGACAATGGCCCCGTAGCCCAGGATGGTCTGGAGATTTTCGCTTTGGGTGAAGCGGGCGAAGAGGTTGCCAACTGGCTCGGCCAGACGCGTGGACAGGGCCAGCCCGGCCACCACCACCACCAGGGGAACCACCATCTGGACCAACCCCTTGAGGAAGCCCCAGAGGGCGGCCAGTCCCCAAGCCCCCAAAACGATGATATCTATGTAGTTCATCCAAACCCCCTTGCCGGGCCCAACGGATTGGGCCATTTCTGGACTGCTCAGACCACACCAACTGGTGGCCCGTCCGCCTTGGCGACCACACCCCTGGGCAACCGCTCCCGCAGCCACCGCCACTCCAGCACCCACAGGATGCCCAGCAGGTACCCGCCCAGGACGTCGCTGGGCCAATGGACACCCAGGTACACGCGAGAGGCTCCCACCCCGGCGGCCAGCAGCACTATCAGTCCCTGCAGCGTCCAGCGCAGCCGCCGGCGCGCCACCAGGTCCTGCGCCAGGAGCATCAGCACGCCACCGAATAAGACCGCGAACAGGGCGTGCAGGCTGGGGAAGCTGAACCCCCCGGCGGCCGGCCCAATGACCAGGAGATCGGGCCGGGGCCGGTGCACCAGCAGCTTCAGCCCGTAGCCGGCCACCACCGCCACCGGGATGAGGGCTGCCATCAGCGCGTACCGCCTGCGCCTCGTCAGCAGCAAACCGGCGAAGAGCAGCACCGCCAGGGCGCTGGACACCGGCCACCAGCCCACCAGCGTGATGGCCAGGGCCGCGCGATCCAGCCACGGGGCACGCCACCCCTGGACCGTCAGCAGCAGCCAACGGTCGCCCGGCAGCACGCCGAGCGCCTGCACCAGGAGCCGGTAGGCGCCGGCGACCAGCGCCAGGCCCCCGGCGGGCCAGTGCCGTCCCAGGAGCGTGCGCGCAGACTGACCCATCGCCTCCGTTGCTCGGATGACTGTCGCCAGGAATGGGCACCCACGGTATCCGGGAGCCAATAGGCTAGAGTTCACTGTATCCCAAGGCTTTGATTTATGGCAAGCCAAGCAGATTGCAGTTCCAGTGCTATAATCCCCCTGGAAATAATGCAGGGGAGGCGTGCCTTGGGGAGCCGGATTGGAGTGATCGCCATCGACGGCCCGGTGGCCGCAGGCAAGACCGTGGTGGGGCTGAAGCTGGCCCAGCGGCTGGGTTACCAGTTTCTGGACACTGGCGTCATGTACCGGGCCATCACCTGGCTGGCGCTGCAAAGGGCCGTCCCCATGGATGACCTCCAGCTCCTGGGTGAGCTGGCCCAGCAGTCCCCCATTGACCTGAAAGGCCAGAATGGCGCCCGGGTGGTGGTTTCCGGGCTGGAGGTCAGCCGGGAGCTCCGGGACCCCGACGTGGAGCGCCACGTCTCCCTGGTGGCCCGCGTGCCCCAGGTGCGCGAAGCCCTGGTGGCGCAGCAGCGGCGGCTGGCGGCGGCGGGGAAGCTGGTGATGGTGGGACGGGACATCGGCACGGTGGTGCTGCCCGAGGCCGACCTCAAGCTCTTCATGTCCGCCTCTCCCGCCGAACGGGCCCGGCGACGCTGGCAGGAGATGCGGCTAAGGGGCCGGGAGGTGGAGTACCCACAGGTGCTCAAAGAGATTAATGAGCGGGACGATCTGGACTCCCACCGGGCCGATTCGCCGCTGACCCCCGCCGAAGACGCCCGCCTGCTGGATACTGAGGGGCTGACGGAGGACCAGGTGGTGGAGCAGATCCTGGGCATGATTCGGGATCGATGCCGGGCCGATGGCCCCGATTCCCCGCCCTTCTCGGCCCCTATCGGGGACAACGCCTAGCCCATGCCGTGGCTGTACCGCCCCGGCCGGGCGCTGGCCCGGTTCTGCTTCTCGGTGTTTGGGCGCATGGAGGTGGTGGGGCTGGAGGCCGTGCCGCCCTTTGGCCCCCTCATTGTGGTGGCCAACCACCTGTCCAACCACGATCCGCCCCTGCTGGCGGCCAGCCTGCACCGCCGGCTGAGCTTTCTGGGCAAGCGGGAGCTGTTCGCCAACCCGGTCCTGGGCTGGCTCTTGCGGGGCTGCAACGTGTTCCCCCTGGACCGCGGTGGCGCCGGGGCGGGAGCCTTGCGCCTCTCCCTGGACCTGCTCAGCCGCGACCAGGCGGTGGTGATCTTCCCCGAGGGGCGCCGCAGCCTGGACCATGCCATGCAGGAGGGGCTGTCGGGCGCCGCCTACCTGGCCCTGCGCTCCCAGGCCCCCATCCTGCCCGTGGGCATCACCGGCACGGAGCGGTGCCCCACCTGGCGCATGCCTTTCCCCCTGTGCCGCTTCCGGGTGCACATTGGCCAGCCTTTCACCCTGCCAGTGGTGGAGGGCCGCCTCAGCCGGGAGGTGGTGAACAGCCTGAGCGAGATGATTATGCAGCGGGTGGCCGCGCAGCTGCCGGAGGAGTACCGGGGAGTGTACGCGCTGCCTAAACCCGAGGGATGATTAACCACAGAGAACGCACGCAGGGAGCGCGGAGGTTTCTTGGGTAGGGGCGAGGCTTGCCTCGCCCCTACGGTTGGCACCCTTCACCCGCCGGAGATGGCGCACCCCGGTGTGGGCCGCTCCGGAAAGGCCCGGCAGCGCTGGGGCCGGGCTTCATAGATGCGGCAGGCCCAAGTGGCCTGGTCCAGCATGGGGCAGCACTGGCCGGCGTGGTCGCCAAAGCGCACCCACCCGCCGCCATAGGACGTGGGAGTAACCTGGGCCGCCACGCCCAGCGCAGTGGCAGAAGCCTGAAACGCCGCCACCTCATCCGCCGCCAGACGCAGGATCAGCGGGCCGCGGCAGCACCCGGCGCGGCATTGCTCCATGCAGATGCGACTGGCGGCTTGAGGGGTTAAACCAGCTATCAATTGACTTGGCATTGTGCTCATGGAATCGTCCATGCTCCGGCCAATCATGGCCCAACCACGGATTAGAAACCGGTCTCCTCTCCCCTTGTGGGAGAGGATTAAGGTGAGGGGTATCACCCTCACCCCAACCCTCTCCCATCGAGGGAGAGGGAGCCATTTTCGTAGCAATGACA
>JBGPJN010000075.1:0-11908 GCA_041485445.1 Dehalococcoidia bacterium
CTGATGGGGTAGCCGCCCAGGGTAGCGGCGGTGGTCTCCTTAATCCGGCCGGGGCAGAGGGACACGTCGGTGGAGGTGCCGCCCATGTCCAGGGTAATCAGGTCCGGGTAGCCGGCCTGGACGCCGGTGTAGAAGGCTCCCACCACACCCCCGGCGGGGCCGCTGAGGATGGTGCGCACCGGCTGCTCCGCCGCCAGCCGGGCGGTGATGCTGCCCCCCGAGGACTGCATGATGCGCAGCCCGTGGCCCAGGGACTGCTCCAGCCGGCCCAGGTAACGGGCCATCAGCGGGCCCACGTAGGAGTTGAGCACCACCGTGCTGGTGCGCTCGTACTCCCGAAACTCGGGCAGCACCCGGCTGGAGATGGAGATGAAGGGGCGATTGGGAAGCTTCTCCAGGGCCGACCGCACCATCTCTTCGTGGAGCGGATTCAAGAAGGAGAACAGGAAGGAGACGGCTACCCCATCCACCTGGGCCTCCTGCACCAGGGAGACCAGGGCTTCCACTGCCTGGGGCGGCAGGTCCTCCAGGATGGCGCCGGTGTAGTCCACCCGCTCCGGCAGGCCGAAGCGCAGCTCCCTGGGGGCCAACGGCGGCGGCCGCTCCAGGTTGAGGTTATACAGCTCCGCCCGGTTCTGGCGTCCGATCTCCAGCACGTCCTCAAAGCCCCTGGTGGTGACCAGGGCGGTGCGCCCGCCCTTGCCCTCCAGCAACGCGTTGGTGGCCACCGTGGAGCCGTGGACGAAGTCGGCCCCGGCGACTCCCGCTTCGGCCACGCCCTGTTGCACGCCACGGGAGGGATCATCGGGGGTTGAAGGCAGCTTATGGACCCGCAGCCTCCCGTCCTCCAGAATGGCGATGTCCGTGAAAGTGCCGCCGACATCGATGCCAACCACGGTGCGGGACATTGACCAGGCGCTGCCTCCCGGAAACTAAGCAAGCCACAAAAGCCACCAAGACGCCGCCATTATAGCAAACCGGCTCCGGGCATCGGTGGCACGGCCGGTTCGGGACAGGGGGGCACGGAGGTTCGGAGGAAGTTGGGCTCACGCAGCCCTCGCTGGGCGCGGGTCCGCCGGCCGAAGTGCAACGACGGGCCAGTGGGCCTATGGGGACCGGGCCGCCTACCTAACCCTCAATGTAAAGGACTGAGAAACGGATAGGGATGGAGTGCCGTTATCCTCGGCGGTGAGTTCGAAAACGAAGGCGCCCGAGTCGGTGGAGCTCGGAGCACAGCGAAGGTGGGCGGCGCCCGGGTCAGTGCGGATGAGGGCGCAGAAGGGAGGGAAGAGTCGAGTGATCAGAGTGAACTCCACGGCGTCCCCATCGGGGTCGGTGGCCAAGAAAGGGATCTCCAGGACCTGTCCCTGGCTGACCTGCTGATCTCCGATGGCGTTCAACACGGGAGGCCGGTTGGAACCCGGCGCTCTCGTTGGACCGGGAGGTGGCGTCGGCGTGGCAACGGGAGCGGGCGTGGGCGCGACCGTTGGCGTGGGAGCCTGGGTCGCCACCGGGGTGGCGGTGGGAACAGGGATGGGAGTTGGGGTGGGAGAAATGCCGGTAGGAGCCGGCGGCGTGGCGAGGGGAGCGGGAGTCACGCCGGACCCTGACGCCGTCCCGTCGCTCCCTGGGGAACCGGGCCCGGCGGTGGGCGCCGCCGCCTCCGGCCGGCCACGGTCCCCTTCCGGACCGTGGGCGGACCGGCCGTTGTCCACCGATTGCTGGAGGTCCAGGACAAACTTGTTGAGCGCCTCCTCCAGGTCCCGCTGGGTCCTGGCGTAGAATGCAGGGCTTGCCCCCATGGCGCTGACCAGGTTGTCCAGGGCGGCCCGCTCGGCGGGGGGCACGTCAATCCCGAGGAACCGGAACTTCACCGTTGGGCCCGCCTGGTCCATGGCCGCCCGAAGGCCCGCCGCCGTCGTCGCCGCCTGGCAAGAGTCCCCGCCGCCGGTGATTACGACGATCTCAATTGGCCCAGCCGGGGAGGCTCCTGACCCCGCAACGTCGCTGATGGCCCGCTGTAGCCCGGCGACCAGGGTGGTGTCCCCAGAGGGACGGAGACTGGTCAGCGCGCCCCGCACTGCGTCCCCGTTATTCCTGGCCAATGGCACCGTCAGTTGAGTGTTGGGTCCGGCGCAGGACCCGCCATACTCCCGCAACCCCAGCTGGCTGGAGGACACGGCCGGCGCCGGCAGCACCACCCGGCCTATCGCCTCCACCGCGGCCTGTAGCTTGGTCCCGGTCCCGTCGGTCAACGGCTGTGCCATGTTGCCGGAGCGGTCCAACACCAGCAGGACGCGAGGCGGGGCGCCGGTACGAGCAAAGGGAGGCCACCCGTTGAGGACCGAAAGTGCCGCCCACGCCGCTAGCAGCAGGGCCACAGCTGCCATCGCCAGAAGTCCGCGTCGGTTCAGGGTGGCCTTCATCGCCCGCCTAGCATAGCAAACCGGAGACCCCTGGGACAATCTCCGTTGAAACCCTGATTTGCCAGCCCTGGGCACTCTTTGACAAGGCCGTGCAAGGGCCTTAGACTACTTGCCATCCACTGGCGGCACCTGTTTGCCACGCCTGCCGGTGGATCTGCAGGGCTGGTTAGGCTTGCACCAGGGTTAACTTGACGCTGAAGGGGGCACGACCATGGCAGACAAGATGACGGTTCTGGTGGGCACGGTGGGCCAAGGAATCGTTCGCAGCGCCGACGGCGGCGAGACCTGGCAGCGCGTCGGCATCAACCAGGGGCTGCACTCCGACGCCCTGGTGCGCACCCTCGCCTGCAACCCCAGCCAGCCGGAGCTGGTGTATGCGGGCACCGATAAAGGACTCTACCGCAGCCAGAACGCGGGGATGAACTGGCAATGGGTGGACTCACCCCTGAGCAACTTCTGCGTGTGGAACCTGGCCATTGACCCGGTGGAGCCCCAGGTCATGTTCGCCGGCACCGGCACCCCCACCCCAGCCGCCATCTTCCGTTCCAAGGATGGCGGTGGGACCTGGGAGCAACGCCCGGCGGAGGTGGCGGAGACCTGCCCGGCGGTGGGCACCCCGCGGGTAACCGGCATTGCCATTGACCCGCTGAACCGGCGCAATGTCTGGGTTGGCCTGGAGGTGGACGGGGTGCGCCGCAGCACCGACCGGGGAGACACGTGGACCAGCATTAACGGCGCCATCCCCAACCTGGACGTGCACAACGTGGCCGTCACGTCCGGCCCGCCCAAGACCGTGGTGGTGGTGGTCAACAACGACGTCTTCACCAGCACCGACGACGGGGCTACCTGGAAGCCGGTGCGCGTGCGTGAGGTGTTTCCCTGGACGTACCCGCGGGGGATCATGGTCCAGCCGGGCAGTCCCAAAACCATTTTTCTCACCATCGGAGATACCACCCCCGGACGCATTGGTACGGTGATGCGCTCCCGGGACACCGGCAAGACCTGGGAGAGCCTCCCTCTTCCGGTGCAGCCCAACACCGCCATGTGGGTAGTGAACATCCAGCCCTCGGACCCCCAGGTGGTTTTCGCGGGGAGCCGTTACGGGTACCTGTACCGCAGTGACGACGGCGGGGATTCCTGGCGCAAGCTCTGGCGGGAGTTCAGTGAAATCTCCTCGGTGCTGTGGATCCCCGGTTCTAAGTAACGCCGCCAACACCTTGAGTCTCTGTCCACCATGCCAGTCCCGGCCGAGCTGCCTCAGCGCCGCCCGCCAGGGCAAAGACAGGAGACATGGATGACTCGCCAGGGGCTGGGCCTCCAAATAGCGTGGCGAACCAGGGGTGCGCCCGCCGCAGCGAAGGCTGCGCCCACTGTGCAAGTGGGTGAGAGTTCGCCATGCACCGCGGTTTCGGTTGCGCTTCCCCTCTTGTCGAAGGGACGATGTCAATAAGTTGTTGCCATCGTCATAATCTTTGAGCCACCACATCCGTCTTGACGCGCTGGACGCCCAAGGCTACACTGCCCAGGAATCGTGTGGATTAGATGTGGTTTGGGTTTGGAAGCGCATTGAGAATCAAGCTTGTCCACCAAAGCGCGGCGGCGGGCTCGGCGGGCAAGCGGGTTCTGGCCATAGGGTTGTTCCTTGCCGTGATTACGCTCGGCCTGGGATGTGGCCCGGCCACCACTAGAAGCGCCACAGAGGACTTGGCACACCCAACCTCATCTGGCTCTGGGCTGGACATCTCCACCGACACCCACCCGCAAGGCGGAGACCGCCAGGGGCCGGCGGGGGATGAGCGGGCGCCGGCCGTGCCCCCCAAGTCCGCCGCGTGCCCCAAGCTGGAATCCGTGTTGTACCAGCTCTCCCTGTCTTCCGACGCCGCCAGGGAAGCGGCGCAACAAGGAGTTGACTACCAGGCCGGCCGGGTCCGCGTGGTTATTGACCTCAAGCGGCCCGGCGCAACTTTGCCTCCTGAGTACAAGTTGATGGAGGAAAGGCGAGGAGACGCCCAAGTTCGCGTCATGGCGCCTTTAGACCAACTCTGCGCCTTGTCAGAACTGGATGAGGTGGCCTTTGTCCATTTGCCGTTGAGGCCGTTGCCCAGCGGGCCTGGCCAGTAAGGAGAGAGATGCCACGAGCGGTGCGGCTTTGGAATATGCTCTTCCGGAGCCCGGTGGTCCTGGGACTGGTCCTGGCGGCGATGGTGGTGTCAGGGTCTCTTGATTCCCGAGGGGAGGCGGCGATTGACCGCCCCTCCCAGCTAGAAGCCCCCCACTGGCTGCTGCCCGCCTCCGATGGGGCTGCCCAGGTTGAGGAAGCCCCGCGCGTTCCAGGCAAAGCCGGCAAACACCGCAAGCTGGCCTCGGCGTTGCAGGGGTTGGTCACTGCCGGCGACCAGTCGGCCGCCGCGGCTTCGGAGGAGGCCAAGAAGCAGGGTATTGAGACGGTGAAAGGCTCGGTGGTAGTGGTGGTGGAGACCGCCCAGGGCAAAGGGACGGCGCTTCAGGCCAAAATTCAGACTTTGGGCGGCGTGATCCAACGCGCCCGGGCAGACCGCTTGAAGGTCGCCCTTCCCATCACGGCCCTTAAAGCGGCGGCGGACCTGGAGGGCGTCAACTTCGTCCACCGGCCCGACCGGCCGCACCCCGAGGTGGTCAGCCAGGGCGTGAACACCACCTCGGCGGCGTCATGGCATGCCGCGGGTCTCACCGGTCAGGGCGTAAAGGTGGCCATTGTTGACCTGGGGTTCGACGGCTACGAGGCGCTCCTGGGCTCGGAGCTCCCTGCCACGGTCACCGCCAAGAGCTTCCGCATCGACAACGACATCACCGGCCATGGGGAGAACCACGGCACAAGGGTGGCCCAAATCGTCCACGACATGGCCCCCGGCGCCCAGCTGTACCTGGTCAACATCCAAGACAGCGATGACCTGGCGGCGGCGGTGGACTGGCTGATTGACATTGCGCAGGTGGACGTAATCAACCACTCGGTAGGCTGGTTCAATACCGGCCCGGGCGACGGCACGGGTCCCATTGGCGACATCGTCACCATGGCCAAGACCAGCGGCATCCTTTGGGTCAACAGCGCCGGCAACAGCGCCCAGCGCCACTGGTCCGGGGTCTTCACGGACATTAACGGCAACGGCGCCCACAACTACAATGGTACTGACGACGAGGGCAACACCATCTCTGGATTGCAGGGTGACCTGGTAATAGTCACGCTCCGCTGGGACGACTGGCCGGCCCCCGGCCAAGGCTCCACCCAGGACTACGACCTGTACCTAGTCCGAAGCAGCAACGGTGACCTGGTCGCTTTAAGCCAAAACTACCAGGACGACACACCGGGGCAGAAGCCCACAGAGTCCTTATATGCCTTCCTGCCGGAAGCCGGCAATTACTTCATCGTCATCGAAAACGCGGGCGCAACCCGAGACGTTAATTTTGACCTTTTCTCGTTCAACGACAACTTGGAGTACCAGGTGCCGGAGGGCAGCATTGCCATGCCCGCCGACTCGCTGAACGTCCTGGCGGTGGGCGCAACCCGCTGGGATACCAACGCGCTGGAACCGTTCAGCTCCCAGGGGCCCAACGAGGTGGGTGACATCAGGCCGGACATTGCCGGCCCGGACTGCACCTCCGATTCATTCTCCGGGGCATTTTGTGGCACCTCCGGCTCGGCGCCCCACGTGGCGGGGGCTGCGGCGCTGGTGCTGCAGGACAACCCCAACCTCACGCCCAGCGAGCTGCAGGGCTACCTGGAGTTCAACGCCGTGGACATGGGGATTCCGGACAAGGACAACCAGTTCGGTGCCGGCAGGCTGAAACTAGAGAGCCTGGGGAACCTGCCCGTGGACGTGAGACTGACCAAGACGGACGCCCCAGACCCGGTGGTCGCCGGGGCCGACTTGAATTATCACCTGAAGGTGACCAACCCGGCGACTGGCTCCGCCGTTGCCACGCACGTGGGGGTCACCGACCAGACAGGCACCTTCTTCGCCAAACTGGACGCCCTCCAGGAACGGCCGTTGCCCACCGTTCCGCCGGGGTACAAAGGGACGGGCGTTGGGACTTTTACCCTGAACGCGGCCCGGGCCCAGTTGGCGTTCAACGTCACCGTTGACCCGGCTTCCCTGACCGGCCCCATGACCAGCGCCCACTTCCACCTGGCGCCCGCGGGGACGCCCGGTGGCGTGGTCCGCAACCTGTTCCCCGATTTTGGCGGCGGCAACACCGCATCCGGAGTTTGGGCCAGCACCGATGCCAGCCAGCCCCTCACCCCGGCCCTGGTGACGGCCCTGCTGGCTGGCAACCTCTACGTCAACATTCACACCGCCGCCAACCCCTCCGGGGAGATTCGTGGGCAGATCCTGCCCGCGCTGACCTATTCCTCCCACACCTCGTCCAAGGGGACCTACAACAGCGCCACCGGCGTGTGGGACGTGGGCGGCCTCAAACAGGGCCAGAGCGCTACCCTGGACCTGCTGTTCGCCGTCAACCCAGGCACCCCGGCAGGCACTATCATCGTCAACACCGCGGAGGCGTCGGCCGACCAGGAAGACTCCGCCCCACTCAACAACACCGCCGCGACGGAGACCACCGTGGTGGCCCGCCCCCCGGAACTTACCGCGGAGCTGTCCCTGCACCTTCATCAAGACCCGGCGGACGGGGCCGCCGGAATCGTCGCAGGCATAAGCCAGGTCAACGGGCAAGGAGGCGGCATTGCGCTGAAGTCCTTCGAGGCCAAGCTCACCTACGACGCCAACTGTCTGCAAGTCCTGGGTTTCCGGGCCATGGATTTTCCCATTATCGCCCATGACCTCACCGCCCCCGGCGTGGCGACATTCGCCGGCCTTTTACCGGATGGGGTGCCCGCTCCCGCGGACCTGGGGCATGTCCTGACCCGCCTGGCGGGCCGCGCCACCCAGCCGTGCGCCCTCAAGTTGGAGGTGGTTGCCCTCACCAACGTCGCCGGCAACAGCATCTTAGTGCCCGGGTCCCGCGAGCTGAGCCTGCGGCGGGGCGATGCCCGGGCTGATGGCAACGTGGACATCGCCGACGCCCTCTTCATCGCCCAGTACCTGGTGGGGCTACGGCCCGCCTGCACCGATAACATCGACCTGGACTGCCTGCATTCGGTGAACGCGGCCAGCGTGCGCCAGGACGGGGTCTTCGACGAGACGGCCATCGCCGACGCCCTGTTCATCGCCCAATACCTGGTGGACCTCCGGGACGATAAGTTTAACCTGCCGGGAGGGTAAGATCGATGCCTGAGCCAGAAATCGGGGCTTCCTCAGGTGACTGGCGTAAGAGTAGACCGAATGGTCCAAAATTTACTCAAGGGTTACGGATTGGGACTTTTCCGCCACCATTGAGCTGAATCTTTGTGGTATAAACCATCATCCAACCCAACCGGAGAGGGCTGTATGCGGCATCGGAGAAGACCCGGCATCCGGGCGGCAGGCGCTATCGGCTTGGCGTTGCTCTTGAGCGCCGCCTTGGTGGCGTTGCTCCCCAGCTCCGGTGTGCCCTCGGCGAGCGCCAGCCACGTGCCCTACACTACAACGGCCTTCAAGGTGGTCGCTAGCCCCACTACCGCGGGTGAACTGGCTGAATACGTCGTCACTTTCTCGGTGGTCGGCTCTCAGACCTCCCAACTCATGCCGGCCAACGTGGCTGAAGTTCGCATCACCTTCGATAAAGATACCTTTATTCCCTCCTCCATTCCCGCCAGCGCTATTCTGATGCAGGCCAGCCTGGTCACCAACGCGGCGGAAATTGGCACGGGTTGCGCGCCCGACGGCGATGTGAACCACTCGATTGACGGCGCCAACCAGGCGGCGCCGCTGTCCCAGTCCCCGTCCTTCGACACTAGCACCCACGATGCCAACCGCAAGGTTGTGGTCATGAAGGTGCCGGACATGAACCCTTCCACCGGCACCGGTTCCTGCGGCGCGGGCGCCCAGGGCATCGCCGCCGGCGCCAGGGTGACGGTGACCTTCACCACCGCGGCCGGGATTAAGAACGAGTCCGAGCAGACCGGCGGCAGTGAGATAAGCGTTAAGGCTTGCTCCACTGTGTGCGGCGCCAACCTGGTGGATGGCTCGCTCAACCCAGGAAGCGTCGCCAACACTGAGGTCAACCCGTTCCCCAGCGATGGGGTCTTCATCGGCACCTCTTTCACCAGCGCCGCGACCAGGCTCCCCATCGACACGCGGATTACCATAAGCTCCACCGACGGCAATCGCGGCACCAAGATCACCGTGGTGGCCAAGGGCCTGAAGGACGGCACCACCGCCACCTTCTGGCTGGAAGACCCTGCGGCGGCCCCAAATAACGTCCGTGATCCTGGTGAGGCCGACCTGGCCACCGTGGTGGTGGGGTCCGACGACATCGCGACCGCTACCTTCACCGTCAGCAACCCACCCTTCAAGCCTGGCAAAGTTAACCGCATTGCGGTGCAGGACGGTCGCAGCCAGAAGGCCACCGTCAACGGCTCGTCCACCAGCGCAGCGGCCCTGGCAGCCCTGCCCAACTTTGAGCTGCGGGGCGTGGTGGAGATTACGCCCACCACCGTTAAGCTGGGCGATACCATCACGGTCCAGCTCAGGGACTTTGACGGTAATTCCGCCTGTAACTTAGCCGGCGCGGCCACTTGCACCGGAGGCGTCAACGGCTCGTACGCTGCGGCCCCGAACTTCCGGCTAGGCGGCATTACCGTGGACAAAACCAAGTTCAGCGGCACCACGACGCTGAATGCCAATGGCGAGGCCACCTTCACTGCCACCGTGCCCAACGGCGTGCCCATAGGCAGCCAGGCCTTTGAGGTGCGCAACGCCTGCTGCTTGTTCGGCGGCGGCTTCGCCAGCACCCGCCGGTTCACTCTGACTGTGGGCAATGCCACCTTGACCTTGACTCCGGAAATAGTCGTGCCCAACCAGACCCTCAGCATCGTGGGGAACGACTTCACCACCAGCGATCTGGTGCCACCCGGCAGCACGGGAGGGGTGTCTATCAATGAAGTGCCGGGAAATTGCACCGGAGCTGGTGCTATTACCAGCAGCATCACCATCCAGGGCGTGGCCATCCCGTCTGGCAAGATAAACGAAGGGAATCCGATTACGGTGGCCGCGGGCGGCAACTGGTCGGCATCCATCATCATCCCGGTGAACACCACCACCACGACCCAGGGCATCTACGACCTCAAGGTCACCGACTGCCGGGGCCGGGAGGGCATGGCCAAGCTCACCATCCGGCAGCGCACCCTGGCGGCCAACCCCAACCCGGCCTCGCTGGGCAGCCCGCTGGCCATCACCGGCAGCGGTTACCCGGCCCGGAACGACCGGTCGGGGTCCGCCTTCATCAATGTGACCATCAAGTACGACGCCGGCCCCGCCGGAGGCGTCACCGCCATCTCTGTTCAGCCGGACACCACGGGCGCCATCCAGGGAACGTTGAACGTGCCCATCAACGCCAACATCCCGTCGGACAACATGGTAACCACCGAGTTTGGCACGGAAGCGCCGGTGAGCATCGTGATCAACACCGTGCTCCACTCCGTCCCGCGCACCATCCTCACCCTCAACCCCAACAGCGGACCGCCGGGCACGAAGGTGAGCGCCGCTATCCGGGGCGCCCGGCCCTTCGGCACCCTCAGCTCGGCCATAATCGGGCCCAACCTGGATATCAAGCCCTCACCGGCGCCAGTCACCGACGCCGCGGGAAACCTCACCTTTGAGTTCACCGTCCCGCTGTTGGGGGTGGGACCCCAAGAAGTGGAGGTCAAGATCGGCAACAGCACCGCCAGCGCCCCCTTCATGGTCACTGCGGCGCCTCTGCCGCGCATCAGGGGAGAGCCTGCGCTGGTGCTGCACCAGGACCCCGACGGGAGAACCGGGGTGAAGATCCAGATCGCCAAGCTCATCGACCCGGTCACGGGGGGCGCGGCCAACGCCATGGTGGGGGCCTTCCAGGCCAAGCTCCTCTACGACAAGACCTGCTTGCAAATACTGGAGCTGCGGTCCGCGGAGTTCGCCATCGGCGCTGAGAACCCTGTTCCTGAGGGCACCAGATTCGCCGGCTTCGCCACGGCCGGAGTGGCCGCCGAGGCCGACCTGGCCTTCGCGGTAACGCGCCTGGTGGGCAGCGCAGTCCAGCCGTGCACCCTGACCCTGGAGATTCAGGACCTCACGGACAAATTCGGCGCCCCCCTGGCGGTGGCGCCTGCGCCCGTGGTGCTCCCGCTACGGCGGGGGGATGCCCGGGCTGATGGCAACGTGGACATCGCCGACGCCCTCTTCATCGCCCAGTACCTGGTGGGGCTACGGCCCGCCTGCATCGGCGCCATTACCATCGACTGCCTGCATTCGGTGAACGCGGCCAGCGTGCGCCAGGACGGGGTCTTCGACGAGACGGCCATCGCCGACGCCCTGTTCATCGCCCAGTACCTGGTGGGATTAAGGAGCGACACTTTTGCACTTCTACAGTAGCGGGCCCGCAACGCAGCACCACGGCCGTGGCGCCAGCACTAACAACGTACGTGGAGGAGCCATGACAGCCTTGGGTAAGGTTAGCGTAGCCATCTCCTTGGGACTGCTCAGCCTGCTGTTGCTGGTGGGAGCTTCCCTGGCGGGGCCGGGCCCGGTGATGGCCCAAGTCGCCGGAACCACCGTGGAGTTGGTGCCCACGCGCGTTACCGTGCAGCCCGAGGGCTTTGGCGTCTTCGACCTAACGGTGACAAGTTTCACCTCGGACGCAGGATTGGGCGCCTACCAGGAGGTCGAGTTTACGTACGACACTCGGGTTATCAAGCTGATTAACCCGACGAGGATCCTGCCGCTCCTTTCCGCCGTGGACGGCGGAGATATCCCGTTCGGCGCCGCACCTACGTGCAACGTAGAAAACGAATTGCCTAACAACGTGGGGCGTGTGCGCTGTGCCGCCACTCACGCCGTCAAACCTGGTCCCACGGGCGACTTTGTGATCGCTCGGATCAACGTCCAAGGGGTGGCGGGTGCCGCGGGCTCCAGCTCGCCATTGACCTGTGTGGGAACTCCGAAGCTGGTCGATACTACTGGAGCTGTCGCACCCAGTCCGACTTGCGCATCCGGCGAGGTCTTCGTCGCCGGTGACCGGGTACTCCATAAGCCATTTCTGAGAGCCACCGATCGGCCATTTCAGTCAAACATCGGCAACCGAACGGTGAACGAGGGCGCCACTCTGAACGTGCCCCTCTCCGCCGGCGACTTCAACGCCGGCGACACGCTGACCTTCTCCGCCACCGGCATGCCTGCCTTCTGCCAACTGACCAGCAACGCCGACCGCACTGGTGTCGTCAGCTGCGCTCCCGGCTTCACCCACGCCGGCATTTACCCCGGCATCACGGTCAAAGTCGCCGACAACGAAATACCGCCCCAGGAGGATACGAAGACCTTCACCCTGACTGTGGTGGATGTGACCGAGCCGACGCCCACGCCTGGGCCGAC
>JBGPJN010000076.1:0-11801 GCA_041485445.1 Dehalococcoidia bacterium
CAGCGCCTCCAGCTCCTCTTTGGGCGTCTCAAACACCAGCTCGTCGTGCACCTGGAGCAGCATTTTGGTGCGCAGCTTCTCCTGCTCCAGCCGCCGGTGCACCCGGATCATGGCCAGCTTCATGATGTCAGCAGCGGTGCCCTGGATGGGCATGTTGATGGCCATACGCTCGGCGGCGCCGCGCACGTTGAAGTTGGCCGCGTTGATCTCCGGAACGGGCCGGCGTCGGCCCAGCAGCGTCTGCACGTACTGGGTCTGCCGGGTGCTGGCCTTGGTGCGCTCGATGTACTCCTGGATGCCGGGATACTTGGCGAAGTAGTTTTCGATGAACTTGGCGCCCTCTTCCCGGCTGAACTCCGTCTGCTGGGCGATGCCGTGGGGGGAGAGGCCGTAGATGACGCCGAAGTTGAGGACCTTGGCGATGCGCCGCATGTCGCCGTTGACCTGGTTGATGGGCACGTCGAACATCAATGCGGCGGTGGAGGAGTGGATGTCCTCGCCCCGGCGGAAGGCCTCCAGCAGGCCGGGGTCCTGGGACAGGTGGGCCAGCACCCGCAGCTCAATCTGGGAGTAGTCGGCGGAGAAGAGCAGCCACTGGGGCGCACCCTCGGCGATGAACGCCTTGCGCACCTGCCGCCCCAGCTCGGTGCGAATGGGGATGTTTTGTAAGTTCGGCTCGCTGCTGGAGACGCGGCCGGTGGCGGAGCCGGTCTGGTTGTAGCTGGTGTGAATGCGGCCGGTGCGGGGGTTGACCATCTCCGGCAGGGCGTCCACGTAGGTGGACTTGAGCTTGGACATCTGGCGGTAGTCCAGGATTTTGTCCACCACCGGGTGCAGGCCCTTGAGCTGCTCCAGGGAGTTGGCGTCGGTGGAGAAGCCGGTGCGGGTGCGCTTGCTGTGGGGCAGGCCCAGCTCCTTGAACAGCACGTCGCTGAGCTGCTGGGGCGAGTTGATGTTCACCGTGTGGCCGATGGTCTGGTACAGCTCCTGCTCCACCTGGCCCATCTGCCGGTTCAGGTCCCGGGACATCTCGTGCAGCGCCCCCTGGTCCAGCTTGATGCCGTGGCGCTGCATGGACACCAGCACCGGCACCAGGGGCATCTCCATCGTCGCCAGCAGGGAGACCAGCTCAGGGTTGGTCATCTGGCTCCGCAAAAGGGTCTGCAACCGGAGGGTCATGTCCGAGTCGGCGGCGGAGTAGGGCGCCCCGTCGGCGATGGGCACCTGGTCGAAGGTGATCTGCTTCCGCCCGGCGCCGATGAGCTGGGCGATGGGGGTCATCTCCTGCCCTAGCATATCTAAAGCCAGGTTCTTCAGTCCCAGGGCGCTCTTGCCCAGCAGGTGGGCGGCGATCATGGTGTCGAAGTCCACGCCCTGGCAGTGGATGCCGTAGTTGGCCAGCACGGTCATGTCGTAGTTGGCGTTGTGGGCGTACTTGCTCAGGTCCGGGCGTTCCAGCAGGGGCTTGACCGCCGCCAGCGCCACCTCCAGGGGCAGCTGGGGGCCATCCCGATGCCCCACCGGCACGTACCAGGCCCGGCCCGGCTGGGTGGCAAAGCTCAGGCCCACCAGGTCGGCGCGCATGGGGTCGATGCTGGTGGTCTCGGTGTCAAAGGCAAAGCCGCCACTTTGCCCCAGGGCCTCCAGCAGGGCGGCAAGCTGGGCCTCCGTTTGGACAGTCTGGTAGGTCTTGCCATTCCCATCTGTCGGCGAAGGAAATCCCCCCTCGCCCCCCTTTGCCAAAGGGGGGTGGGAGGGCTTTGGCAGGCGGGCGATTACGCTGTGGAACTCCAACTCCCGCAGCAGGTCCACTACCGCCTGGCGGTCGTAGCTGCCGAAGCGGGCCGCCTCCAGGTCCAGGGTGATGGGGGCGTCCCGGGAGATGGTGGTGAGCACCCGGTTCTCAAAGGCCCGCTCCCGGTGCTCCGCCAGGGACTGGCGCACGCTGGGCGGCGTAACCTCGTCCAGGTGCTGGTAGATGCCCTCCAGGGTGTGGAACTGGCCCAGCAGGGTGGCCGCCCGCTTCTCGCCGATCTTGGGCACACCGGGGATGTTGTCTGAGGCATCGCCCATCAGGGCCTTGAAGTCGGGCTGCTGGGCCGCGCTGAGGCCGGAGTAGCGGGCCGCCAGCTCCGCCTCGTCGTATATCTTGCGCTCCTGAATGCTGTAGGCCAGGTCAATCTTCACCTTGGGCGTGATGAGCTGGAACGTGTCCCGGTCGCCGGTGAGCACCACCGTTTCGATGCCCTGGGCCTCGGCCTGGCGGCACAGGGTGCCGATGAGGTCGTCGGCCTCGTAGCCATCCAGCTCGAACACCGCCACGCCGAAGGCCCGCATCAGCTGCTTGACCCGTCCGAACTGGTGGCGCAGCTCCGGTGGCCCAGCCTCCCGCTGGGCCTTGTACTCCACGAACCGCTGGTGGCGGAAGGTGGGCGCGCTGGTATCGAAGGCGATGGCGCAGTAGGCGGGCCGCCAGTCCTGGAGGGAGCGCAAGAAGACGTTGACGAACCCGTAGACGCCGGTGGTGTCCTCGCCGGTGGCCGACACCGACAGATGCCGCTGCACCGAGATGGCGTGGAAGGAGCGGTGCACCAGGGCGTGCCCGTCCATGAGCATCAGCAGTGGCTTATCGGGCGGGTCAGGGGCGGTGAACATCGGGAGGGTCTGGTCTTGCCTGGGTGCTCTGGAAACCATGTACCCACCTTGCGGCCGTCCCGACTCGTCGGGACCAGGGCCATGGGAGTATCGGATGGCCGTATTATACAACAGGCGGGCGCCGTGGCTGGTGGCAGCGCTGTAGCCAAACAGGGCCCTTTCGTTTTCCTCCACTCGCCGGTCGAGTAGTCCCGATAAAATCGGGACGTATCGAGACCAACGAGGAGACGGGTTTCGATACGGCCCGACTGCGGTCGGGCCTACTTAACCAGCAGGGGCAAGGCCCCTTTGCGGCGACAATGAAAAGGCCCTGTGTAGCCAAAGGCCTCCGCTTGAGGCTACCCCCCCTCAGGGGCCGCCCCCGGCCTCAGAGACCGGCGGGCGCCCCTCCCTTTCCAGCCGCTCCAATACCCACATGCGAATCAGCGTGGTGGGGCCCATCCCCTTGGCTTTGGCCAGGGCACGCACCTGGCCCAGCGTGGCCGGATCCAGGCGGATGGTGATGCCCTGAGACAGGTTCTTGGCAAAGCGCACGTCGACCGGCTTGAACTCTTCCCAGTAGTCGGCCAGGCTGTGAGTGTCCCAAAATGCCGCCTCTTCTTCGATGCTGGCAAATTCTGGAATGCGGCTGGGTTTGGGAACTGCCTTCATGTTCATAAATGGAGTGTAACACTTTGCGTTACAACTTCAAGTTTAGACGGGTGGTGTATCGGTAAGGTCCTCGTCATTCCGGCGCAAGCCGGAATCCATCAGTGCATCTCAACCACGCAAGTATCTAGACACCGGCCTTCGCCGGTGAGACGGATAGAGTCGCCGTTCCTTACGCTCGCCACTAAGGTCAACCCTGCAACAGGGAAAGGAGGCGCCACCTCTAGACAGTGTGGCAGTCGGGGGCAAGAGTACGACCGTCACCCCCCGCTGCCCTCCCTAGCCCCGCCATGCTACAATGACTGCGTAGTAACCCGCAGGTGGGGCCAATCAAGATGCCGCTGTACGAGTACCGGTGTGAAGACTGCCAGCAGATTAGCACCGCGCTGGTCTATAGCTGGTCCAGCGCCGCGTCGCCCAACTGCCGCCGCTGCGGGGGTGGGCGCCTGTCCCGGCTGCTCTCCAAGTTCGCCTTCCACCGCGCCTGGGGCGACAGCCTGGGCTGGACTCCCAGCGGGGAGACCCTGGGCGACGTGAACGAGGACGACCGCCACAGCCTGGACCAGCAGATGGGGCGCATCAAACAGGAGATGGGCGGCCAGGTGACGCCGGACTTTGAGCACATGCGGCGGGAGCTGTTCACCGGCCCCCAGTCCCCTTCGTCCTTTGATGCGCCACCTCCAGCCCATGATCACGGCCATGACCACACTGACGCCTGAACGGGCCGGTCCTCCTGCCATCGTCCAAGCCCAAGCGGGTTCGAAACATGCCCATCTACGAATATAGCTGCCGCGGCTGCGGGAAGGTGTCCTCCTTCTTCGTCCGGGCGATCAACACGCCCCTGGAGCCGGCCTGCGCCCACTGCCAGGGCCGGGACCTGCAGCGACGCGTATCATCTTTCGCCATGGGGAAGACCACCAAGTCGGTGCATGAGCAGCACCCATCGGGCAGAGGCAAAGAGTACTACAGTGACCCCAGAAACATCGGACGGCACGTGGAGGACAGCTTCCGGCACTATGGCATAGAGGTGCCCTCCACTGTCCGCGAGACCATTGACGCCGCCCGAGAGGGCAATCTGCCCAAAGGCGTAGAGCTATGACATCTGCCAACCTCTGGTCCGTCGCCGGGTACAGCGCCCTGGCCGGCTGTCTTGAAGCCCTGTCCCGGAGCTGCCCGGCCCTGGTCCCCAACCTGCCCGCCTACGTCCCGCACCAACTGCACCTCTGGGCGGAGGAGGTCCAGGCCGCGGCCCGCCTGTCGCACCGCGCCCCGGTGCCTGACTTGACCCTTGCCAGTGGCCTGGCCCAGGCGGCCACGGCCCGTGGTCTGCTGACCGCCCTGGGGAACCTGGGCTCCGGCCTGGCCCTGAGTGCGGCCACTCTGCAAAGCCTGCCCGCGGCCCTGGATAGCCTCACCGAAACCCTGGGCGCGGCCCTGCGGCAGCGGCAGGCTCACCGGGTCCATGGGCTGTACGTGATCATCGATCCCCAGGTCACCGGCGGCCGTGACCCCCTGGACGTCGCCAAGGCCGCGGTGCGGGGCGGCGCCCGGATGCTCCAGCTCCGGGACAAGCTGCGGGACAAGGGCCAGTTCCTGCCCCTGGCCGTCGCGCTGAACCAGCTTTGCCGGGACAACGACGCGACCCTGATCATCAACGACCACGTGGACCTGGCGGCGGCCATTGGCGCCCACGGCGTCCACGTGGGGCAGACCGACCTGCCGGTGGCCCAGGCCCGCCGGGTGCTGGCGCCCCACCAGGTGCTGGGCCGCTCCAACCGGGAGATTAACCTGCTGGTCCAGTCCCAGGAGATGGGGGCCGACCACGTGGCCTTCGGCGCCATCTACCAGACCACCACCAAGCCCGGCGGACGCCCGCCCCAGGGCATCCAGCGGCTGCAGGAGGCGCGCAAGGTAACCAAGGTGCCCCTGGTGGCCATCGGCGGCATCAACGCCGAGAACGTGGGGCCGGTGGTGGAGGCCGGCGCCGACGCCATCTGCGTCACCGCCGCGGTGGGCAGCGCCCCCGACCCCGAGGCCGCCGCCCGCCGGCTGGTGCAGGCCATCCGCGCCGCCGGGGGCCGGGCCTGATGCCCTCCCGCTACAGCGAAGCCCTCACTGACCTGGCCGCTCAGGCCATTGTGCATCTCTACGCCCGGCACCAGGCCCGGGAGCAGGCGCTGGCGGTGTCCCGGGAGGTCATCCGCTTCTCGGCCAACGCCATCCGGGCGGTGCACCGGGGCGAGTTCGCCGAAGCCCGCCGGCTGCTGGAGCAGGCCGGTGGCCGGCTGAAACAGACCGAGCCCATGCGCCAGGAGAACCCGGAGATTTACTACGCCGGTTTTTCCACCGACGCCCGCAAGGAGTACAGCGAGGCCCACATCACCCTGGCCCTCATCTCCGGCCAGCCCATGCCCCAGCCCGAGGCCCTGGGGGTAGACCCGCCCAGCTTCCTCAACGGCCTGGCGGAGGTCATCGGTGAGCTACGGCGGTACGTGCTGGACGCCCTGCGCCGGGACGCCTTTGACCATTGCGAGGAGTTCATGCAGGTGATGGACGAGGTGTACGGCATCCTGGTCACGGTGGACTTCCCCGAGGCGGTGACCGGCGGGCTGCGCAGCCGCACCGACAACATGCGGGCGGTGCTGGAGCGCACCCGTGGCGACCTGACCCTGGCCCTGCGCCAGCACAAGCTGGAGCTGCGGCTGGCGGAGTGGGAGGGGCGTTCGGGGTAGCACGGTGACTGCCAAGACGTTCACCACAGAGCGCGCAGAGATCACAGAGAATCTTGCCATTGGTTGCCTACTGCCTCAGCAATCTCGGAGCCTGCCCTGTAGGGGCGAGGCATGCCTCGCCCCTACGCTGAAGGATTCTCGGAGGTGTTGAGACTGATTCGGAGCAGGAGTGTCCCTTCATGCCCCACGTTCACGTGACCTTCCTGGGCACCGGCGCGGGCCAGTGCATCCACCGCGCCCACACCGCCATCGTGCTGGACTGGGACGACGGCACCCGCGTGCTGCTGGACGCCAGCTCCGGCAACTCGGTGCTGCGCCACGGCGCGCAGCTGGGCATGGCGGCCCAGGAGTTCCACCAGGTGCTGCTCACCCACCACCACGGCGACCACATGGGCGGCCTGCCCTACATCCAGGGCCAGCGCAACGGGGTCAACCCCGGCGGCCCGCCCCTGGAGGTCTACGGCACCCAGGAGTCCATGTCCGCGGTGCAGCGCCTGTTCCAGGCCACCAGCGTCAACAACAAGGCGGACCAGGACGGCCTCCAGACCCCCAGCGGCCAGCGATTGGCCCAGTGGCACCACACCCAACCGGGCCAGTGGGTTCAGCTCAGCCCGCAAGTCCGGGCGCGCGCCTTCCCGGTGGACCACATCCCCGGCGCCGTGGGCTGGCGGGTGGAATCAGGCTCACTGGCAGTGGTGTTCTCCGGGGACACCCGCTTCAGCCCCAGCCTGGTGGAGGCGGCCCAGGGGGCGCAGCTCCTGATCCATGAAGCCATCAGCACCCACCGGGACCGGGAGGACGCCCACCGCCGCGCCCACTCTACCGCCGCCGAAGCCGCCCGGTCAGCCTCGGAGGCCGGGGTAGGACAGCTGGTGCTGACCCACATCGACAGCAGGTTCCACTTCAACACACAACCCTTGGTCGAGGAGGCCCGGCAGACCTACCCCGGGCCGGTGAGCGTGGCATGTGACCTGTACCGGGTGAGTGTCAGCGGCGGGTAGCGACCCCCGTTGAGCCGGTGTATAATCCTGCCCGGCGTTGGGCTGCCTGGCGGGGCGGAATGCCTATTGACCTGACCTAGCCAAGCGCCGGGGAGCCGCTGCCGTGTTAGCTACAGCCCAGTCCTGCGCGGTGGTGGGCCTGGACGGCTACATCGTCCAGGTGGAAGTGGACATCTCCCCCGGCCTGCCTGCGTTCAACATCGTGGGATTGCCGGACACCGCGGTACAGGAGGCCCGGGAGCGGGTGCGGGCCGCCCTGCGCAACAGCGGCTGCGAGTTCCCCATGCGGCGCATCACCGCCAACCTGGCCCCCGCCGACCTGAAAAAGGCCGGGCCCGCCTACGACCTGCCCATCGCCATGGCCCTGCTGCTCTCCTCGGACCAGGCTCCCCCGCCCGCCGAGCCTGCCATCTTCCTGGGTGAGCTGTCCCTGGATGGCAGCCTGCGGCACACTAACGGCATCCTGCCCATGGTGTCGGTGGCCCAGGAGCAGGGCTTCTCCGCAGTTTACGTCCCCACCGCCGACGCCCCGGAGGCCGCGCTGGTGGCGGGCATGCGGGTCTTTGCCATCCCCAACCTGGCGGCGCTGGTGGCCCATCTGCGAGGCCAGGCGCCCATCTCTCCCCTCACCGGAGACGGCGCCAGACCTCCGCCTGGGGAGGTCACCCAGCCCGAGGCCGACCTGGCCCAGGTGAGGGGGCAGGAGCACGCCAAGCGGGCGCTGGAGGTGGCCGCCGCCGGGTTCCACAACCTGCTGTTCAGCGGCCCGCCGGGCAGCGGCAAGACCCTGCTGGCCCGGTGTTTGCCCTCCATTCTGCCGGCCATGTCGCCCCAGGAGGCCCTGCTGGTCACCAAGATCTACAGCGTCAGCGGCGCTTTGCCCCAGGACTGCCCCATGATGTGGCGGAGACCCTTTAGGGCGCCCCACTACACCATCTCCAACGCCGGGCTGGTGGGCGGCGGCCGGAATCCCCGTCCGGGGGAGATTACCCTGAGCCACCGGGGGGTGCTGTTTCTGGACGAGCTGCCGGAGTTCAACCACACCGCCCTGGAGGCGCTGCGCCAGCCGCTGGAGGACAAGGTGGTCACCATCAGCCGGGCCGCCGGCACGGTAACCTACCCAGCCAGCTTCATGCTGGTGGGCGCCATGAACCCCTGCCCATGCGGATACCACTCCCACCCTCGCCGCACCTGCACCTGCTCCGCCTCCTCCGTGGCCCGCTACCAGAAGCGGATCAGCGGGCCTCTGCTGGACCGCATGGACCTGTTCGTGGAGGTGCCGCCGGTGGAATACGACAAGCTGGTGGATGAGACCCCGGCGGAGGACTCCGCCACGGTGCGCCGGCGGGTGGAGCGGGCCAGGGAGGTCCAGGCCCGGCGGTTCGGCGACTCCGGGACGCTGTGCAACTCGGAGATGGGGCCGGCGGAGGTCTGGAAGGCCTGCCCCCTGGGGGCCAGCGCCCGCAGCCTGCTGCAGGCCGCCACCCAGCAGCTCAACCTGTCGGCGCGGGCGTTCCACCGCATACTCAAGGTGTCGCGCACCATTGCCGACCTGGACGGCGCGGAGGAGATCGGCATTGGCCACCTGGCGGAGGCGCTGCAGTACCGGTCCCGCCACTCCCTGGGCTGAGGCTTCCGGCGGCGGACTAACAGGATTAACAATGGTAGGATGCGTTGAGCCGGCATGATGACCATGGCCGGGTCAAGGAGATACTGAAGTGATGAATCAGCAGGCGCCACGGAGCACCGGGAATGCCACCGAGACTGTCACTCTGGGCGGCGGCTGTTTCTGGTGCCTTGAAGCGGTTTTCGACGAACTCAAGGGAGTGCAGCGGGTGGAGTCCGGTTACTCCGGAGGCGCGGTGCCTAAACCCACTTACCGCCAGGTCTGCTCCGGCACCACCGGTCATGCCGAAGTGGTGCAGATCAGCTTTGACCCCACCGTGATCTCCTTCCGATCGATCTTGGAGGTGTTTTTCACTTTCCACGACCCCACCACCCTGAACCGGCAAGGCGGCGACGTGGGCACCCAGTACCGTTCGGTGATCTTCTACCACAGCCCTGAGCAGAAGGCCACCGCCGAGCAGGTGGTCCGGGAGTTCCACGCGAAGAAGGTGTGGCCGGGGCAGATCGTCACCCAGATCGTGCCTCTGGGAGCCTTCTACGTCGCCGAGGACTATCACCAGGAGTACTATCGGCTCAACGGCAACCAACCGTACTGCCAGGCGGTGATCTCTCCCAAGATGGCCAAGCTCCGCAAGATGTACCGGGAGAAGCTCAAGGCCTAGCGGCCACTCCCTTGTCAGGGGTTGCGCCGCGGAATATCATTAGGAGCATGGAACCCCGACCGGTCAAATTCCCACTGGGACCCCTGGCACGCGTTGAGGCGGAGACCTTCGGGGAGCCGGGACAGCGCACGTTCCGGCTGGTGGTGGAGGCCGGCGTGGTCCGCGGCCTGGTGTGGCTGGAGAAGGAGCAGCTTTTTCAGCTGGGGGTCTACCTCCAGGGCGCGGTCCAGAGGTTATCTAGAGAGGACCGGGCCCGCCGCAGCAACTTCCGCGAGCCGGCCTGGTCCGGTGAACAGATTCCCATTGACTTCAAGGCCCGGCGCATGATGGTGAATCACGACCAGGCCAACGGCGGATTCTACCTCCAGGCCCACCAGGACGACGAGGACCAGCCTGACCCCGACGCCAGCTCGGTTAGCTTTTGGATCACCACCGATCAGGCGGACGCGCTGGCCGCCACGGCCCTGCGTATCTGCGCCGCCGGGCGCCCGCCTTGCGTGCTCTGCGGGTTGCCGATTGACCCCAGTGGGCATGTTTGCCCACGTTCCAACGGCCATGCCATCCTGGACTTGAACTGATTTCTCCTATGCGAGCCCGGCTGCGGGCAAGCTGAAGCCAACGGGGCTGACCAGTGGGCGCTGACCAGTCGGACCTGGACCTTCTCCTCAAAGGCGAGATTGTCGCCAGCGAGCTCACGCCTGCGGGCTCCAACTACACCTTCCTGGTCAAGCTGTGCCTGGACTCCCGCACCGGCCTCGCCATTTACAAGCCCAGGGATGGCGAGGCGCCTCTGTGGGACTTCCCCCGGGGGACCCTGTACCTACGGGAGTATGCGGCGTACCTGCTGAGCCAGGTCCTGGGCTGGGACTTCATCCCCAACACCGTGATCCGCCAGGGCCCCCACGGCATCGGCTCGGTGCAGCGGTTTGTGGAGCACGACCCGCGCCAGAGCTACTTCTCCCTAACCTCCGTCCACGCCCCGGCCCTGCAGATGGTGGCCTGCTTTGACCTGGTGGCCAACAACACCGACCGCAAGGCGGGCCACCTGCTGCTGGACCCCCAGGGCAAGCTGTGGGGCATTGACCACGGACTGACCTTCCACGCCGACACCAAGATCCGCACCGTCGTCTGGGACTTCCGGGGGAAGGACATCCCGGAGCCGCTGCTGGCCTCCCTGGCCGCGCTGGCGGCCCAGATTCCCAGCCCACAGGGCCGGCTCCTGGAGTTGCTGGAACTGCTGCCCGCTGAGGAGGTGCGGGCCCTGCAGCGGCGGCTTCAGTGGGTGCTGAGCCAGCGGGTCTACCCAGGGGCGCCGGGTCAGCTGCCCTTCCCGTCGTGAACCGACGCGGGGTTGGCGGCCCGTTGGAAAACTCACCACAGCGCACCCTTCGGCGTAGGGGCGAGGCATGCCTCGCCCCTACAGGACAGGCGCAGAGGCCGCGGAGATAAGGGACCTCAAGTCGTAATCCCTCTGCGTCCTTGGCGGTCTCTGCGGTTATCGGTTAGGTTCTCACCCGCTGGACGGCTTTGACTCCTTGGCTCCCTGGGGGGTCACTGCTAGGGGCAACACCACCTGGTCGCCCTGGTTCAAGCCCTGGCGCACCGTCACCCACTCGCCATTGCCATCGCCCAAGACCAGCCGCCGCTCCTCCAACGCGCCCTGGCCGTTCAGCACCGACACCGCCGGTTGTCGCTCTGCCCGGAACACTGCCCGCCGAGGCACCGCCAGGGCATTCTTCAACTCGTTAAGCACCACCACCGTCACGCCGCTGGGCGCGACCGGCACCTCCAGGCCCGGAGGCACGATGACCTGGATGGTCACGGCGTAGGTGATGACTCCCCGTTCGGTGCGGGGCTCCGCCGCGATGAAGGTGACCACGCCATCCAGTTCCGCGCCCGTCAGGGATGCGATGGTCACCCGCGCCTTGGCCCCCAGGTGGACCAGCCGCAGCTCGGCGCCACCCACGTGGCCGTCAATCTGCACCTGTCCCGGGTTCACCAGAGTAACGATGGGGGAGTCCTTGGTGACGATATCATCCACTTCGGCGTTCACCAGCGCCACCACCCCAGCGAAGGGGGCGCGGACGTTAGCTCCCTCCAGGTCCTTCAGGGCATCGGCCACCGCCGCCCGGGCGTGGGCCACCTCCGCGGTCCGCAACGCCACAAACAGGGATTCAGGGCCGTTCAGCAGCTCATCCAGCTTCCGCTGTAGGGTGGCCACCTTCTTCTGTTTGGCCGCCAGCTCGGCGGCATCGGGCCCAGCCGCCTTGCGGCCCAGCTGGGTCTGAGCTTTGGCCAGGGTGGTCTGGGCCACCGTCACCGCCGCCTTCAGCCGCCGCAACTTCAGTTCATCGGGGCCGGTTTCCAACCGCGCCAGATCTTCCTTGGCCTTGGCCAAAGATGCCCGGGCGGCCTCCACCGTGGACTGCAACCGCGGCAAATGGTCCCAAACATCCGTATCGGTTACCCGGCTGGAC
>JBGPJN010000077.1:0-11696 GCA_041485445.1 Dehalococcoidia bacterium
AGGTGGCGTGCCAGGTGGAGGAAGGCAGCCCTGCTGAGGTGATTGTGACGGCCGCCGAGGCCCGGCCGGACACCCTCATCGCCATGTCCACCCACGGCCGGTCCGGGGTAACCCGGTGGGTGCTGGGCAGCATCACCGACAAGGTGCTTCACGCCACCACCAACCCGCTGCTGATTATCCGGCCCCGGGAGGGGACGGTGGTAGTTAGAGAACCCCAAGTGGAGAATATCATCGCCCCCCTGGACGGGTCGCCCATCGCCGAGCAGGCGTTGCCCCACGTGACCGCCCTGGCCAAGGCCCTGGGCGCCAAGGTCACCCTGGTGCGGGTGGTGCCCACCACCGCCTACTACATGGGGATGATGGACTACCCTTCCGCGGTGTACCAGGAGATCCTTGATGCCGAAGAGGAGACCGCGGGCAAGTACCTGGCTGAGGTTGCCGCCAGGCTGCGGGGTGAGGGATTTGCCATCGCCGCCGAGAAGCTGAGCCGCGGCGATCCCGCCGGGGCGGTCCTGGACCTGGCGGGCGGCACTGCCAATCCGCTGGTGGCCATGACCACCCACGGGCGGTCCGGGGTGGGGCGGTTTGTGCTGGGCAGCGTGGCCGACCGGGTGGTGCGCCACGCGGGCGCCCCCGTGCTGGTGATCCGGGCTGTGGGAGAGTAGCGGGACCAACTCCGGCGCACGCCCCCCAACTGGCGGGGAGCAAGAATTCAGCAATTGGAGCAGGAGGTGGAGCATGAGGATGATGGTGACGCTGGACGGGTCGGCATTTGCCGAGGCGGCCATCGGGCCAGCGGCCCGGCTGGCCAAGGACGCCAAAGCCCAGGTGTACCTGGTGCAGGTGGTGGAGCTGGGGCGGATCCGCAGCACCTCGGGCGACGGGCCGGAGACCGCCGCCGAGGCGGTGCGCGCTGAATACACTGGCGAAGGCGTGCACATCCCCAGGGCCACCGCCGCCCGCGCGCCCGAACCTCGCACCGCCGAGTCCCTGGGCCAAGCCCTGGACCGGGCGGTGCAAACCTCCAAGGACTATTTGCGGACCCAGGCCGGGCAGTTCGCGCCCCTGAAGCCGGAGCTGGTGGCCCTGGTGGGGGACGACGTGGACGCCGAGCTAGCCAAGTTCGTCAAGGACCACCAGGTTGACCTCATCGCCATGGCTAGCCACGGTCGCACCGGCCTGTCTAAGGTGGTCATGGGCAGCCACGCCGCCCGCATGCTGGGGCAGCGCCTGGCGCCGGTGATGGTGGTGCGGCCGGACCACCTGCGCCAGGCGTAGGCGCCGTCCCGCGCCGGCCGGCGAGGTTGGGCTGGAGCTCCAGTCCCCCCAGGGCCGGCAGGCCTTTCCGAAGCGGGCAGGCCACGCCTGTGGTGAAGGAGTCCGGTCAGGCGATGGGTCCGCTGAGAGAGGTCTGATGATGGGGAAGACAGTCTCCGCCGACCGCGGGGACCAGCGGCGCCCGTGGCGGTGGGTGTGGGTGGTCGGTGGGTTGGTGGTGACCGTCTTGGCCATCACTGGGTTGCTGTCCCGCTACCTGGCCGCCCGCTTTCTCCCTGGGGTCGCCGTGGTGCCGGAGCTGCATATTCGCCTGCCCAGCGACCGGCTCTTCACCCTCTGGGGGCTGCCCGTGACCAACACCCTCCTGGCCAGTTGGCTGGCCACGCTGCTGTTGCTGGGTTTCTTTCTGGCCGCCCGCTATCGCCCTCGGCCGGTCCCCGTGGGGCTGCACAACGCCTCGGAGGCCCTGCTGGACGCCCTGGCGGACTTGGTGGCTGCCTTCGGCGGGAAGCGGGGGGCTTCCTGGCTCTTTTCGCTGGGCGCCACCATCTTTCTGTTCATCGCCGCCAACGCTCTGGTGGCCCTGTTGCCCATCTTCGGGCCGGTGCTTGCCGTCCGGCCCGACGGCAGTCAGGTGCCTTTGCTGCGCGGCGCCGGCACCGACATCAACATGTCCCTGGCCCTGGCGGCGATGGTGGGGGTGGCGGTGGAGACCTCCGGGGTACTAGCCCTGGGGGTGGGCTACGCAGGCCGGTTCATCCGGGTGGGCCACCTGCGGCACGGACGCCTGATGCTGGGGGTCCTGGACCTGTTCCTGGGCCTGATGGCCGCCCTCACCCAGGTCTTCCGGCTGCTCAGCTTCACCTTTCGGCTCTTCGGCAACCTCACCGCCGGGGAGATCATCGTGCTAACCAGCAGCGTGCTCTTCCCGCTGGTGCTGGGCGTGCCCTTCTACGGCATGGAGGTGCTCATCGGCCTGGTGCAGGCCGCGATTTTCGCCGGGCTGACCGTGCTGTTCGCCTCCATGGCCCAGACACCCGAGGCGCTGCCCAATATGGAGGTCAAAGATGCCCGAGGGTCTGGAGCGGATCGGAGTCCACCTTCCTAGCCTGCTGGCCTACATGGTCAACTTCGCCATCCTGCTGGTGCTGCTGCACCGGGTGGCGTACCGGCCCTTCCTGCGCCGCCTGGCGGAGCGCACCGGCCGGATTCAGCAGGGCCTGGCCGATGCCGAGGCGGCGGCCCAATTGCGGCAGGAGGCGACGCGGGAACGGGAGACCGCGCTGTCCGCCGCCCGAGAGGAGGCCCGCCTGATGCTGGAGGAGGCGGCGGTGCGGGCCCAGGAGGCGGTGGAGCAGGGACGGCGCAGGGGGCAGGAGGAGGCGGAGCTTCACCGGCAGCGCATGCGCCAGCGTATGGACACCGAGCGCAGTCAGGCCCTGGAGGAGGTTGGTCGCACCTACCGGGACCTGGTGTTCTTGGCGGCGGAGAAGGCGTTGGGCCGGGTGATAGACCGGCAAGTGCACCAGGAGACGGTGGAGGCCGCCCTGCGGGAGGTGGCCCAACTGGGGCAACTGCGCCACGGCCCCTGGCGCTTCGGCCGGGTAGTCACGGCCATGCCCCTGACCGCCCAGGAGGTGGTCCGCATCCAGGATACGGTGGCCGAGGCCACCGGGAGGCCCCTGGCGCTCCATCCCTCCACCGACCCCCGGCTGTTGGGCGGGCTCCTGCTGTCCCTGGACGACTCGGTGGTCGACGCCACCGTGGCGGGACGCCTTCATCACCTGTATCGCCACATTCGGGTTTAACCATCTCCCCCAGCCCTCCCCGTCAGGTGAACCACCGGGGCAGCAGGTAGGAGAGGTAGGCCCACACTGTCAGGGCGGCCAGCAAGTCCAGCAGCAGGCCGGTGCGCACCATCTGCAAAATGGTCAGCTGGCGGGTGCCGTAGATCAGGGCGTTGGGCGGCGTGGACACCGGCAGCATGAATCCCAGGCTGGCGCCCAGCGTGGCCCCCAGGGCGGGGACCAGACTCGGCACTCCGGCCGCGCCGGCAATGGAGGTCATGACCGGGATGACGATGTTGGCCGAGGCGGTGTTGGAGGCGGTCTCGCTAATCAGCACGCCCGCCGCCACCGACGCCGCGGTGATGCCCGCCTGGCTGGTGAGGCCGGTGCCCGCCACCAGCGCGGCGCCCAGGGAACCTGCCAGGCTGGAGTCCAGCATCATCTTCCCCAGTGCGATGCCGCCAGCAAACAGCAGGATGGTGCCCCAGTCGATGGCGGAGGCCTGCTGCCAGGTGAGGGTGGACCGCCCCGGCTTGCCGCCCGCCGGCAGCAGGAACAGCAGGGCCGCCGCCGCCAGGGCCACCACCCCCTCGGGCAGCCGCTGCTCCAGAAGGCGGTACAGGGCGGACTCCGGTCCCGCCACCAGGGCCACCGCGCCGGGCAGCATCCACAAGCAGGCCGCCGCCCCCAGGGCCAGGGCGGTGTTGCGCTCCCCCGGCGTCATCGGGCCCAGGCCCCGGAGCTGTCCCCGGAAGTAGCCCGGCTGCGGCGGTGGACGGCGCAGGGGGGGCCGGTAGAGCCAGACCAGCAGGCCAAAAGCAATCAGCAGCAGCAGCAACGACAGGGGAAGCCCGATCTGCACCCACTGGAAGAAGGTGATGTCCCGCCCGGTGGTCTCCCGGATCAGCGCAATGCCGATGAGGTTGGGCGGTGTGCCCACGGGTGTGGCCAGCCCGCCGACGGATGCGCCGTAGGCCAGCATGAAGAGCAGCGCCATGGTATACGTGGTGGGGCCGGAACCCGGCAGACCCTTCTGCTCCGCGACTCCGGCGCCGGCGTGCTGGCCCACGGCCAAAGCCACCGGCAGCAGCATGGCGGTGGTGGCCGTGTTGCTGACCCACATGGACACGCCAGCCGCCACCAGGCCCAGGAGCAGCATGAGGAGCAGCGGGCTACCCTCGGCCAAGGGGAAAGAGAGCAGGGCGTAGGCCACGCGCCGGTCCAGGCCGTGTACCGACATAGCCTGGGCCAGCATGAAGCTGCCGATGAAGAGAAAGACCACTTCGTTGCCCAAGGCCGAGAACGCAGTGGCAGCGTCGGCCACGCCCAGCACGACCGCCAGAGTCACCCCCAGCAGCGCGGTGACCGGCAGAGGCAGGGCCTCGGTCACCCAGTAGACCACCACCAGCGCCAGGATCCCGGCCAAGGTGTGGGCCTCGCGGCTCAGGCCGGGCAGGGGCGCCAGGGCCAGCGCCAGGGCAGCCACCGGCCCCACCGCCAGCCCCACGGTGGTTAACAGACTACGGGGTCTGGGGTCTTGCTCGGGCGGCGTGGACACCGGCAAGCCCCCCAGTCACACCTGGCGACTAGTGCGCCGCCGGCGGCTTCAGCAGCCCGCCGATGCCCTCGTAGGCCCCCAGGTCCGACGAGGCCTGCCCGTGCACCACCTCCAGGGCGATGTCCTGGGCCAGGGCCACGCCGGGCAGTTCCTCCCACAGGTTCACCTTGCGCGTCTTGGCCTCGCACCGGGGACACCGGATATCCTCCGGCGGCAGCACCAAGGCGCAGGCCAGGCAGTGGCGCCCCGGCTGCTCCATCTCCCCGGCCAGCAGCAGCAGGCGCACCTGGCGGCCGGCAATGGCCCCCAGGGTGGCGGCCACGCCGGCCACCGCTCCCTGGGACTTTTCCGCCCGGGTGATGGTCTCCTGGACCAGCTCCGCCTCCCGGCGGCGCGCCACCTCCTGGGCCGCCTGGGATACCTGGGCCACGATGGCGGCACCGGTGGCCCGGGGGTTCAAGGACAGGTCGCCCGCCAGCCTGGACGCCATCTCGTGGGAGAGGTGGGGCTTGAACATGGCCAGGGCCTCCGTTGGCCCTGCCAGGAAGAACCGGCGGAAGTTGACCCGGCGATGGGCCTCGTTCAAGCCCTGGGCCACCGCCTTCAGGTGCTCATCAATGTGCGTCTCAATGTGTCGCTCGAACCGGGCGCCAGCCCCGCCGCCGGCGGCGTGCTGTGCGCCGGGCGCCACCGTGCCACCCGGGCGGTACCGGGTAGGCGCACCGCCCCCCGCCCGGGACCTGCCGGGGACCTCCGCCTGGAACTCCTGGGTCTCCTCCAGGCGCCCCTCGGCCATCACCATGATCCGCGCCCGGTCCTTGTGCACCTCCACCAGTCCCACCGGCTCCCACTCCTCCAGGAGGTCCATGATGGGCAGCACGTAAGCGCCCCGGCCAAAGCGCACGTGGTCCGAGGTGCCCGACTGCAGCCACAGCGCAGTCCAGATGCCGGCCTGCTGGGAGCTCAGCAAAGCCAAGCAGTGGCCGCCGGGCCGCAACGACCGGACAAAATTCTGCACAATCCCCCGTTCCTCCCGGAAGGCCGCGGCCCAGGGAGTTCCCGCCAGCTCCTGGGACATCTCCTCCAGGCGGGCAGCCAGCCGGAGCCGCAGGCCATCCATGCTGGTATCTTCCGGGGAGGCCGCCAGGAAGACACTGAGGAACAGGTCCGGTGACCGGGCCAGGGGCACCAGCGCCTTCAAGGATTCCGTCGTAGCCTGCACCGGTCCGCTTGCTTGCATGGCACCTCTCCTAGCATTATGTATCATCCGGGAAGGTTGCCCGGCGTGGGGCAGCGCCCGGAGTAATTAGCAGTCGTGAGTCCCGACGACAGTAATTCTGGGGCTGGCCCATCAAGGCGGCGTGAGGCCGCCCAGCCGGGACGTGAAGACCGCGTGAAGGGCGGCCCGTGCCAACCAGCGGCAGGGCGCACGGGTTTTGACAAAGTTCGGGACGCCCGTTAGCATGTTGCCTGCCCGGCGGGATTGGGCCTGCTAGATACTACCCCCAGAGGAGGCCTTTATGCAAACCAGCGGCATGTCCCACATCGCCTTCTGTGTGCGGGACCTGGACCGGTCCCTGGGGTTCTACCGGGACATCTTGGGGATGCAGGTGGTCTTCGACGAGGTGCAGGACATCACCCGGCGCGGTTTGCCTGCGGTGTACCAACACCCGCGCACCACTCGCCGCACGGTCCACCTGCGGTACGGCGACGGGCCTAACGCGCCGCGCCTGGTCGTCACCAGCCACCCCGGGGACAAGACCTACGGCCGCCCTATCAAGCTGGACCAGGTGGGCATCAGCCACTTCTCCTTAACCGTGCCCGACGTGAAGGTCCTGGGGGAAGAGCTGCTGGCCAAGGGCGTGAAGCTGGCGGGCCCGCTGGACTCCTTCAGAAACCCTCGGGGCGAGGTGAGCAGCATCTTTGTGTACGACCCCGACGGCATTCTGGTGCAGTTTGACAACGGCGGCGGGGGCTGACCGGTGGACAACGGCCTGGCCCATTCTCGCAGCTACGGATGCGTGATGTTAGTTGTCCGACATCCAAATTCTACGAATGTCATTCTGAGCCGCAGCGAAGAATCTGAAGTAGTGGGCACAGCACCATCGCAGATTCTTTAGATTCTTCGCCTTCGCTGCGCTTCGGCTCAGAATGACAGATTGGTAGCTATGGAATGCTCCTCAGTCTTCGAGGATCTGACAACCTGCACAGCTACGGGGAAAGTGGTATAATAGGGGTGGAAAAGAAAAGGAACCCTCTCGGCGGAAGGCCTGCCCGACAGTCCGGGCAGAGCGCTTGAAGAGCAAGCCTCCGGGGGTAAAGCCGAGCCTGGGCAGCAACGCCGCCGAGACCCACCGAGCAACCTGGTGAAAGGGTTGGCTCGGCTTTTTTGTGCCTACACTCCCACCACTTCCGCCAGGCTGGCCGCCGGCAGCCCCAGGGAGGCCGCCAACTGCGGGTGGACTACCTGGCCCCCGCAGACGTTGAGGCCCTTGGCCAGCGCGGGGTTCTGCCGTAGCGCCGGACCCACTCCCTTCTCAGCAATGCTCACGATGTAAGGCAGGGTGGCGTTGCACAGGGCCTGGGTGGAGGTGCGGGGCACCGCCCCAGGCATGTTGGGCACGCAGTAGTGGGTCACCCCCTCCTCCACGTACACCGGGTGGCTGTGGCTGGTGGGGCGCGCCGTCTCCACGCATCCGCCCTGGTCCACGGCCACATCCACGATCACCGATCCGGGCCCCATGCTGCGGACCATCTGCCGCGTCACCAGCACCGGCGCCTTGCCGCCCGCCACCAGGACCGCGCCCACTACCAGGTCGGCCTGGCGCACGGCGGATTCGGTGGCCTCCGGCGTAAGGGCCTGGGTCTCCAGATTGCCCCGCAGCAGCTGGCTCAGCCGTCGCAAGCTGTCCAGGCCCCGGTTAAGCAGCGTCACCTGGGCGCCCATACCCAGAGCAATGGCGGCCGCGTTGCTGCCCACCACCCCGGCGCCCAGGATCACCACCCTGGCCGGAGGGACGCCAGGCACCCCGGAAAGGAGCTTGCCGGCCCCTCCCTGGGCCTTCTCCAGGTAGTGGGCGCCCACTTGAATGGACAGGCGGCCGGCAACCTCGCTCATGGGGGTCAGCAAAGGCAACTCGCCGCTGGGCAACTGCACCGTTTCGTAGGCGATGGCGGTGACCTGCCGCACCAGCAACGCTTGGGCCAGGTCCGGCACCGCCGCCAGGTGCAGGTAGGTAAAAAGGGCCAGCCCCGGACGCAGCAGGGCCAACTCGGGCCCCAGCGGCTCCTTCACCTTGACCACCAGATCGGCATCGTCCCACAGTTCCGGCGCCGCCTCCACCAGCTGGGCGCCCGCCGCCAGGTAGCCGGCGTTGGGGAAGCCGCTGCCCAGGCCCGCGCCCTGCTGCACCAGCACCCGGTGGCCTTCCTGGACCAGGCGCGCAGCGCCCTGGGGAGTCAGCGCCACCCGGTATTCTTGGTCTTTGATCTCTTTGGGGACGCCTACGATCACTGCTGGCTTCCGGTGGCCGTTGCCGACCCCCCTGCGGGGCCCGGCTCGATCAAGCCGTAGCCTCCCGCCTTGCGGCGGTAGACCACGTTGTGCTGGTGGGTGGCGTTGTTCAGGAAGAAGAAGAAGTCGTGGCCCAGCAGCTCCATCTGCTCCACGGCATCCTCGGCGGACATGGGCTTGGTCTCGTGGCCCTTGACCCGCACGATTAGCTCGGACCGGTCATCGGGCAGGACCGTGGCGGTCTCCGTCGCCACCGCCTCTTTCAAGGCCCCCTGCTGCCGCCGGCGGGAGTAGTAGACCCTGCCTTTCCAGTCACGGACGCGCCGCTCCAAGAGGTCATGGACGCGGTCAATGGTGGCGTTGGCGCTGCGACCCCGGTCCTCCACCCGTAGTTGGGTCCCGTTGGCCGCCAGCGTCACCTGCACGGCGTACCGCTTATCCGCCGGACGGGTGTGCTCAAAGGTCACCTCCACCAACGCCGATCGCAGATTGGGGAGGGAGTAGATTACCCGGTCCAGCTTTTGCCGCGCGTGCTCCTGGATCGCCTCTGCCCCCTCCGCATGGCGGACAGTGACCTGGATTGCCACCGGAGACTGTTCAATGGCCATAACTCCTCCCTGATGCCAACTCAATTGGGAACCGGCGGCAATTGGGCCGCCACATTGTTGATCTAAAACGCGATTCAACCCGCCACCCAGGTCAGCCGCCGGCATCCCCGTGTCGCGGAAGCCGCTGTATCTGGTCCAGGGGCCACTCCCCCACTGCGTCGTTGGCGTACAGCACCGACACCGACTCGCGCATGCGGTGTCCCACAATGACCCTGCCGGGGCCCCGGGGCGTGCCAATATCCTCGCCAATACGGGGCAGCGCCCGGTTAACGTCCCGGTACTGCTCGTACTCGAACCGCAGGCAGCAGCGCAGGCGGCCGCAGGCGCCGGCCAGTCCCTCGGCGCTGATGGGCAACTCCTGCTCCTTGGCCATCCGCACACCCACGGCGTCGAACCGGGTCATCCAGGATGAGCAGCACTGGACCCGCCCGCAGCGACCGATGCCGCCGGCCACTTTGGCCGCCTCCCGGTCCCCCACCTGCCGCAGATGGACGCGGCAACGCAGGGCCCCGCCCAACTGCTGGAGCAACGGGCGGAAGTCCACTCTTCCATCGGCGCTGAAGGTCACCGTTACCCTGGTGGCGTCGAAGGCGTAGCGGGCTTCCACCATCTTCATTCTCAGGTCCAACTGGCTGGCGCTGGCCCTGGCCAGCCGCAGGGCACGGTCTCCCCACTCCTCCAACTCCTCCCGGCGCTGCAGGTCGGCTGCGGTGGCTTTGCGCACCACCGGGGGCAACCACCGGTCCGGCTGGACCGAAACCAGCGGCTGGGGCGCCTGGGTTGCCAGGGCCAGCTCCTGGCCCTGTTCCGTCTGGACCACCAGATAGTCGTTACGCCGGAGCTGCAACTCTCCGGCGTCGTAATATATGATGGGTTCGGCCTGCCTCAGTTTTGTTGCCACCACCCGCGCCATCAGCCTACTCCATAGTTACTTGCCCAGGTTACTTGCCCAGCAGGTTGTTCAGCAGCCGGGCCAACTCCCAGGGATCAAAGGGTTTGGCCAGGAAGTGGACCCCCAAAGGGCCAAACTGGCGGGCCGCTTCCTGACGGTCCAAGGCGGACATCACCACCCACGCCGGCCCCTGGCCCCCATTATCCCGCCGCCGGCGCAACCAGTCCAGCACCTGGCCGCCCTGGTAGTCCGGCAGACCCAGGTCCAGCACCACCGCGTCCACTGAGTCGCCCTCCAAGGCCGAAAGGGCTTCGCCGCCGCTGCCGGCCAGGCGGACCTGGAACCCGGCCTCCCGCAGCGCGAAACCCAGCATCCGGGTCACGCCCCGGTCGTCCTCCACCACCAGCACCCTGGGGCTATCGGGTCTAGCTACACCGTTGGCCATAAGCGCTGCTCTTACCAGGGCGTCAGACTGCATAAAGTCAGCCAGGGACAAGGCAGGGACGAGGCGTGCCTCGCCCCTGCCTTGTCCTACTTTGTCTTCCGGCCCCAGCCCGCCGCCGCCACCCTACTTCACTTCCACCTTGAGCTTCTTGGGCTGGGCTACCGCCGGGCGAGGCACCTTGACCTCCAGGACACCATCTTCATAGGTAGCCTGGATGCGGTCGGCGTCCACGCCCTCGGGAAGACTGAAGGCCCGGTAGAACTCCCCGGTGGCGCGCTCCGCGCAGTAGTAGTTCTCTTCCTTGACCTCTTTCTCCTCGGCGCGGTGGCCGCGGATCACCAGCATCTCGCCCTCCACTCCCACCTCAATGTCCTCCCGCTTCATGCCCGGCAGGTCCGCCTTCACCACCAACTCCCCTTCCTGCTCCAGAACGTCAACCTCGGGAATCCACCGCTCGGCGCGCTGGTAAAAGGGGAAGAAGTGGCGGTGCGTGGCCCGCCCAAAGGGCCAGCCACCGAACTCGCGCATGGTGCGTTCGAAGAACCGCTCCACCCCTTCGGGCGCGGCCATCAACCCGCCCCCCTTCCCCCGCTGCACTGTCACCTTGCCGCCATTGTCCTTGGCCATACTCGCATACCCCCTGACTTTAGGCTCCTTGGCCTTTCGATGCTGTTCATCTTAATCAGGCGGCATGCGCAGGCTGTGAAAAGCAGGACAGGCCGCGTGAAGAAGCCGTGAAGGCCCCGCCGGACCGCCGCCCGGCCATTGCATTCACGGGGCCTTCATGGCGGGGCGGGCGGAGGTCACGGGCACAACAGGGCCAGGTGGTATGCTGTGTGCTGTTCCAGCTCAAGATGGGGGTGAAACATGCAGGGGATTTACCGGTTCTTTGGCGGGTTGACGCCGCCCGAAGCGTTCCAAGACCCGCCGGTGGCCCGCCGGTTGTTCGGCGACCCGTCCTGGTCGTGGATCTGGCTGGTGGCGCGGGTGTATTTAGGGTACGAATGGGTCCAGGCGGGCTGGCACAAGGTATCGGATCCCGCGTGGATGTCCACCGGCGAGGCGGTGAAGGGGTTCTGGACCCGGGCGGTGGCGGTGCCCGCCCCCCCGGCGCGGCCTCCCATCACCTACGACTGGTACCGCAGCTTCATCCAATGGCTGCTGGAAGGCGGGCACTACGTTTGGTTCGCCAAGCTGGTGGCCGTGAGCGAGGTGGTCATTGGCGTCATGCTGGTGGTGGGGGTGCTGGTGGGGATCTCCGCCTTTGCCGGGGCGTTCATGAACTGGAACTTCATGATGGCGGGCACCGCCAGCACCAACCCGGTGATGTTTGCCATCAGCATGCTGCTGATCCTGGCCTGGAAGACCGCGGGCTGGTGGGGCCTGGACCGCTGGGTGCTGCCGGCGGTGGGCACCCCGTGGCAGGCCGGCAAGCTGTTCCGGCGCAGCGGGCGGGATGCGGGACCCACGCCGGCAACCAGGAGCGCCGGCGCGGGCGGCCGGCGGGCCAGGGGCCGTGGAGGTCGCGGGGGAGGTTAGGGGGCGCATTAGCCAGAACGCCACCTCCGTTCCGTAATGGCTAGGGACCGTTTCATTTTCGCCGCAAGGGCCTTG
>JBGPJN010000078.1:0-11693 GCA_041485445.1 Dehalococcoidia bacterium
CTCGATACGTCCCGATTTTATCGGGACTACTCGACCAGCCAGTGGAGGAAAATGAAACAGCCCTGCCGCGTCGTATGGGCGCCATTCGCCAGGCGGTATCGCCGGGCGGCGCGGCGCCGGGCCGAATGCCGCGCGGGGCAACTTGCTTCCATTGACTCACCGCCACCGGTGCCAATATCATCAAAGTCCTGGGTGGAGGTTTGCACTGGTGAGCGCCGGCAATTTTCTGGGACTGGGACGGCTGCGGGGCCGCCCCTTTTACGGTTGGTGGGTGGTGCTGGCCTCGTCCCTCATGGGGATGTTCGGCAACGGCCTCGTCTCCAGCGGCTTCTCCCGCATGTTTGAGCCCATCCGCCGCGACCTGGACCTAAGCTACTCCTCCATGTCCCTGGTCTTCAGCCTGGCGCGCACCGAGGGCGGCTTCGGCGGCCCCCTGGTGGGCTGGCTGACCGACCGGTTTGGCGCCCGCCCCATGGTGCTGGCGGGCGGCCTCATCGCCGGCATCGGCATGATGCTGATGTCCCGGGCCGACACCTACTGGGAGCTGGTGGTCCTGTTCGTGGGCGTGGTGACCGCGGGCAAGACCGCCGGCATGGGCCAAACCCTGTTGGCCCTGGTCAACCAGTGGTTCGTCCGCCGGCGGGCCCTGGCCCTGTCCACCCTGATGACCGCCTTCGCCGCCGGCGGCGCCCTGGTGGTGCCGCTGGTGCATCTGGGCGTGGAGCACCTGACCTGGCGGGGCACCCTGCTGTACGGGGGCATCTTCATCACCCTCCTCACGGTGCCCGTGGCCTGGGTGGTGCGCAGCCGGCCTGAGGATATGGGGCTGGTGCCCGACGGCCCGGAGCCGGCCCGGCGCGCCGGCCAGCGCCGGCCCCAACGTCGGCCCCCTCCGCCCTCCGGGGAGTTCACCGTGCGTCAGGCGATGCGCACCCAGGCCTTCTGGTTCATGCTCATGGGCGTGGTGGCGCGGGTGGCCGCCGCCAACGCCATCACCATCCACCTGTTTCCCATGCTGGAGTGGAAGGGGATGGACGTGGGCGCCGCCACCTTCTACGCCACCCTGATGTTCTTCCTCTCGGTGCCCCTGCGCTTTGTCCTGGGGATGGCGGGCGGCAGTGTCTCCCCCCGCCTCCTGCTCTTCGGCGGCATGAATGTGGGGGCGGCCGGGGTGGTGGCCTTCATAGTGCTGGAGGGCCCGTTGGCCGTGGTGCTCTTTGTGGCCGGCCTGGCGGTGGCCGAGGGCATCTCCACAGTGAACTGGATTCTGGTGGCGGACTACTTTGGCCGCGCCCGCTTTGCCAGCCTCATGGGCCTGATGAGCGTGTTCTTCAACGTGGGGCTGTTCGTCTCCCCCATTTACGCGGGCAGGGTGCGGGACATCACCGGCAGCTACGACCTGGTGCTGATCCCCTTTGCCGCGCTGTTTGTGGCCAGCGCCGTGATGTTCGCCCTGGCCCGCCGGCCCGTCCCGCCGGCGGCGGAGGCCAAGGCCCAAGCGCCTGCCATGCCCGGCGGCGACTGACCCGCCGGCAGGCCAAGCCGGCCACGGTTTCCTGTGCATTTCCCTATTTGCCAGCTACCGGATGCACGGCGCTTTCTTTGGATGCTATAATGGCCCGGTTAACTCCAAGGAGGTGGGTAGTTGGAAGCTATAGATTACACCGCACCAAAGACCGTCGCCGACGCAGTGGCGGCGCTGGCGGCCAAGGGCGACCGCGCCCGGATGCTGGCAGGTGGCACCGACGTCCTGGTCCAACTCCGGAGTGGCCGCCGCCGCGCCGAGCTCCTGGTGGACGCCAAGAGCGTCCCGGAGCTGAATGAGATGTCCTACAGCCCCCGCCAGGGGCTGACCCTGGGCGCCGCGGTGCCCTGCTACCGCATCTACCAGGACCAGAAGATCGCCGCCGCCTATCCTGGCCTGATTGACGCCGCCTCCCTCATCGGCAGCATTCAAATTCAAGGCCGGGCCAGCATCGGTGGAAACCTGTGCAACTCGGCCCCCAGCGGCGACTCCATCCCGGCCATCATCGTGCTGGGCGGCGTCTGCACCGTGGCCGGCCCCGGCGGCAAGACCCGCCAGATCCCCGCGGAACAGTTCTGCACCGGGCCGGGCCGCAACGTGCTCCAGCCGGGCGAGCTGCTGGTGTCCATCCACTTCCCGGCGCCCCAGGCCAACTCCGGGGCCTGCTACCAGCGGTTCATTCCCCGCAACGAAATGGACATCGCCGTGGCGGGGGTCGGCGCCAGCGTTGTGCTGGACCGCAACAAGCGCAACTTCGTCTCCGCCCGCATCTCCCTGGCCTCCGTGGCGCCCACTCCGGTGTTTGCCCAGAAGGCGGCGGCCAGCCTGGCGGGCAAGCCGGTGTCCGACGAGGCCATTGAAGAGGCGGCCCGCCTCGCCATGGAAGACGCCAAGCCCATCACCGACATGCGGGGCACCATCCGGCAGCGCGTCCACCTGGTGGGCGTCCTGACCCGGCGCACCCTGCAGGAATCCATCAAGCGCGCGAAGGGAGAGTAGTCATGCCCGGACTTGTGCACGTACAAACCACCATCAACGGCAACGAGGTCAACTTCCTGTGCGAGCCCCGCCAGAGCCTGCTGGAGTGCCTGCGGGACGTGCTGGGCATGACCGGCACCAAAGAGGGCTGCAACGACGGCAACTGCGGCGCCTGCACCGTCATGTTTGACGGGCGCATCGTCACATCCTGCCTGGTGCTGGGCGTGGAGGCCCAGGGCAAGGAGATCACCACCATCGAGGGGCTGGCCACCCCCCAGGGGCTGCACCCGCTGCAGCAGGCCTTCCTGGAGCAGGCCGCCCTGCAGTGCGGCATCTGCACCCCCGGGTTCATTGTGGCGGCCAAGGGGTTGCTGGACCAGGAGCCCGACGCCGATGAGCATCGCATCCGCCACTGGCTGGCGGGCAACCTGTGCCGCTGCACCGGCTACGACAAGATCATCCGGGCGGTGCTCCAGGCCGAAGAGACCATGAAGGCCCAGTAGTAAGACAAGGAATTCCAGGAACTCTGGAACAGCGCCAAGCGGGGGCAGGGCTGATGCCCCGCCCCTGCGCCATTTTAGAGGTTTGTCCAGCAGGGCGCCAAGACGCCGGGGTGAGGGGGACTGGTCAACCCAGGGCCGTGAGCCTGATGTAGTATGAAGACAACAGCCGGTGAACCCTTAGCTAGCAAGGCCGGTACGGTGCAGCTCGACATCGGCGGAGGATGGCAGGTACGGAGTTGGCGCGCCGGGGATGGGGCTGCCCTGGTGAAGTACGCCGACAACCGGAAGATCTGGGTCAACCTGCGCGACGCGTTTCCCCATCCCTATACCAGGGCCGACGCCACGGCCTGGATTGCGCAGGCCAGCCACCAAGAACCGGCCACCCAGTTCGCCATCGCATCCGCCACAGAGGCCGCGGGCGCCATTGGGTTCCTGCTTCAGGAAGACGTCTACCGCCGGTCGGCGGAGATCGGCTACTGGCTGGGCGAGCCCTTCTGGGGCCAGGGCATCACCACCAGGGCGGTGCGCGCCCTCACCCGGTATGCCTTCGGCCATTTTGACCTGGTACGCCTTTACGCCACCGTTTTTGAGTGGAACCCCGCCTCGGCACGGGTGCTGGAAAAGGCGGGCTACACCCTGGAAGGCCGGCTGAGGAAAAGCGTGATCAAGGACGGCCAGACCATTGACCAGCTCCTGTACGCCCGGGTGCTGGAGGAGTAGCGGAGAGAAGGGGTCCAGCTTGGCCACCGTGTTCATCCCCACCATGCTCCTACCGCTGAGCGGCGGGACTAAACAGGTCCAGGTGCCGGGCGCCAACGTCCGCCAGATTATTGACGGGCTGGAGGAACTATACCCCGGAATCAAGGCACGGCTGGTGGAGGGACGCCGCCTCCTGCCCAACGTGGCGGTGTCGGTGGACGGAGAGGTCGCCCGCCTGGGATTGCTGGAAAAGGTGGGTGAAAACAGTGAGGTCCACTTTGTGCCCGCCATCGCCGGGGGCCGCGGCTAGACTTACCCTCGGTGGAAGGCAAGACTAGCCAGAGGAGGATTTTCTGGCGAGGAGGGAAAGATATGGTTACCCATGCGGATAATCAGCTATTAACCTGTGTCGGCACTGGCACCCCCATGGGGGAGGTGATGCGCCGGTACTGGCTTCCGGCCCTGATGTCCGAGGAGTTGCCTGAGCCAGATTGCCCGCCAGTGCGGGTCAGGCTGTTGGGAGAGCAACTGGTGGCCTTCAGGGATACTGCAGGGAGGATCGGGCTGTTGGACGAGTTCTGCCCGCACCGTCTGGCCTCCCTGTTTCTGGCTCGCAACGAGGAGGAGGGGCTGCGCTGCGTGTACCATGGCTGGAAATTCGATGTCCGGGGCACCTGCCTGGACATGATGAATGAGCCTCCAGATAGTAACTACAAAGACAAGGTACGCCAGACAGCCTATCCCACCCTGGAGCAGGGAGGGGTTATCTGGGCCTATTTGGGACCGGCTGACAAGGCGCCCGCGCCGCCCGACTTTGAGTGGACCCAGGCACCCCAAAGTCACCGCCGGGTGTCCAAGGTCTGGCAGGAGTGCAACTGGCTGCAGGCCCTGGAAGGGGGCATAGACACCGCCCATGCCCCCATCCTGCACCGGACCATCACCCGGAACACCAATCGGCCGGGCATTGACATTGCATCCGTATTGGGGCGGGCGGCCGCGCCCTCCGTGGAGGTGGACCTAACAGACTACGGGTATCGCTACGCGGGAGTCCGGTCCGTGGGGGAGCAAGGGAGCTACGTGCGCACCTACCACTACGTCATGCCCTTCCACCAGATCCGGCCCCGCCAGTCCGGGTTCCGCGGCGAGCCCGGCAGGCCCACCATCGCAGGGCACATGTGGGTGCCCATGGATGATCAGAACTGCATGATCTACAATTGGATTTACAGCTATGGGGATGATCCCATCACAGACGACCAGTGGGTGGAGATCGAGCGCAGCTTCGGGCGCGGACCCGGGCAGCTTCTGCCCGATTTCCGGAGCGTGGTGAACCGGGGCAACGACTGGCGCATTGACCGCCAAGTCCAGAAGACCGAGACCTTCACCGGCATAGAGGGCATCAACGCCCAGGACGTGGCGGTCCAGGAGAGCATGGGGGCCATTGTGGACCGGACCAGGGAGAACCTGTCCCGCAGCGATATGGCAATTGTGGCAGCGCGTCGCCTGCTGCTCCAGGCGGCCCAGACCGTGGCCGATGGCGGAGACCCGCCAGGGGTGGGCACTGGCTACTACCGGGCCCGGGCAATCGAGCGGGTCCTGCCCAAAGGAGTCCAGTGGCGGGACGCTCTCATAGAGGAGATGTACCCTTCCCTTCCTTGACGCCCCAAAGGGGCGCCCCGTACAATGCGCCTCAAGGATTGCGCCGAGCTAAGGGTTGCCTGAGGGTTGGGCCGCGTACCTCAACCTCCTTTGCGGGGCATGCTGGCCGTCCTTGATCCGCCTAGGCCTGGAGTACGGATGGGTAAAAAGTACAAGTCCCGGGTGGAAAACCTGGTCTCGGCGGGCGGTGTCGTCTATCGCCGGGAACGTGGGCGGCTGGAGGTGGTGCTCTGCGGCCGCGAGGAACCGGTCCGCTGGAGCCTGGCCAAGGGCACGCCCAACCCGGGGGAAAGCCTGGAGGGCACCGCCTTGCGCGAGGTCCGCGAGGAGACCGGGCTGGCGGTCCGGGTGGAAGCGCCCATCGGCAGCATCAACTACTGGTTTGCCGACCCGCAGGGCAACGTCCGCTACCACAAGGTGGTCCACTTCTACCTGATGGCGCCCGTGGGCGGCAACACCCAGGATCACGACCCGGAGTTCGACGTGGTCCAGTGGTTCCCAGCCGACGAGGCCCTTCACGCCTTGACCTACGCCAACGAGGCGGAGGTGTTGCGCCAGGCTCTGGCGCTGATCGAACACAGCAAGGAAGCGGTCTAACATGGTGCAGTTGCAGGGAGCACGGGTGGTCCTGCGGGAGAAGCGGCTGGGGGACGCCGAGCAGGACTACAGTTGGCGTTGCGACCCCGAGATCGCCCGTCTGGACGCCACCTATCCCCTCACCATGAGCTACGAACGCTACCTGAAGATGTTCCAGGACCAGATGCGCTATCCCACCCCTGGCTCTCAGCACTTTGCCATAGATACCGGGGACGGCAAGTTCATTGGCAACTGCATGTACTATGACCTGGACACGCTGAACATGGAGGCGGAGCTGGGCATCGTCATCGGCGACCGGGACTACTGGGGCAACGCCTACGGCTATGATGCGGTGACCACCATGCTGGAGTTTGCCTTCTCCCAGAAGAACCTCAAGCGGGTCTATCTGCACACCCTGGAATGGAACAAACGGGCCCAGCGGTGCTTTGCCCGCTGCGGCTTCACTCCGGTGAGGATGGTGCGACGCTTCTCCCAGGACTTCCTGCTGATGGAGGTGCTGCGAGACGACTGGGTGGCCACGGCGGAAAGCCGGCTGGAGGCCCGCCGCGCCTACAAAGCCACCCAGCCCAGGGCCCCAGCGTCGGAGCAGCGGCCACCCTCGGCCTTCAGCCGCTAGCCGCCGCCGCCAGCGCCTCCGCCAGGGTTATGGCGCCGGTGTACAGCGCCCGTCCCAGCACCACCCCCTCCACCCCGACCTCCTTCAGCCGCTGGACGTGCTCCGTAGAGGCCACTCCCCCCGAGGCCAGCACCGCCAGCCCGGTCTGCCGCACCAGCGCGGCGTTGGCGGCCACGTTGGGCCCGCTAAGGGTGCCGTCCCGGGCGATGTCCGTATATAGAAGCCGGCAGACCCCCAGGGCGACCATCTCATCGGCCAGGGACACCGCATCGACCGAGGTGGTCTCCCGCCAGCCCCGGGTGGCCACCTGGCCGTCCCGCGCGTCAATGGCCACCACCACCCGCTGGCTGCCGTGACGATGGCAGATCTGCTGCACCAGACCTGGGTTCTCCACCGCCACGGTGCCTAGCACCACCCGTTCCGCCCCAGCGGTCAGCAGCGTTTCGGCAGTGGCCGCGTCCCGCACACCACCCCCTACTTGGACCGGAATGGTCACCTGAGTCAGGATGGCCTGGATGGCCGCCAGGTTGGCGGGACGGCCCCGGGCGGCGCCGTCCAGGTCCACCACGTGCAGCCGGAGCGCGCCCTGCCGCTGCCACTCCAGGGCTACCGCCACCGGGTCCTCGGAGAACACGGTTTCCTGCTGGTAGTCTCCCTGGTAGAGTCGGACGCACCGGCCGGCCCGGACGTCAATGGCGGGGATGATTTCCATGTTTGGGGCGGTGACTCGGCTCAGCCTGTGGCTGGAGTCTGCAAGGCGGCGTGGTCCCGGGTGAAGGCCACAAAGTTTTCGTAGACGCGCAGGCCCAGGAGGCCGCTCTTCTCCGGGTGGAACTGGGTGGCCACCAGGTTGTCCCGGGCGTAGACGCTGCAGAAGGGTATGCCGTACTCGGTGACCCCAGCCACGCCCTCCTGGTCCACCGGGTCGGCGTAGTAGCTGTGGACAAAGTAGAAGTGTGTGTCCTGGGGAATGCCCCGGAACAGGGGGTGCGGCTTCCTGAACTGGACCCCGTTCCAGCCCATGTGGGGCACCTTCAGCCCGGCGGGCAGGCGGCGCACCTGGCCGCGGAGGATGCCCAGACAGGGCGCGTTGCCCTCCTCGGTGCGCTCCAGCAAGAGCTGCAGTCCTAGACACACACCCAGGAACGGGCGGCCCGAGGCGGCGAAGCGGCGCAACGGTTCCACCAGCCCGCGCTCCCGCAGAGCGGCCATGGCCGCCGGGCCGGAGCCCACGCCGGGCAGTATGAGGCCATCCGCCGACTCCAGGCGCGCCGGGTCGCCGGTGACCAGGGGGGTCACGCCCACCGACTCCAGGGCCTTGGCCACACTGCGCAAGTTCCCCGACTGGTAGTCTATGACCACAATGTTGGCGGTGCGGCTCATGGTTACTCTAGCTGTCAACCTTCAGCGGTCAGCAACCCCGCCTCGCCCCTGGGTTGGGTGGGGGCTGACCGCTGATAGCTACCTATGCCCTCTCCCCGGTGACGCGCTCCAGGGGCAGCTCCCGGTCTTGGTACCGGGCCAGCACAAAGAGCAGGTCGCCCAGGCGGTTCAGGTACTGAATAATGAGGTCGTTGGTCAGCTTGCCGGCCTCCTTGAGAGCCACCACCCGCCGCTCACCGGTGCGGACGATGCAGCGGGCCAGGTCAATGGCCGCGGAGGTCGGGGAGCCGCCGGGCAGGATGAACACCTTGGGCATTTCGATGCCCTCTTCCAGAGAGTCGATGGTGTTCTCCATGTTGGTTACCATCTCGGCGGTCACCGGCTTGAAGTGCTGCTTGTACATGTCGTACTTTTCCGGGTCGGTGGCCAGCTCGGCGGCGATGGTGAACAGCTCCCTTTGCAGCTCCCGCAGAATGTCCTTCACCCGTTGGTCTTCCGACAACGCGCGGGCCAGGCCCATGGCGGATACGGCCTCGTCGGTGATGCCGTAGGCCTCGCTGTGGGGGTTGTTCTTGGAGACGCGGCCCCCGTAGAGCAGGCTGGTTTCGCCTTTGTCGCCGTGCTTGGTGTAGACCCGCTTGCGATACGAGGAGGAGGATGAAGTCATATGTCAACCACCTTCGTCCTTCCGTCGGGAAGGACCGGCCGCTCAGTTGCCAAGTATCCGGACCAGTCCGGGAGGCGCTGCGAGAAATTGTAGCACGGGGGTATGCGGGAAGCTATACTTAGCCTTGGGCCGGGCAGAATGCAGAAACATCCGGCTACCGTAGGGCTTCGAGGAAATCGTCCAGGGGAATCTCCAGCAGGGTGAGGATGCTTCTCAGGGTGCCTCTGGGGATCTCCCGTTTCCCCAAGACGACTGGTGCGGAGACGACGCGGCCATCGGGTAGGCGCCGGCGATATGCCCGGTGGCTGCCGCTGCCGAGCCTGCCCGGGTAGCAGCCCAGCCGCTCCAACGCGGCAATCACCTGGGCACTGGAGCACAGGGGTATCCGCCGGTTCCGCACCTAGCTAGGCCACACCAGCAAGGGGAATCTGGCAGGGATAGGTGGCGCAGATTTTCCCCAGTGGAACCTTAATGGAAACACCATCAAGGGTTGGAGGACTCCGGTCAATGTGGATGCGCCGCTCGTGGAAAACCCGCCGGAGTTCGCCCGTTTCTTCCAGATCATTGAGATAGACTTCAATGGCATCGCCGAGATTGTCTACAGCCTCATCAACGGTATCGCCACAACTGGCAACATCCAACTCTGGGCAATGGGAAACAAATTGGTCACCTTCTTTCTCGATGACACCGGTAAACACCACATGGCCCACACCGGACGGTCCCTTAGCCACAATCCACCTCTGGTCCCGCAAGCAACATACTTAACTAATAGATATCATTATACAGAAGCCACTGGCCAGTACCAGAACTGGAGACGTTTTCCCAAACTCGAGGTAGCACACCATGCCCCAAGCCATGCCATCGGAGATTCGCATTATCGGCATCACCGGCATGCCGGAAATCCAGGCCGGGGACGACCTGGCCGCGCTGCTGTTGGCCGCGGCCCAGGGCCAAGGCACTGATATCCAATCGGGAGACGTGGTGGTGGTGACCCAGAAGATCGTCTCCAAGGCGGAAGGCCGGGTGGTGCGGCTGGAGGACGTGACGCCCTCGGCCCTGGCCCTGACCATCTCCCAGGGGCACCGGCGCGACCCCCGGCACACGGAGGTGGTGCTGAGGGAGAGCAAACGCATTGTGCGCATGGACCGGGGGGTGATCATCAGCGAGACCCACCACGGCTTCGTCTGCGCCAACGCCGGGGTGGACGCCTCCAACGTGCCCGGCGCCACCACCCTGTGCCTGCTGCCCCAGGACCCTGACGCCTCGGCCCGGCGCATCCGGCAGGGGATCCGGCAGCGGCTGGGAGTGTCCCCCGCGGTAATCATCTCCGACACCTTTGGCCGGCCCTGGCGGGGCGGCGCCACCAACGTGGCCATCGGCGTGGCGGGCATGGAGCCCATGCTGAGCTACGTGGGGCAGGAGGACGCCCAGGGCAAGACCCTGCACACCACCGTACTGTGCGTGGCCGACGAGCTGGCGGCAGCGGCGGAGCTGGCGGCGGGCAAGGTGCTGGGCGTGCCGGTGGTGCTGGTGCGGGGCTACCCCTACCAGCCCAGCGAGAGCGCCAGCCACCAGGCGCTGCTGCGGGACCCGGACAAGGACCTGTTCCGGTAACGGAGTATGCCCCTTCCCAGCGCAGGAGATTTTGCCGGGCTGGCCCTCTACCATTATGCCAAAGGTGATGCTATGATTGACATCAAGATACACATCACTATCGGCAGGACTTTATGCAGGAACAGACATCCCGTACTACCCTAGCATTGCCGGTGTCGCTTCTGGCGGCGGTGGACCAGGCGGTGCGGGAAGGAAAGGCCAAGAGCCGAAATCAGTTGGTGGCCGCCGCCCTCCGCCGGGAGCTGGCCGCCCTGGAGCGCGCCGCCATTGATCAGGCTTTTGCCGGGATGGCGGACGACAAAGCCTATCAGGAAGAGGCGCTCCAAATCGCCAAGGAATTTGCCGTCTCGGATTGGGAAGCATTCCAGCTTGGTGAGCGCTCCCAGTGAAGCGTGGCGAGGTCTACTACGCCCGATTGGACCCTGTCGAGGGTTCGGAGCAAGCCAGAACCCGACCCGTAGTTGTGGTCAGCCGCGACGCGATAAATACTCGCAGCCCGGTGATAGTGGTGGTACCCTGCACCACCTATCGTGAGCAGATGCTGTATCCGAGTCAAATACTGTTGTATCCACCTGAGGGTGGCCTCACCCGGCGTTCGGTAGCCATGGCCGAACAGATTCGAGCTGTTGATAAATCGCGGTTAGGGGGACTTCAGGGCATTCTCTCCAATGCGGCGTTGCAGCAACTGGAGGAGGCTCTGCTCATCGCTCTGGACCTGCCGGGCGCAGTCTAGCCCTCACCCAAACAGCGCCAGCTCCAGTTGCCGCACCGCCACCTCGGCAACAACCCCGGTCTCGGCATCCGCATCGGCCAAAGAAGACACACCCACGCCCAGGAGGCGGAAGGCCCGCCCCGGCGCCAGCTCCAGCGCGGCCAGCCGCCAGGCGGCTTCACAGATATCCGCCTCGGCGCAGGTGAAGCCGGGCAAGGTGGCTTGGCGGGTGAAGGTGGTGAAGTCGGAAAGGCGCAGCTTCACCGTCACCGTGCGGCCCCGCAGGCCGTGGCGCTCCAGCCGCCGGGCCACCCGGCCGGCCAGCCGGGCCAGCTCCTGGCGAATCTCTTCCGGGTCAGCCAGGTCGGCGGCAAAGGTGTTCTCGGCGCTGACCGACTTGGTCACGTGCTCGGTGTACACCGGCTCCCGGTCCAGCCCCAGGGCCTTGGCCCGCAGGTGCTCGGCCCGCTTGCCGAAACGGCGCAGGAACCACTCCGGGTCCTGCGCCGCCAATTGACCAATGGTCTGGATGCCCTCCCCGTGCAAGCGCTCCGCCGTCTTGGGGCCGATGCCCCACAGCTTGCCCACCGGCAAGGGGGCCAGAAAGGCCGGCTCATCCCCCGGCGGCACCATCACCAATCCGTCGGGCTTGTGGAGGTCCGAGGCGATCTTGGCCACCGACTTGCTGGCGGCGGCCCCCACGGACAGGGCCAGTCCCGTGGCCTGCCGGACCGACTCCTTCA
>JBGPJN010000079.1:0-11564 GCA_041485445.1 Dehalococcoidia bacterium
CCCTTGCCCTCAAACCCGGGGACTTCCAGAAAGAAGGGCAGCTTGCGGAAGGCGGGGTGGCCCATGATGGCCGCAAATCCCGCCTCGCCGATGAAGCCCTCCCCAATGTTGTCGTGCCGGTCCACGCCGGAGCCCTGAGGCTGCTTGGAGTCGTTGGCGTGCACCGCCACCAGGTTGTCCACACCGATGGCCAGGTCGAACTCGGCCATCATGGCCCTCACCCCCGCCGCCGTGGTCACGTCGTAGCCGGCGGCAAAGCTGTGCTGGGTGTCCAGGCACACCTTGAGGCGGGGGCTGTTCACCCCCCGGAGAATGCGTCCCAGCTCGTCGAACTTCGCGCCGATGTGCTGGCCCATGCCCGCCATGTTCTCCACCGCCAGCACCGGGCCTTCAGGAGCCTGCTCCAGCACCTGACGCAGGGCCGCCACCACCTGGGGCAGAATGCCGTCGTAGCCCACCCCCTTGTGGCTGCCGGGGTGGAACACCACCCCCGCCGCACCGATGCGGGCCGCCAGGGTCAGGTAGTTGACCAGGGACTGCACGCCCTTGCCCACGTTGGCCGGGTCGGCGTTGCCCAGGTTGATGAGGTATATTGCATGGAGGAACACCGGCCCCATGCCGGTCTCCTCCACCCGCCGGCGGAAGGCCGCCACCTCCTCGTCGGGCACGGGCTTGAAGGCCCAGCTCTGGGGGGACGAGCCAAAAATCTGGATGGTCTCGCAGCCCAACTCCAGCCCCCGGTCCACCGCCTTGCTGATGCCGCCAGCGGTGGAAACATGCGCGCCGATCTTCATATGGTCACCCCTGAGTTGCCAGATTGGTCTAATGGCCAGAACTCCCGCATTATACCCCTGCGGCGGGTTGGCGGCACAATTGCCAAGCCTCGCGGCGGTGCTTCAGTTAGGCCCTCGTCATTCCGGCTTGCGCCGGAATCCATCACTGCAACCCATCCAAGCTTGTATCTGGACACCGGCCTTCGCCGGTGTGACGGAAAAACGAACCATTTCTTACGCCAGCCGCTAAGGTCAACCCTGCCACCGCACACTGAACGACTTCCCTGCACGGGTTGGCGGCACAGCGCCGCCCCTCTATAATTGCCGCCACTATGCGTGCCCTGGTGCTGGAACAGCCCGGCCTGCCTCCCCGGCTGGCGGTGAAGCAGGTGCCCGAACCGGTGCCCCAGCCTGGGGAGGCATTGGTGCGGGTAACCGCCTGCGGGTTCTGCCACCACGACCTGCTGGTGATGTCCGGAGTGCTGCGGCGCGGCGTGCGGCCGGGGGTGGTGCTGGGGCATGAGATCGCCGGTGTGGTGGCGGCGGTGGGGGAGGGCGTGACCACCCTGCGCCCCGGCGACCCGGTGGTGAGCCTGCTGACCAACGCCTGCGGCCGCTGCGACCGCTGCCTGGCGGGCCGGGAGCACCGCTGCCGGTCCGGCGCCGGCATCGGCCACCGGCGCGACGGGGGTTTTGCCGAGTACGTGGCCCTCAATGCCGCCGCCCTGGTGCCGCTGCCCCCAGGGCTGGACCCCGTGGGCGCGGCCCTGCTGGCCTGCCCCATGGGGGTGGCGCTGCAGGCCCTGGAGCAGGTGGCCCGGCTCCAGCCCGGCGAGACGGTGCTGGTCACCGGCGCCACCGGGGGGTTGGGGGTGCACGCGGTGCAGGCCGCGGCCCTGCTGGGGGCACGGGTGCTGGCCGCCACGTCCTCAACCGAGAAGGCGGTGCATCTGCCGGGCCTGGGCGCCGCCGTGGTGGTGGAGGTGCCGCCGGACCGGGCAGCGGGCGGTACGGCGCTGGATTTCCGTCTAGATTTCAGTGAGGTGGTGCGGGCACTGACAGGAGACCAAGGGGCAGACGTGATCCTGGACACGGTGGGGTCGCCCTTGTATCCCCACACCTGGAACAGCCTGGCCCAGCACGGCCGCTGGGTGGTGCTGGGGGAGGTGGCCCGCCGCGGACGGGTGGAGCTGGACCTGGCCGAGGTTATCTTCCGCGACGCTCAGGTGCTGGGGGCCTCCGGGGTTTCCCGGGCCACCATCCAGAGGGCGGCGGCGCTAGTCGCCCAGGGGCGCTGGCGGCCGGTGGTCAGCCGCACCCTGCCCCTGGAGGAGACCGCCCGCGCCTTTGACCTGCTGGCCGCCCGGCAGGTGCTGGGCCGGCTGGTGGTGACGCCTTAACGCACCACCAGGTGCAACAGCATGGTGGTCGCCGCCATGCTGGCCCGCCGTCCCCGGCCAATGATTCGGCCAATCTCACCCCGCTCCCACATGACCAGAAACTGGCTGGCGATGAAGATGGAGCTGTAGGTCCCGAACACCACGCCAAAGAGCAGCACCAGCAATAGCTCCCGGATGCTGGACCCGCCCAAGAAAAGCATGGACAGGATCACGATGAACACCGTCAAGCTGGTATTCAGAGACCGGCTCATGGTCTCCCAGGTGCTCAGGTTTACCAGGCGGTCCAGGGGCTGCTCCGGGTGCCTGGAGATGTTCTCCCGGATCCGGTCCAGCACCACAATGGTGTCGTTGACGCTGTAACCGGCCAGGGTGAGCATTCCCACGATGAACATGGAGTTGACCTCCGTGCCCATCGTCTTGCCCAGGATGGAGAATATACCCAGGACAATAACCAGGTCATGGCCTAGCGCCAAGACGGTGCTGGCCCCGTACCGGTAGGACTTGGGCACCCGGCGGAAGGCGTACCAAATATAGACAAAGATCCCGATGGCGGAGGCGGCCAGGGCTATCAGGGCGTTGCGCACCGTTTCCTTGGCCACGATCGGCGACACGGAATCGAACTCCGCCGTCTCGATGGGGCCCAGCCGCCCCAGGTCCTGCTGAATGCGCTGCCGTTCCGATATAGCTCCAACGGAGGCCTCCTCCAGTACACGGGTGCGGATGATCAGCAGGTTGGCGCCGCTCTTTTGCACCAGCGCATCGGGATGGCCCAGCTCCGCCAAGCGCTGGCGCACCTCCTTTTCGGGGGCCGGCCCCTTAAAGGTGACCGTCAACACCGACCCGCTGGTGAACTCAATGCCCGGCTTCAGGCCCGAGTCCAGAGTAGACCACCCCGGCGGCAGGATCAGGGAAATCAGCCCGGCCAAGATGACCAGGCCGGACCCCAGGAAGTACCATCCGCGTTTGCCGACAATATCCAGCATGGGTTACTGCCTCCCTCCAGCAACGGCCGCCGGCCGGGCCACCCCTTCCGGGGTGAACAGGCCGATGTGCCGGCCCAGGCCAGCCCAGGCCAGCAATTGCAGCAGGTTCCGGCTGACTGTGATTGCCGTGAACAAGCTGACCACCGTTCCAAAGAATAACGTCAAAGCGAACCCGGTCACCAGCTCACCGCCCAAACGGGTGCCGAACCAGAGAAGGATGGCGCAGGCAATTAAGGTGGCGACGTGGCCGTCCCGGATGGCAAGCCAGGCCCGGCTGAAGCCCACCTCCATGGAGGAGCCCAGGGTGCGGCCAATGCGTATCTCCTCTTTCATGCGCTCAAAGATCAGCACATTGGCGTCCACCGCCAAACCGATGGAAAGAATGAATCCGGCAATGCCCGGCAGGGTCAGTGTCACCGGGATGAGCTTGACGAGGGCCACATTTATCACGCTGTAAAACACCAGGGCGAGCGATGCCACCAGTCCCGAAACCCTGTAGTAGACCACCATGAAGAAAATAACCAACCCCAGGCCCACCATGCCGGCCAGCAGGCTGCGCTGCAGGGACGCAGAGCCCAACAGAGCGTCCACCTCGCTCTCCTGCACCAGCTTCAAGGGCACCGGCAAGCGGCCCGACTCCAACTCAATGGAAATGCTTCGGGCCGACTCCCGGGTGAAGTTGCCGCTAATTTCGCTGCGCCCGTCCCGGATGTGAGCCCGCGCCACCGGGGCGAGAATCTCGTTGTTGTCCAGAAACACGGCGATGCGCTTGGACTCCACGTTGGCGATGCGGCCGGTCAGGTCGGCGAAGATCTGGGCGCCCCGGTCGTTGAACTGAATGTCCACCACCCACTGGCCGGTGTTGGGCGACTGGGCGGCGAAGGCGTTGGCCAGGTCGTCCCCGCTCAGGCCAATGTCGTTATCGGTGAAGACCCTGCAGGAGATGTCACTGCAGGTCCGCTCCTTGAAGTCCAGCCGGGCCGTGGTGCCGATCAGGGCCTTGGCGTCGTCAATGCCGCTGGTGACCTGGTAGGTGGCGATGTCCCCGATTTTGTCCTGCAGGACCTGGCGCAACGCACCGCGCTTGGCTTCGTCCAGGGTGCTGGTGCGAATGCGATAGACCTTGTTACTGAGCTGGTCCACCCGCGTGCCCTCCAGCCCCGTCCCGGCCACCGCCTCCCGCACCGCATCAGTGGTGGGGGAGGTTCCCGCGCCAAACTCCACCTCAGCCACTGACCCCGCGGCTCCGGGAAGCTGGACGATGATCCGGTCATCACCAAAACGCTGGATGATGGGCTCCTCGGTGCCAAAGAGGTTCACCCGGCGGGAGATGATGCTCAGCGCTCCATCCATCTGCTCCGCCGTGGGCTTGCCCGCCTCTGTCGCCACAAAAGAGGCCACCGCGCCCACGTCGCTGATGATAGTATCCTGGAGGGTCTTCTGCTGGGCTTCATCCAGCAACCTGGTCTGGATGCGGAACGTGTTGCTGGGCGTGGCGGGCTCCAGCTTGGCGCCCTCAATTTTCAGCTTGGCCAGTACGTTCCGCACGTCCTGGGGATCAAACACCAGCCCCTGGGCAAAGGCGAGGTCAACCCGCGTGGTGGTGTCGGCCTGGTACACCAGGTGTCCGCCACCCCGCAGGTCCAAACCCAGCTTCAGGCCCAAGGGCCCGGTGCCACTGCGAGCCAGCCTCGGCAGTCCGGGCACGGCGATATTGATGTCATGGAATGCCAGCGCTGCAATTGACAGACTCAACAGCACCAGAATCAAGATGGAGAGCCGGATGTTCCGCCCGTGCATTAACTACTCCTCGGATCGTACATGGGATTCTCCCCCAAGGCCGCTTCTCTGAAGCTCACTGGCGGCCAGAGCCAAAGCCTCTCCCTGAGTGGTTATCTCTCCCGCCGCCCGCGCCTCCGCGATAAGCTCCAAGAGCCGGCCCACCCAAGGGCCCGGCGGGAGGTTGAAATGCTGCATCAGGTCGTGGCCGCTGACCAACCGGGACGGCCGGCCCGGGCCGGGCGCTGGCGCCGTTCCCCGCAAAATGTGCGCCACCATTCTAGCATGACCGGCCCACCGGTCGGCAGTCAAATCCGGGCCTTTCGCCGCCAGATAGTCCGCCAGGGAGAGATACAGGTTGTCCACCGCCACGTCGCCCAGGTCTCGGTAGTACCGGTAAATGGCCCGGGGGCTGGGCAGCTCCCCTCCCTGGCTCATCTGGGCCGGACGCAGGTGCTCCTCCACCATGCGGCGCACCATGCCCACGCCCCGGGCGCTGAGCCGCAGCTCCGCCAGCCGCCGGGCGGCCATCTCCGCGCCCTGTTCCGAGTGGCCCAGGAACCGGATGCGGCCGGAGGCATCGGGCCCTTTGGTCTGGGGCTTGGCGATATCGTGAAACAGCGCGGCCAGCTTCAGGATGGTGCGGCGGGTGTGGCCATCGCTGGCCGGCTGGCGGAAGTAAGCCTCCTGCTCCGCGGTCCACGGGACCTGGGTATAGATGGCCGAGTTGCGGTGGCCGCCGGTGACCCGTTCCACGGCCTCCACACAGTGGAGCAGGTGGCCCCACACGTCCCAGTAATGGTGGGCACGGGGCTGGTCCACTCCTTTGGTCACCGCCAGCTCCGGGATGATTCGGCACAGCAGGTCCAGCCGGTCCAGCGCCTCCAGCTGGCCCCGTGCGCCCGGCGCGGCCAGGACGTCCAGGAACTCGTCCCGCACCCGCTCTCCCGACACCTGGGCGATGCGGGGGGCCTCCGCCCGGATCAGCCGGGCCGTGCCGGGGTCCAGCCGGAAGCCCAGGCGGGCCGCCAGGCGCACCGCTCTAAGCAGGCGCCCGGGGTCTTCCTGAAATACGCCCGCGCTGACCGCCCGGATGCATTTGCGGGCCAGGTCCTGCCGCCCATTAAATGGGTCCAGCACCTGCTGGCCCCAATCCGGCGACAGCCAGCCCTCCAGCGGCAGGGCCAGGGCGTTGACGGTGAAGTCCCGGCGCGCCAGGTCCGTGTCAATGGTCCCGTACAGCGCCGCCAGGTCAATGGTCCGCTGGGCCTGGGAGCCGGGCGCGGCCCCAGCCTGCTCCGAACCGCCCGCCCCGACTTGTTGGGGCCGCTGGGGCGGGACCACCACCCGGGCCACACCGTGAACCAGGCTGACCGGCACAAAAACGCCGCCCAACTCCCGGGCCAGCTCCCGAGCCAGCTCCTGGGGGTCGGCGGCCACGGCGATGTCCAGGTCCTGGGGGTCAAGGCCCAGCAGGCGGTCCCGGACGTGGCCGCCCACCAGAAAGGCGGTCTTGCCGCTGAAGGACCGGGAGGCAAAAAACTGGGCCAGGCGGGCCAGCAAGGGGGAGTCCTGAGGCTGTCCAGCCGGCGATGCTTGGGCGCGCTGAGTCACGGGGAGTCCGCCGCTTCAGGGTCCAAGGCGGCGCGGGCCGGACACCAGTCCTTCATCTGAAGGATGAAGGATGTCTTGAGGCATTGCCAGCTCCCATTACGGGCGCCCCTGCCCGGCCTCGGGCGCGTCGGCCGGTGGGTCCTCGGCTGCGGCGCCGCCCTGGGACGGGCTGCTGTCCAACGCGTTGGACGCGCCGTCGGAGTGGTGGTGCTCGTGACCCTCGTGGCCTTCGCCGTCCTCCCCTTCCGGGCGGTAGGTAATCTTCCAGAGCTTGTCCCGGGCCACCAGCCGGTCAATGTACAGGGTGCCGGCCAGGTGGTCGGTTTCGTGCTCCAGGGCCTGGGCCAGCAGCCCCTCGGCCTTGATGCGGATCACCTTGCCGTCCAGGCCCATGGCGCGGGCGCGCACCCGGACGGAGCGCTTGACCAGGCCGCGATAGCCGGGGATGCTCAGGCACCCTTCCTCCAGCTCCTGCTCACCCTCCCGCTTCACAATCTCCGGGTTGATAAGCACCAGGGCCTCGGTCCAGTCGGGGAGCTGGATCACCGCCACCTTCTGCAGCGACCCGATCTGGTTGGCCGCCAGGCCCACGCCCTGCTGCACGTGCATGGTCTCGATCATGTCCTCGGCCAGCTTCTTCATGGTGGGCGGCACCTTGGTCAGCTTCTGAGCTGGCTTGCGCAGCACCGGGTCCGGGAGAAACCGCATGGGCAGCACCGACACGTTAGGTCAACCTCGCACTTGGTCTTGCCTGTACTATCCGGCTTGGTTCCACCGCACTACCACGGCGCGAACCAACCGGTCCTTCCGGGAAAGGACGGTCTCCAGTATAGGCGTAGCTGTCCGCCGGTGTAAAGCTCGGCTTCATGGGCCTTGCATACGAATCCATCCCGGCAGCAACCGTATCCCCTTGCAGTGACAAGAGGCAATTGACGAACACCCAGAGACCGCTGGTAAACTCCCACCGCCTCATCCGGCCTTCGATACCAGCATGGTGTCCGCCAGCATGGGGAATCCCGGCAAAGGAATGATCTATGCAAAAAATCACCCCGCATTTGTGGTTCGACCACCAGGCCGAAGAGGCTGCGAACTTCTATGTGTCGATTTTTAAGAACTCCAGGATTGGAACCATCACCCGCTATGGGGAAGAGGGGGCGAAGGTCTCCGGAAAGGCAATGGGAACCGTGTTGACCGTTGCATTCCAGATCGAGGGGCAAGAGTTCGTTGCATTGAACGGGGGGCCAGTGTTCGCCTTCTCACCAGCCATCTCGTTCCTGGTGAACTGCGAGACGCAGCAAGAGATAGACGAGCTGTGGGACAAGCTTTCCGAGGGCGGCGAAAAAGTACAGTGCGGCTGGCTAAAAGACAGGTATGGCTTGTCATGGCAGATCGTCCCCACGGCTTTGGGCGAGATGCTGCAAGACCAGGATGGCGAAAGGTCGGAACGAGTCATGAAAGCGTTGCTTCAAATGGTCAAGATTGACATAGAAGGGTTAAAGCAAGCTTATTCGCAGCAGTGAAGTGCTAAGGTTGTGGGCTTTAAAGCGCCTACTGGTCCTTGAGGAAACCGCCAGACACCCTCATCCCTTCGGCTGCGCTCAGGGCACGCTCGTTCCCTCTCCCTCGATGGGAGAAGAGACGAGTTTCCTCTCCCCTTGTGGGAGAGGATTAAGGTGAGGGGTATTTCGCCCTCACCCCAACCCTCTCCCATCGAGGGAGACGGGGCATTGATTTTGTTAGGGATGCTTGGTTACTTATGCAAGTGTGGTAAGACACTGCTTGGCCTACCCCTACAACACGTGGGCGGGGTCCACGTCCACCGTGCAGGCCGGGGGAACGGTCACGCCTTCCAGGAACCGGTGCAGGTTGCGGCCCCGCAGCAGCAGGTGCCAGCGGTGCCGCCCCCGCAGCCGTGACGGGACGCCCGGCGCCGGGCCGATGACCGACACGTCGGTCAGCCCCTGGGCCTGCACCTTCTGCCGGAGGGCGCGGGCCAGCTCCATGGCCTGCCGCTGGCACAGGCTGGGGTTGATCTCCTGGAAGACAAAGTGCACCAACTGGCCGAAGGGTGGGTTTCCCTGGGCCCGGCGGGCCGCCACCTCCTGCCGGTACATGGCGCCGTAGTCCTGGCCCGCCGCGGCGGCCACGGCATAGTGCTCGGGATTATAGGTCTGGATGATCACCCGGCCTGGGCTGTCGCCCCGGCCCGCCCGGCCGGCCACCTGGCACAACAGGCCGAAGCCGCGCTCCCCGGCGCGGAAGTCGGGCAGGTGCAGGCCGATGTCCGCCAGCACCACTCCGACAAGGGTCACGTTGGGCAGGTCCAGCCCCTTGGCCACCATCTGGGTGCCCACCAGCACCTGGGTCTCGCCGCGGGTCAGCCGGCCCATCACCTCCTCCGGGCCCACGCCGGCGCGGGAGGCATCGGCATCCCACCGGTCCACCCGCGCCCCCGGCAGCAGGGCGGCCACCTCCTCCACCACCCGCTGAGTGCCCACGCCCAGCCGCCGGATGTGCCCGCCGCCGCATTGACGGCAGGTCCGGGGCAGCCGGACCCTGCGGTTGCAGCGATGGCAGGCCAGCCCCGATGGGGTCGGGGCGGCGTGGTAGGTCAGGGACACCGCGCAGCTGGGACAGACGGCCACGTAGCCGCAGTCGCGGCACTGGACGATGGGGGCGCTGCCCCGCCGGTTGAGGAACAGGATGGCCTGGTGGCCCTCCCCTACGCACTCCTTCAGGGCACGGGCCAGCGGGCGGCTGAAGATGCTGCGGTTGCCCTCCCGCAGCTCCCGGCGCATGTCGCACAGCTCCACCGACGCCAGCTCCCGGGCGCCGCCCGCGCCGACGCGGTGGGGCAACTCCAGCAGGCGGTGCCGGCCCCGCTGGGCGTGGTAGTAGGTCTCCACGTCGGGGGTGGCGCTGCCCAGCACCAGCGCCGCGCCGGTAAGCTGGGCCAGCTTCTGCGCCACGGTGCGGGCGTGGTACAGGGGCTGGGCCTCTTCCTGCTTGTAGGTCCACTCGTGCTCCTCGTCCACCACGATCAGCCCCAGCCGGGGCGCCGGGGCAAACAGGGCGCTGCGGGGCCCCACCAACACGTCGTACTCGCCGTCCCGCACCTTCCACCACTGGTCAAACTGCTGGCGGGCGGTGAGCCGGCTGTGGAGCACCGCCACCCGGCCGGGAAAGCGGGCATTGACCCGGTGCAGCGTCTGGGGGGTAAGGGAGATTTCCGGCACCAGGAAGATCACCTGCTGGCCCCGGTCCACCACCCGTTGGGCCGCCCGCAGGTACACCTCTGTCTTGCCGCTGCCGGTGACGCCGTGGAGCAGGAAGCTCCGGGGCAGTTGCGCCGGGTCCTCCAGCGATTGGGTGATGCGGGCCAGGGCGTCGGCCTGGGCGGGGGTGAGGGTGAGTGGCGGCGCCGGCCCATCGGGGCCATCAAGGTTAGATGCCACCGGAGGCGCGGCCTCAGTGCGGTCCCACTCCTGAGCCAGCAGCCCCCGCTCCACCAGGGCGTCGGCCACCCCGGAGCCGAACTCCTTGTTGGCCAGGGACGCCGGGTACGGCTCCGCGTGGGCACGCACCGCTTGGAGCAGCCCGCGCCCTCGCGGAGTCAGACCATCGGGCGGCGCCGGCCACTCGCCGGCGGGTCCGGGAGTTCCCACGGGAAAGAGGGAGCATTCGTAGCGGTGGGCCAACCCCGGCCGGGGCAGGCTCACCCGGCGCTGCACCTGACCGCCGCGCAGCAGCCGGGCCAGCTCCCGCTCCCCGTCGCGGCCCAGGAGTTTTACGAATTCGGCCTCAGGCATGCCACGCCGGACCGCCAGGGCCGCCAGCGCGTGGCGGGCCGCGGCGCTGGCCTCAGGAGGGGTCTCAGCAGGAGTCTCTGGGGCGTCGGGCAGAATCTGGGAGCGCACTTGGGATTGGAAACCGGGGGGCAGCAGCAGCGCCGCGGCGGTGAAGAGGGAGCAGAGGTAGTACTGGCTCAGCCAGCGCGCCAGCTCCAGGCCCCAGGAGTCAATCAGCGGGGAGGGCTCCACCGCCTGGAGAATGTCCCGGGTGACGGCCACCTGCGGCGCGGCGGCCAACTCCATCACCACCCCCTGGAGCACCCGGCGGCCAAAGGGCACCCAGACCAACTGGCCGGGCTCCACAGTGAGGCCGCCGGGGATGCTGTAGGAGAAGGTGCGGGAGTGGGCTACAGGCGCGTCCACCGCCACTTCCGCGAACTTCATGCGCCCAGCCTCCGCGTGGACCCGGCCCCAGAGCAAGGATGCCCCGCGGCGTCAGAAGCAACGCCCCAGCGGCACACCCGCCGGGGAGCAGGCGCGGGGGATTGCTACGCGAGTGTCTCCCCCTCCCTCTGAGAGAGGGCCGGGGTGAGGGGCAACGCCCTCACCTTAATCCCCTCCCACAAGGGTAGAGGGAACGGGTTTTCATCCCCGGTGGTGCCGGTGGCAACCAGCGTGAAAGACTCTGAGGAGACCGCGGAGCTAGTCTTGCGCCCGCGGTGTGGCGGGTTCGGCTGGCGCTGGCGCGCGGGCGGGCGCGGCCGCCGTGTACTCGCTGCGCTCCTTGATGCGGGCCTTGCGACCACGCAGGGCACGCAGGTAGTACAGCTTGGCACGCCGCACTGACCCGCGCCGGACCACTTCCACCGATTCCACAATGGGGGAGTGCAGCGGGAAGATGCGCTCGATGCCCACGGCCCCGGACATGCGCCGCACTGTGAAGTCGGCGCCCGGAGTGTTGCCGTGACGGCAGCGGATTACTACGCCCTGGAAGGGCTGTACCCGCTCCCGGTCGCCTTCCCGGATGCGGACATTGACCTTGACCGTATCGCCAGGGATGAAGGGGCCAATCTCGGCGTTGTTTTCCAGTTTAAGAAGCTCTAGAGCATCCATAGTTTTTAGCGGCGCCCTGTCCTAATCGTAATGGTCTTGAAGAAGCTGGGGGTAAGGATACCACACCGCCGGAGAGAATGGTACTGGCGTGTGGTAATTGTAACTGTTCAG
>JBGPJN010000080.1:0-11391 GCA_041485445.1 Dehalococcoidia bacterium
GCACCCTCACCGCCCACCCCATCCTCAGCCGCAGCGACGTGGAGCGCATCGTTGACCCGGCCTCGGCCCAGTTTGTGGACTACCTGGAGACCTCGGACCTGACCGACCAGGTGGAGTCGGTGCGGCTCTCCCCCCTGGGCCTGGACCTGGAGGAGATGTCCAAGCTCTGGTCCGTATTCTTCCAGACCCCCTACGCCCTGTCCGTGGCCTATCAGGCCTCCGTGGTGCTGATCCAGGCCGACACCACGCCTCGCTCGGCGCTGCCGGTGAGCGCCCGCTACGTCTACGGCACGACCTTCCGGCAGCCGGTCATCGAGAAGGCGGTGGCCGCCGAGGGCGACCTGGCCCCCATCGTCCTGGGCGGCACCCTGGTCATCCGCGGGCGGCAGCTCCGGGGCGACCAGACCGCCGTGGCCATTGACGGGGAAGCGGCCACCCCCGACTCCGTCACCGACACCGAAGTCAGGATCACCCTGGCCGCGCCTCCGGTGCCGGCGGCCTCCCTGCGGGCCGGAGTGCGGGGCATTCAGGTAGTCCAGTCCATGCTGATGGGGGTGCCGGAGACCGCCCACCGGGGCGCCAGCTCCAACGTGGCGCCTATCGTGCTGCGGCCCACCATCGGCGCGCCCATGGGCGTAGGCGGGGTGACGGTGGACGCCGGCGGGCTGCGCTCCGCCCAGCTCACAGTGCCGGTGGCGCCCCAGGTCGGCGCCCGGCAGCGGGTGGCCCTGCTGATGAACCAGACCGGCGTCCTGGGGACGCCGGCCGCCCGCACCTTCCCTCTGCCGGCCCGCGCCGCCGACACTGGCACGCTTACCGTGGCCGTCAGCGGCCTGCCCGCGGGGGAGTACCTGGTGCGAGTACAGGTGGACGGCGCGGAAAGCCCCCTGGAAGCCAGCGCCGACCCCCTTGACCCCGGCTACACCGGCCCGGCGGTGACCATACCATGACCACCACGCCGGCCCCGACCTGGCTGGAGGCCAACCAACGCTACCTGATGGCGGCGCTGGCGGAGGTGCGCGGGCTGCTGGAGCGGCAGGCAGGCGCCCAGGGCACCGGCGCGGAAACCCGGCGGCCGCCGGGACCACCGGCGTCGGCCCTAGCTGCGGAGATGGCGTCACCCCCGGCGCTGGAGACGCTGTGCGGCCTTTTCGGACTGTCAGCCTTCGAGCGGCAGGTGCTGCTGGCCTGCGCCGGCACGGAGTTGGACTCCAGCTTTGCCGCCCTGGCATCGGGTGGAGGCAACAACGGAAACAACACCGGGGGCCAGCCCGCGCTCACCTTCAGCGCGCTGCTGGCCTGCTGCCCCGGCGCCCACTGGAGCGCCCTGGCGCCCACTGCGCCGTTACGTCTGCACGGAATGGTGGAGCTGGGCGCCGGCCCGGCCCTGGTCACCAGCCCGCTGACCATTGACGAGCGGGTGCTGCACTACCTCACCGGGGTCCCCACCCTGGACCGCCGCCTGGTGGGGTTGCTGCACCCGGTGGCCGCGTCCTTCGGCGGAAGGACCGCCTCCCAGCAAGCGTTGGCCCAGCAGATGGCTTCCGCCTGGCGGGAGGCGCGTCGCGGGCAACCCCTGCCGGTGGTGCAGATTACCGGCCGCGACCGCCTGGCCTGCTGGGACGTGGCCGCCGCCGCCTGCGACGTCCTGGGCACCGGCCTGTATGCCCTGGCCGCCGACGCCCTGCCCGCCGATGCGCGGGACCTCGCGCCCTTCGTCCGCGTGTGCCAGCGTGAGGCGGCCCTCAGCGGCGCGGCCCTGTTCCTGGACTGCTGGGAGGTTGACCCCGCCTCCGATGCGCAGCGGGCCGGCGGGGTGCGCCGCTTCCTGGAGACCTGCCAGGCGCCCCTGGCGCTGGGCAGCCGGGAGGGATGGCCGCCCATGCGGCGACCCGTGGTCACCCTGGCGGTGGCCAAGCCCTCGCTGCCGGAGCAACAGCGGCTGTGGGCCGGCAGCCTGGGGCCTGCCGCCCCGGCGCTGAACGGCCAGGTGGACCGGCTGGTGGCCCAGTTTGACCTGGACGCCGCCAGCATCCAGTCGGTGGCCACCGACGTGCTGGCCCGCACCGGCGCCGGCGCTTCCCCGGCGGAGCTGGGTTCGGCGGTGTGGGAGGCTTGTCGCCGGCAGGGGAGGCAGCGGCTGGACTCCCTGGCCCAGGGCGTCGAACCCCGCGCCGGGTGGGACGACCTGGTGTTGCCCGCCAGCCAGCTGCGGACCCTCCAGGAGATCGCCCGGCAGGTGCGCCACCGCCGCACGGTGTACCAGGCCTGGGGGTTCGCCTCCAAGAGCGCCCGCGGCCTGGGCATCAGCGCCCTGTTCGCCGGGCCCAGCGGCACCGGCAAGACCCTGGCCGCCGAGGTGTTGGCCCGGGAGCTGGGGCTGGACCTGTACCGCATCGACCTGTCGTCGGTGGTCAGCAAGTACATCGGCGAGACGGAGAAGAACCTGCGCCGGGTGTTTGACGCCGCCGAGGACGGGGGCGCGGTGCTGCTTTTCGACGAGGCCGATGCCCTGTTCGGCAAGCGCAGCGAGGTCAAGGACAGCCACGACCGGTACGCCAACATCGAGGTGAGCTACCTGCTCCAGCGCATGGAGACCTACCAGGGCTTGGCCATCCTGACCACCAACTTGAAGAGCGCCCTGGACACCGCCTTTCTGCGGCGGCTGCGGTTTGTGGTCCAGTTCCCCTTTCCGGACTCCCCCCAGCGGGCGGAAATCTGGCGGCGGATTTTTCCCAAAGAGACCCCCACCACTGCCCTGGACGTGGCTCCCCTGGCGCGGCTCAACGTCAGCGGCGGCAACATCCGCAACATCGCCATCAACGCCGCCTTCCTGGCGGCGGCGGCCGGCCAGCCGGTGGCCATGCCCCACCTGCTCAGCGCCGCCCGCAGCGAGTATGCCAAGCTGGAGAAGTCCCTGACCGACGCCGAGCTGAAGGGCTGGGCATGATGGACTCCCGAATTGAGCTGCATATTGACGAGCTGGTGCTGGACGGGTTTGCCGGGCTGGACGGCGGCGCGGTGGAGCAGGCCCTGGCCCAGGTCCTGACCCGGCTGCTGGCCCAGCGGGGCGTGCCCGCCTCCCTGGCCGGCGGGGTTTCCCTTGCGGGGTTGGACGCCGGCGCTGTGGACTTGCCCCCGGGACTGCCCTCCCGGGACGTGGGCCAGCGTCTCGGCCATACCTTGTACCGGGGGATCGGCGGATGACCATCAGACTTGCCGTCACGCCCGCGGCCAAACCCGTGGGGACACCAACGGTCAGCCAGCGGCCCCCCCGGTGGGGCGGCCTGCTGCAGCGCACTTGAGCCTCGGGATGCGCGTCCCGGGAGGACGACCACCGCCAGGAAGAGCAAAGCAAGGGGTTGGTGCAGCGCTCCCCGTTGCCGGGTGGACACGACTATGCCAAGCTCCAGGTGTCTCCCGTCAGAGTGGGCGTACCTCAGGCCGCGCTGCAAGTCAGCCAGCCTGGCGACCCCTACGAGCGGGAGGCCGACCGCACCGCTGATCGGGTGATGCGGATGCCGGAGCCGGCGTCCCTGGCCGGCGGGCCGGTACAACGGCAGGTGAACAGTCTGGAGGAGGAACCCGAGGATGAGGAGTTGCGGCTGAAGCCGGCGGCCACGACCCAAGGGCCTGGCCAGGCGGGGGTTGCCGCGGCGGAGGTAACGCCCCCGCCGGCGTCGGGCCGTGGGTTGCACCCCGCCGACCTAGCCTTCATGGAGCCGCGCTTCGGCCACGACTTCAGCAGGGTGCGGGTGCATGCCGATGCCTCCGCCGCATCGGCGGCCCACTCGGTGAACGCCCGGGCCTACACCCTGGGGCAGGATATTGTGTTCGGCGCCGGGCAGTACGCACCGGGCACCGCCCAGGGCCGCCGCCTGCTGGCCCACGAGCTGACCCACGTGGTGCAGCAGGGGAATGGTGGCGCCGGGACCATCCAGCGCCAGGTGCCGCCCCCGGCTGCAGCAGCGCCAGCACCGGCGGCGCCAGCGGCAGCACCCTGTCCCGTTGCGGCCATCGCGGCGATCACCGATGCTGACGCGCTGGCAATGGAGGGCGGCACGCGAGTGATCTGGAATAACACCGCGGCCAACCTACAGACTAATGCCAACAACCTGGTCGGTCTCATCCAGGGGGCCGGAGGCACCGCGACCATCACGTCGGCGTATCGTCCCCAGGCCTACCAGGACCACCTGCGCGAGGTCTGGGACAAGGCACGAGCCCTTCAGAACCAGCCCCAGGCGTCGTGCGATGCGGTGCGGACGGCGGTCAATGCCGAGATGGCCAACCATAGCCTCGACGTGAACCGGCCGGTGGCGCAAGTCTCCAACCACCTCGCGGGCAATGCGGTGGATATCAGCTGGACACTGCCCGGTACACTGACCCACGCAATCTGTCAACTGCCGGTGCCTGCGGGCGCCGCGCCCCCCGCGCCCACCGAAGAGCAGTGCATTGACAACCTGGCCGCCCAGGCCGGCATGAGCCACCGGCTCCACGCTGGTGACCGGCCACACTTCGAGGTCTAAATGATGACCCTCCAGGTCGCTCGGCAACACCGTGGCACAGGCCACAGCTCGGTCCGATCCGGGGGTCGGGCGCCGGCCCACGACGCCGCCCGACTGCTGGTCCATCAGGCCTGGCCGTCCTCCCTTCCCATGCAGCCCACGCTGACCGTGGGTCCGCGGGACGACGTGTACGAGCGGGAGGCGGACCGCGTTGGCGACCAGGTGATGCGTATGCCGGCGCCGCCGGCGGCCCAGCCGGGCCGCCTCCAGCGGCAGGTGAGCAGTCTGGAGGAGGAACCCGAGGATGAGGAGTTGCAGCTGAAGCCGGCGTCCACATCTCAGGGGCCGGGCCGGGCGGGGGTTGACGCGGCGGATGTAGCGCCCCCGCCTGGGTCGGGTCGTGGGTTGCACCCCGCTGACCGGGCCTTCATGGAGCCGCGCTTCGGCCACGACTTCAGCAGGGTGCGGGTGCATGCTGATGCCTCGGCGGCGGCGGCGGCCCAGTCGGTGAACGCGCGGGCCTACACCCTGGGGCAGGATATTGCGTTCGGAGCCGGGCAGTACGCGCCGGGCACCGCCCAGGGCCGCCGGCTGCTGGCCCACGAGCTGACCCACGTGGTGCAGCAGGGCGGGGGCGATGCCAGGGCCATCCAGCGCCAGGCGCCACCCGCGAATGTTCATGAGCAGGGGGCAGACGCAATATCGGCCCAGATAGGGAACGGAGAAAAGGCAAGTGCCTCCCGCGGACGGAACCCAACCAATACTGTCGGCTTGCCGAGGCAGGCCGATGCTGGTGAGGCACTGGACGGGAAACCAGGATGCACTGTAGGGCCTGGAATTTCCAACAGCGCGTGTTCGGCTTACGCTGCCAACAGTTGGTGGCTCCCGCAAGCCTATGTCCAGAACGCAACGTGCGCTTGCCTTGAAACCCCGAATGTTCCGACAGCCAACTGTGTGCGCAAGTCCTTGCAAGACCGCATGTTGGCCACTCCCGGATGGCTCAAGATGTTAGCAGCCACGCAAAAGCCGAACGACAATCCTATGCTTCCAACTTACGCCGCCTACCAAGCTTTCGTGCAAGCGTCCCTGACGCCAACGATATATCAGGATCATGTAGATGCCTATGCGGCTTGCTGTTGTCCCTCAGGTCCTGCTGCTTATCCAGCATGGATTGGGGTGACTACAGTGCCGTTGCCTTGTGCTGCTGTTGGCGCAGCCATCATGCAATTCGGTTCGTGCCACGGAACCCCCGGGACATGGTAAAGAGTTTATCGTTGCGAGGAGGCGCCGAAAGAATGAGGGCAGGATTAGCAACACTTTGATGCAATTGCTTGGATACGGCGAGGGACCACAACCTGACGGTCTGCGATGCTAGCTAAAGCCCAACTGAAGCCCAGGGCCGCTGACGGCGCGGCTCCTCTGGCCAAGGCCGTCGGCCATGTGGCTGGCGTGCCGGCGGGGCGACCCATCTGCCCCGCAGACCGGGCCTTCATGGAGCCGCGCCTCGGCCACGACTTCAGCAGGGTGCGGGTGCATGCTGATAGTTCGGCGGCGGCGGCCCAATCGGTTGACGCCCGGGCCTACACCCTGGGCCAGGACATCGTCTTCGGCGCCGGCCAGTACGCGCCGGGCACCGCCCAGGGCCGCCGGCTGCTGGCCCACGAGCTGACCCACGTGGTGCAGCAGGGCGGGGGCAACATCGCCGGGCCGCGGCCAGGCCCGCTGGCCGGCAACCAGCCCGGCGATGCCTTGGAGCGAGCGGCGGACGCCGCCGCGGGGCGCGTTATGGGGGGAATGCCGCCCGTCCAGTCGCTCACGCCCGTCGGGCCCTTGCTCCAGCGCCAGACGCCCGGCGGCGATGCCGGGAAGCCTCCCCCGGAGAAGAAAGAGGCCGGTGAGGTGGTGACCGAGGGCCTGAAGACCGTGGCGGAGCAAGCCGCCACCAACAACCCGCAGGTGAAAAAGGTCATCATCGACCCGATTAAAGGCCACTTGAAAGCTCAATGGGAGCGCTTCAGCACTGGAGAGAAGGTGGGCGTGGTGGGCTTCGGCGCCGGCGCCCTGGGCATGGCGGGCGGGGCGCTGCTGTCGGACCCCAGCGGCCGCCGGCAGTTGGAGGGCCTCAACCTGGCGGCGCCGTTCACGTTGATCCCGTACATGCCCCTGGAAACATTCAAGTACACCTTGCCCACCGGCGAGGGTCCGGACCAGCGCCTGTTCAAGTTTGACACCGGCTTCAATGCCGATGACCTGATCAACCTGCGCACGGAATCGCGCGGGTTACCCAAGATGTCGCTGCGGGTCAACATGCAGTGGGGCTACGACCCGTCCACGGACCGGCTGACCGTCCTGGGCGGCGATGCCAGTCTCGGCTTGGTGCCCGGCCTGTCCATCTCCGGAGGAGCGTACAAGAACGTGCTTACTCCGCCGCAGATGTTCATGGGCCAGGAAGGCCAGATGGTCGAAAGCAGGCAGAGCATCCCAGGGCTGGACAAGCCGGAGCCCATCCCCGACGTGCGCGTGATGCTCCAGGTTGACCTTTTGAAATTCAAGCCGGGCGACTTTGTGCGCCAGGTCCAAAGCTTCTTCTGACGGGATGCGTTTACGAAACTGTGCGACGAGGCTAAACCGTGACCACGTTTCCAGGCTCACCCAGGCTGGTTAAAGGGGCCATTGTGGGGTTTGACATCTTCAACCCGGTGGCCAGCGTCATCGTGTTCCAGTACAACCCCATCAAGCTCACCCGGTCGCTGACCGCCCAGACCGTGGGCGGCGAGTCGGGCGACCGCACGGAAGCGCTGCGCCTGTCCGGGCCACCCCGGGAGACCATCACCATCACCGGGCTGGAGTTGGACGCCGCCGACCAGCTGGAGAAGGAAGAGCCCACCGCCATGACCCTGGGCATCTACCCGCAGCTTTCGGCCCTGGAGATGCTCATCTACCCCAAGAGCGCGCTGGTCATCGCCAACACCGCGCTGATGCTGGCCGGCACCATTGAGGTCATCCCGCCGGAGGCCCCGCTGACCCTGTTCATCTGGGGGCCCAAGCGGGTGGTCCCCGTGCGGCTCACCAGCTTCACCATCAACGAAGAGGCCTACGACGTTAACCTCAACCCCATCCGGGCCAGCCTGAACCTGGGGTTGCAGGTGCTGAACTACAACGACTTCCCGGTGACCCACCCGGCCTACTACCTGTTCCTGGCCCATCAGGTGGTCAAGGAGGCCATGGCCGTGGTGGGCAGCGTGGGCAACCTGGGCTCCGTCGTGGGCGGCGGCGTCAAGCTCATCTAAGGAAACGGAAGTGTATCAGTTAGGCCCTCGTCATTCCGGCGCAAAGCCTGCCCCGGCGAAAGCCGTGGGCCGGAATCCATCAGTGCATTTCAACCTCGCTCGTACCTGGACACCGGCTTCCGCCGGTGAGACGGATAGAGGCCCATTCCTTACGCTCGCCGCTACGGTTAAACCTACCACGGCAAACTGAGACACCACTGAGGAAACACCATGTTTGAGACCACCAGCCGCTACTACGTCCTGGAGACCGTCACCCATACCGCCACCGACGGGCGGGTCATCACCTACCGGCGGCGGCGCTTTCTGCCCCAGGGGGAGGCCCTGCCGCTGCTGGTGGAGGTCACCGTGGCCGAGGGCGACCGGCTGGACCTGATCGGCGCGCGCACCATCGGCGATTCGGAGCAGTTCTGGCGGGTGGCCGACGCCAACAACGCCATGAACCCCTTTGACCTGACCAGCCAGCCGGGCCAGACGCTGCGGGTGCCGGTGCCCCAGGTGGAGCAGCCGCGATGAGCCTGCTGGGCATTCACCTGACCATGTTGGTGGGCCCCATGGTGCCGCTGCCGGCGCCGCCCATCCTCATGGAAAACCTGGACGCGGTGGAGGTCACCCACAATGACACCGCGCGGTCTGGCTTCCAGGTTACTTTCAAGGTGGGCCGGGCCGGCCCCCTGGACCTGCTGGACTACCGGCTGCTGGCCAACCCGCTGCTGCTGCCCTTCAACCGGCTGGTGCTGGTGGTCACCTTCAACGCCATCCCCAACGTGCTGATGGACGGCATCATCACCCACCAGCAGCTCTCTCCGGGCAGCACGCCGGGCACCTCCACCCTCACCATTACCGGCGAGGACGTGAGCGTGATGATGGACCGGGAAGAGAAATCCGAGGAGCACCCGGCCCAGGACGAGACCATCATCGCCAACAAAATCATCGCCACCTACGCCCAGTACGGGCTGGTGCCCATGGTCATCCCGCCCTTGGTGCCGGACATAATCATCCCCATCGAGCGCACCCCGGTGCAGCAGGGCACCGACCTGGAGTACCTCACGGAGATGGCCCAGCGCTATGGCTACGTCTTTTACGTGACGCCCGGTCCGGCCCCCATGATGAACACCGCCTACTGGGGCCCTCCGGTGCGGCTGGGAATCCCCCAGCGAGCGCTGTCGGTGAACCTGGGGCCCCAGACCAACGTGGACTCCGTGGACTTCCAGAACGACTCCCTGTCGCCCACCCTCGTCAGCGGGCGGATCCAGGACCGGCTCACCAACTCGGCCACGCCGGTGGAGACCTTCGCCAGCACCCGCGTGCCCCTGGCGGCCATGCCCTCCTGGCTGGTCAACATGGCCAACGCCCGGCGGCGCCAGTTCCGCAGCAGCGGGCTGAACATCCTGCAGGCCATGGCCCGCGCCCAGGGCCAGACCGACGCCTCCAACGACAACGTGGTCACCGCCACCGGGGAGCTGGACGCCCTGCGCTACGGCGGCCTGCTGCAGCCCCGGGCGCTGGTGGGCCTGCGCGGCGTGGGCTTCAGCTACGACGGCTTCTACTACGTCAAGAGCGTGACCCACCGCATCCACCGGCAGGAGTACCGCCAGCAGTTCACCCTGACCCGGGACGGGCTGGGAGCCCTCTCGCCGGTGGTGGTGCCATGAACCAGTTCTTTGGCAAGTACCGGGGCAAGGTGGAGAGCAACCTGGACCCCATGCTCCAGGGCCGGGTGCAGGTCAGCGTGCCCGCCGTCCTGGGGCAGGGCAGCCTGGCCTGGGCCATGCCCTGCGTCCCCTACGGAGGGTCGGGGGAGGGGTTCTTCGCCATCCCGCCCACCGGGGCCAACATCTGGGTGGAGTTTGAGGCCGGCGACCCCAACTACCCCATCTGGAGCGGATGCTTCTGGGGGCCCGGCGAGGCGCCCGACCCCACTGCCCTGGCGCTGAACAAGGTGTTCAAGACCGAGTGCATCACCATGACCCTTAGCGACCTGCCGGGGGCGGGAGGCTTCACCCTGGAGGTGAGCCCGCCGGCGGTGGCCACTCCGCTGAAGATGGTGTTCAACTCCAGCGGCATTGAGATCACCAACGGCGCGGCCAGCGTGAAGCTCACCCCCGCCAGCGTCTCGCTGAACAACGGCGCCCTGGAGGTAATCTGATGGGCAGCCCCTTCATCCAGGTGGGCGCCACCATCATGTGCCCCCACGGCGGCTCGGTGAGCATCGTCTCCAGCAACACCAAGGTGATGGCCACCGGCGCGTTGAGCACCATGTCGGACACCTTTACCATCGCCGGCTGCCCCTTTCAGATTCCCGTCGGCCCGGGCACCAAGCCCCAGCCCTGCATCAAGGTCCAGTGGGTGGTCACGGCCCTGCGGGTGACGGTGAATAAGCAGCCCGCCGTCCTCCAGTCCAGCACCGGCCTCTGCCTCAGCGCGGAGCAGATCCCCCAGGGACCGCCGTCAGTGGTCCTGACTCAGATGCGAGCGAGCGGCACCTGATGCATATAGACTTTCCATACCACATCAGCGGTCAGCGCGGCACCGCCGTCACCTCCGATGACGACCACATCCGGGACATGATTGAGCAGGTGCTGTTCACCGCCCCCGGCGAGCGGCCCAACCGGCCGGACTTTGGCTGCAACCTGATGCAGCTGGTGTTCGCCCCCAACCGGGACGAGCTGGCCACCGCCACCCAGTTCATGGTGCAGGGGGCGCTGCAGCAGTGGCTGGGCAGCGTCATCCAGGTGCAGCAGGTCAAGGTGGAGAGCCAGGACGCCACCCTGCGGGTGACAGTGGAGTACCTGGTGCTGCGGAACCGGCAGGCCCGCGCCGCCGAGTTCGTCCGGGAGATTTAGCATGCCCACCCAGTTCTACTGCCAGAACCAGCGACGCCGTGCCCTGGTGCGAGACACCGTGGACGGGGGCGGCAACCCCGTGCTCAACGGTATCGACTACCTGGAGGTGTCCGCGGACCAGGGCACGCTGTTGGTGCACTTCCTCCACCCGCTGCCGGGCCAGGCCGGCGGGGTGCCCGCCAGCCCGGCGCTGGGCAGCAGCCACCTGGCGGTGGAGGGCGGCGTCCGCATCAAGGGCATCCGGGTGTTGTCGGTGACCGCCGCAGGGGAGCTGCTCACCGTCACGGTGGACACCCCCGGAGATTTCTCCACCTACACCCTGCGGCTGCGGTCCTCCTCCACCAGCAGCCAGCCGCCCGCAGGGTTTGACCCGCAGCTTTCCCAGGTGCGGTTCTCATTCAAGGTGGACTGCCCCAGCGACTTTGACTGCAAACCCGAGGAGGAGTGCCCGCCCCAAGAGCCCTCGCCGGGGCCGCCCATAGACTATCAGGCCAAGGACTACGCCAGCTTTCGCCAGCTGATGCTGGACCGGCTCTCTGTGGTGCTGCCGGACTGGAAGGACCGGGAGGCCGCCGACCTGGGCGTGGCCCTGGTGGAGGCCGTCGCCTACGTGGGTGACTACCTGAGCTACTATCAGGACGCCGTGGCCACCGAGGCGTACCTGGGCACCGCCCGCCGCCGGGTCTCCGTGCGCCGCCACGCCCGCATCCTGGACTACCCCATGCACGATGGCTGCAACAGCCGGGTGTGGGC
>JBGPJN010000081.1:0-11361 GCA_041485445.1 Dehalococcoidia bacterium
GGTTGATAATCGCCAGAGAGTGGTCACTGTGTTCAGGGTAGGGCACCGACGAGATGTTTATCGGAATCTCCCATGAGGCTTAAAGTAGACAAAAAAAGTGATGCCCTGTACTTCCGCCTCGACGAGTCGGCCATTGTTGAGTCAGAAGAGGTGCAACCCGGCATCATTTTGGATTTTGACGCCGCTGGCAGGGTGGTGGGGGTTGAAATACTCAACCTCAGCACACGGGCTACTCCGGAGCAGCTTCGGGTGCTCCAATTTGAATCTGCCTAGAAAGGTAGCTGTATGCCAACAAACTGGAGGAATCATATTGAGAGCACTCCCGCGGTGCTTCGGGGCAAGCCCAGAGTCAAGGGGACGCGCATTCCGGTAAGTCTTGTCCTGGGCTACTTGGCGGCGGGCCAAACCGCTGGCGAGATCATCGCTGAATTCCCGGACTTAACCCAGGAGCAAGTTGCCGCCTGCTTGGACTACGCCCGAGACTTATCCGAGTTCGAGGTGGCCATCTAGCGGTGGTGCGATTCTTCGCCGACCACTGTGTCCCCACTTCGGTGGTGCGGGCGTTGCAGAATGCCGGGCACGAAGTCCTTCGGCTCAGGGAGCATATACCCATTGATTCCGCCGACGGGGTTGTGATCGCCTACGCTCAGGAACTGGAAGCCGTCCTGGTTTCGGTGGATGGAGACTTTTCTGACATCGTAACCTATCCTCCGGCAAATTATGGGGGCATTGTTGGTCTCCAGGTGAGGAACCACCCCGAATCATCCCGCAGCTGATGGCCAGATTAACTGGATACTTGTCCGTCTATCCTGACCAGGACTATTATCGTGGGAAGCTCGTTTTGGCCCAAGTCCATAGGATCAGAATCCGGCAGTAGATCACATGTCGCCTTCAGGAGGCCACGCCATGCCCAACGTCGCGGAACAGCTAAGCGCCTACGCCACCTCCCTGCACTACCGGGACCTGCCCCCGGAGGCGGTCCACCACGCCAAGCGCATGATGATCGACACCATCGGCTGCGCCCTGGGCGGCTACACCAGCGAGCCCAGCAAGATCGCCCGGGACCTGGCGTCCACCGTCACCAGCACCCAGCCCTGCACCGTCATCGGCAGCGGGCTGACCACCAGCCCGGACCTGGCCACCTTCGCCAACGGCGTCATGATCCGCTACCTGGACTACAACGACGGCTACACCAGCAAGGAGTCGGGCCACCCCAGTGACAGCATCGCCGCGGTGCTGGCGGCCGCCGAGTTGGCCCACGCCGGCGGCCGGCGGGCCATCGTGGGCACCATCGTGGCCTACGAGACCTTCTGCCGCGTAGGCGACGCCGCCACCCTCAAGTACCTGGGCTGGGACCACGTGACCAACGGCTGCATCGCCAGCATCCTGGGGGCTACCCGCGCCCTGGGCCTGGGGCCGGAGCAGACCCTCCAGGCCCTTAACCTGGGCATCACCCCCAACATCGCCCTGGGGCAGACCCGCGCCGGCGTGCTGTCCCACTGGAAGGGCTGTGCCTACGCCAACGCCAGCCGCAACGCCGTCTTTGCCGCCATGCTGGCCCAGCGGGGGCTCACCGGCCCCACGCCGGTGTTTGAGGGGGAGCACGGCTTCTTCGCGGCGGTGACCCGCGGAGAGCCCTACGAGCTGGAGCCCTTTGGCGGCGTGAACGGTCAGCCCTTCAAGATCGCCGAGTGCAGCATCAAGCGGTTCCCCCTGGGCCAGTACTCCCAGACCGTGGCCCAGGCGGCCCTGGAGGTGCGGAACCAGATTCCCAACATCGACGCCAACGACATCGCCCAGGTCAAGGTCCGCACCCTGCAGAAGGCCATTGACATCATGGCCGGCGACGAGGAGAAGTGGCACCCCAAGACCCGGGAGACCGCCGACCACTCCATGCCCTACGCCACGGCGGTGATCCTGAAGTACGGCACTCTGAACCAGCACCACTTTGACGACGAGTACATCCACGACCGGGAGCTGCTGGACCTGGTGCAAAAGGTGCAGGTGGAGGTCTCCGACGAGGCCAACCGCCGGGCGCCCGAGGCCATGCTGTGCGACGTGGAGGTGGTGACCAAGAGCGGGCGGCGGTACTCGGCGGAGGTGGCCTACCACAAGGGCCACCACAAGAACCCCCTGACCGACGCCGAGGTGGAAGACAAGTTCCGCTCCCTGGCCAAGGACCTGCTGACCCCGGCCCAGACCGAGACCCTGCTGCAGCGCCTGTGGCACCTGGACGAGGTGCAGAACGTGCGGGAGCTGATGGGGATGATGCGGATTTAGGGGGGTGGGCGGGAATGCCCCGCTAGTGGTGAGCGTGTCGAACCAAGAGGAGTTTGGTCAGGCACTGGCCTCAAGTTGCTTGAGCAGTTCGTCTAGCTGTCCCGCAACTCCTAGAGCCTGGTTCTTCGCCTTGTTGTAAAGGCGTTTCAAGTTCGCCTGCAAAATAAGGTCTGTCTCTATCCAACTGTCCACCCGTTCAAGCTCACGGCCATTTTTGTCCAACACCCTCAGGACGACCCCGGGATCCCGCAGCTGTATTAACACTGAGTTATCGCCAATGACTGTGAAGAATGGTCGCTCGTCGGTGGAGAGTCTGAGTATGGCTGGGTAGAATGTGCTCTCGTCAGCAGCGTGGCCGGGTTTCCAGTTGACTTTACCCTGTTCAGTGCGTTCTAGCAGTTTGGAGACAATATCAGTAATCTCAGCCATCCTTACCTGCCCGTCTCGCTCTCGGGGAAAGCGGAGCTTGCTATCTTTTCCAAGTCCTCTTGAATGGTGTTCAAGACAAGGTTGAACTCACGTGCCCGATCGGGATCTCTATTCGCCCGAAGTGCCCGGTCTACCCCCACGTCCATTGCTGTTATTCGGCTGCGAGCTTCTCCAAGGGTGGCACGCAACTCCTGTGTTGGATTGGGATGCCTGGCGTCAATGTCTGTCAACATAGCCCTCAGGGTCTGGTAGTGGTCCAAGCTAGCTTCCCACTTGCCGTCTCTATGCAGGACTTTCAGTCGTTGTATCAGAGCTACGGCCCTCTCCAAGTCCACCACGGTCAGCACCCTGGCGATGGCTTGACTCGTTTCCCGGCTTGCGGCTTCCGCCGCCGCCGCCGCCCTCCTTGCCCTGGTGGCCTGATAAATGGCTACACCAAACCCAACAATGGTGATGACGAGGCCGACCGCACCAACAATGTCACCCCAGTTGGTGCTGAGAAGCTCATCCATCGTCCGCCATTATAATACACCAGTTGAGCTAGCCCAGGACGCCGCGCTGCCTACAAAGAGCCACCTGGGATTTTAACCTTCTCCGGGTGGAACCCTCGGTGGTCCTCCAAGGCGCACGCCGGCGGGGCCCGGGGGTCTACTCGCCGGCGGGCAGAGTGGGTGAAGCCGCCACCGTCGTTTACCGCACCAGCATCAGCTGGCGCTTACGGTCCAGGGCCGAAAGCAGTTGGTCGAAGGACTCGGCAAAGCTGGCGACACCCTCATCCTGGAGCTGCTGGGTGATGGCGTCCAGGTCCACCCCCAGGTCTCCCAGCTTCTGAATATCTCGGTCCGCTTGTGCCCAGCCTTCTACCAGCGTCGCCCGCACCCGGCCATGGTCGCGAAAGGCGTCAAGGGTGGCCGGGGGAAGGGTGTTGACGGTGTCCGGCCCGATGAGCTCCTCCACGTACAGGACGTCCGAGTAGGCCGGGTTCTTGGTGCTGGTGCTGCCCCAGAGGGGGCGCTGGAGTCGCGCGCCCCGCTGGCGGAGCGGCTTGAAGGGGGCTCCGTGGAAGACCTCCCGGAACCTCCGGTAGACACGCTTGCTGTTGGCGACGGCGATCTTGCCCCGAAGCGCCAGCGCCTCGGTTGTGCCGATGGCTTCCAGCTGCCGGTCCACCACGGTGTCCACGCGGCTCACGAAGAAGGAAGCCACCGAGGCTACGGCGCCGGGCTCGGCTCGCCGGTGCAGGCCGCGGATATAGGCTGAGGCCACGTCCTCATAGTGTTGCAGGGAGAACATCAGGGTCACGTTCACGTTGACGCCGTGGCCGATGAGGGTTTCGATGGCCGGTATGCCTTCCCTGGTGGCCGGGACCTTGATCATGAGGTTGGCCCGGTCCACGGCGCGCCAGAGCCGTGTCGCCTCGGCGACGGTGCCCGGCGTGTCATGGGCCAGGTGCGGTGAAACCTCCAGGCTCACGAAGCCGTCGGCCCCCCCGGTGGCGGCATGGACCGGTTGCAGGGTATCGGCGGCCATGCGGATGTCCTGGATGGCCAGACCCTCATAGAGACCTTTTACGTCGATGCTGGGTTCGTGCTCAACCAGGGCGCGGATGGCCCGGTCGTAGTCCGCAGTTTCACCAATCGCTTTCTGGAAGATGGACGGATTGCTGGTGAGGCCGCGGAGGCCTTCATCGACCAGATTTCGCAGCTCACCGCTGGTAATCAGGTTGCGCCGGATGTAGTCAAGCCAGATGGATTGACCCTCCCGTTGCAATCGGACCAGGGGACCGGTGGTGGTGTCTGGCATCTTTCCCCCCGCGCGTTGGATGCACTCAGTTTACCAAATCTCCAGGACGCTGGCCTCCGGCGCTGCGTGAACCGCGGGGCACAGCAAAAGGCCCCGGCGTACACCAGGGCCTCAAAGTTGTATCCAGTTTTTGGTAGCGGGGGTTGGACTCGAACCAACGACCTTCGGGTTATGAGTCTGAAGGTACTCGTCCTGTTCTATCCCCATCCATACCGTTTTAGAACACTTCATCCGTCCCACTAATCGCCTGTTTGTATCTAACATCTCGCTCCGTCCCGGACTGTCCGCCAAAGTCCGTGAACATTCCGTGAACATTATCGAGTACTTGGTCTGAAGCTGGGACACAGCTGGACGACTCGTAAAATATGGCGAAGGCTTCTCCGCTCACGATGATGCCCTCCAAGCCCATGGAGGCCAGTGAGACCATCGTCCGGCCGTTGACGGTGACTGCCTCATACTGCCCTTGTCTTATCCGGCCATGGATGGTTGCCCTGCTGCGGTCCACCAATTCAACGGCGCTGTCGATGGTAACGTAGCCGGACATGGCCGGGATTGGCCGCGGATGGGCACCCCTTGAAATCCCTTGTTCCACGCGGACCTTTAAGTAGGCCTCAACACCCCCGCTAAGGCAGGATCCCGGGAATTCCGACACTATGCGCTCCGCCTGCCTGGTTCCCACCTCCACAGAGCCCACGGCCGCCAGTAGGGTTTGGAAACTGGCCTGGTCAGCATTGTTGGTCCATATTGGAAAGTCCCGATCCTCTCTAGTTGGCATTGCGGTCCCCCATTGACACCAAGATGCCGTAGTGCAGCGGGTCGGCGCTATTTTAACATGTTTAACGACGGCAAGGGGATTGCAAGGAGAGGCGAAGATGATCAAGGAACGAGACGAGTGGGTGATCAGTGTCGTTGAAGCCGGCCGGAGGCTCAAATTGGGGAAAAATGGAGCATATCTGGCGGCAAAGAGGGGCGAGATACCCACTATCAAGGTGGGTTCAAGGCTGAGGGTTCCGGTGGCGGCCTTTGAGAGGCTGTTGGCCGAGGCCGGCAGGAAGCCGACTCCCTAGGGCAAAGAGAAGCGGCGCCCCCATTGACAAGGGCGCCGCGGTGCGAACCGGACATCCCCCTGGAGGATGAATGTCCAGCCATAGCCTACTACCAAACCCCGCCCCCGGCAAGGCCGTGTACTCGTCCACTACATATGAGACAGGGCGGGGGCCAACTCTGGGTGGTAGTGTTGAAGATACTCCAAGGGGGTTTGCCAGTCCAGGGCTTGGTGGGGACGAATGGTGTTGTAGGTGCGCTCCCAGGCCAGGAGGGCGGGACTCAGGGCCGCCAGGTTCAGGTCACCGTCATAGACTTGGTAGAACTCCTCGGTATGGGTGCGGTTGGCCCGTTCCACCCGGCCGTTGAGCTTGGGACTGTGGGGTGGCAGTACAAACAGGTGAATGCCCTGATCCTGGCATGCCGCTTCAAACTCCGCCATGAACTCACTGCCCCCGTCCACCTGGATGGCCCGCAAGGGGAAAGGCAGCCGTTGCTGCATGGTGACCAGGAACTCCCTGGCCGTGGCCGCCGTCGCTCGGGTCCGCACCTCCAGCACGTCCCACCGGGAGACCACATCCCGGGCGGTGAACTGTTTCAGCACCACCTTAGGCAGTGGCCGCAAGTCCACGGTGTCCACCTGCACCAAGTCTCCAGGCGCTTCAGGCTGGTACTCCTTGGGCTTACGGACGGCGTAGGGACGGCGCAGGGGCCGGTGGCTGGCTGACACTGCCCTCAGGGGGGCTTCCCGTAGCTGCCGTCGCTGCTTCAACGAGGTGAGGATGCGCCCCACCATGGAGGTGGAGAGCTCCCACCCCTGTCGGCGCAGCAGGACTACCAGCTTGTCCTTGCCCCAGCGGGGGTAGGTCTCCCTGAGTTGGAGCACTGCCAAGGCCAGTTGGGGAGTCCACGTGGGTTGACGCCGGTGGTGCGGCTTGCGGCTTCGCTCCTCCAGGCCCTGGGGGCCTTGGGACGCCAGCCTGCTAGCCCACCGGTAGAGGGTGGCGCGGGGCAGCGCCAACACCGCGCTGGCTTGAACGCTGGAAAGACCTTACGCCCTTAATGCCTGCCAGCTGGAGACCATGCGCCAGCGCAGCTGGGCCGTGGGGCTGAGACTCGGTGCCGAATGCCGGCTGGCGTAGTAGAATGACCTGGGTAGCCCAACTACCCGCATAGGGGGGCCTCCTTCTTAGCTTACTCACTCAGAAGGATGGCCTCTCCTCTTTATTCTGGCAACTGTCTCACTTGTTTCTGAACGAGAACAGGCCGGGATCGCATGACGGCGCCAGCACAAAAGTCCCCGGCCACCGAGCTGCTGGAGCTGCTCACGAGCTTAACGATATCCTACTGGCACTACGGCGATGACCCGTGGGTAAGCTTCGAGATTCGAAACCACACGGAGCATTGGCCGCTCCGGTCCACCAGGTTCAAAAGCATGCTCTCCGGCCTCTACTTCGCCGCGCTTGCAAAGGTGCCCGGGTCGAATGTCGTCAACGACGTACTCAATGTCTTGGAGGGCCAAGCCTTGCATGCCGGCCCTGCCCTCCCCATCTTTACCCGGATTGGCCATCTGGATGGCAAGGTATACGTTGACCTGGCCAACGACGGATGGGAGGCGGTGGAGGTTGATCCAGAAGGCTGGCGCGTGGCGCCAACTCCCCCGGTGCGGTTCAGGCGGGAAGCCACGATGCTGGCCCTCCCCCATCCGACGGCCGGCGGCGACATCCAGGACTTGCGGGCCCTGGTCAACCTCGATGACCAGGGCTGGGATCTGGCGCTCTTCTGGCTGGTGGCAGCCTTCAACCCCCGGGGCCCCTACCCCCTCCTCCTGCTCACCGGCGGTCACGGCCGTGCCAAGAGCACCACCGCCAGGGTCCTCCAGACGTGTGTCGATCCCCGCCTGCCCGACCTGCTGTCGCCCCCGAAGTCCCCTTGGGACTTGATGATAACCGCGACCCATCGCTGGGCCCTCGCCTTCGACAACCTCAGCAGTGTTCCCGACTGGCTCTCCGACGCCTTGTGCCTCTTGTCCACCGGCGGGGGCATGGTGGTGCGAAAATACTACACGGACAACGAAGAGCGGGTCTTCAACGTCGAGCGGCCGGTTATATTGACCAGCTTGACGGAAGTAGCCGACGAGGCGGACCTGCTGGACCGGTGCGTCATTGCCTATGCACCGCCCCTGGCCGAATTCGTCACCGACGAAGAGGTCCAGCAAAACCTGAATACCCACCTGCCCGGCATCTTTGGAGTCCTGCTGGATGCGGTGGTGGGGTGCATAGCCCCGGCTAGTGTGCTGCACGGCGTGGCCGGAGATGGCCTCCCCAGGATGGCCACGGCGTGCGCCTGGGCGGAAAGGGCGGAGCCGGTGCTCGGCCTAGAGCCGGGCACGTTCAGGGGAGCCATGCGCGCCAGCAAGGACTCGGCCAACACCATCCCTCTGGAGCAGTCCCTGGTGTGGACGCCGTTGGAACAGCTATTGGAGGAGACGAACCCACTTAGAGTGACGGCGACGGCCCTGCTGGCCATGCTGGTGCCAAAGGTGAACGAGGAACTGCGGAAGGACCGGAGCTGGCCCAAGACCCCCTCCGCTCTCGGAACACAATTGAGAAAGCTGGCCTCCAGCGCCCGGGCCGCTGGGGTGGCCATCGAGTTCGCCAAGCCTGGGCGGGGCGCTGTCAGGCTGGTCACATTAGAAAAGTTCCGCGATTTGCCGTCCGCACTGTCTGCAGATACAGAATCGCTGTCTGCAGAGCCGTCTGCAGACGGCGAGCTGTCTGCGCAGACAGCACTGCAGACGGACTCGCCCACCCCAAATTCGTATCTGGCAGACCACTCTGCAGACGGCGTTTCGCGGAACTTTTACTTGTGTGGGGTCTGCGGCCGTACCGTCGCCGAGGAGGACATCTACCAGTACAGCGAAGATAACCTTGGCGTGACATGCCGGGAGTGCGGTGATGAATAAGGCGAAGGGCGGGGCTCTCTGGTTCAAGGTCGGCGTCAATCCGCTGTGGCCCAGCGTGAAGCTGCCCGTCGGCGATCCCCGCTGGCAGCGCCATACCGGGAACTTCCACACCGAGGAACACACCATCTCGTCCTTATGTGACCGCGTGGCGGTCCAAGGGATGGCCTTCTCCGCCGTAATGAAGGACTCCTACCGCCGCAACGCCAACTTCATCTCCGCCCAGCACTTGGCCTTGGACGACGACCGGGAAACCAACGAGTCCTCCCTAGAGGCGCTGGAGCAGGACCCGTTCATCCGCGATCATGCGGCTTTTTTGTACGAGACTCCATCCAGCACGCGAGATAAGCCCCGGTCCCGGGTGGTCTTTGTCCTGGAGGGGGCGATCACCGACCCGACCCTCTACACGCTGGTGGAGCGCTCCCTGCTGTGGAAGTTCCAGGGCACCGACCAGGGAGTGAAAGACTGCGCCCGCTTTTTCTACGGCGCGGTCGGGAAGCAGAGCATCATCCTGGGCCGAGTGCTGTACGCAGACGTCGTCCAGGAGGAGCTGGTGGAGCCGTACCTGGGCCACCTTGGCGCCGGCGGTCTTGCCCCCGTCCGCGCGGCCGAGGCTGGTGATGGCCCGATAACCGCCGGCGGCCGCCATGCCCACCTGGTGAGCATCGCCGGCACCAGGCGCCGCCGGGGCATGGGCGAGGAGGCCATTGCCGCCGCCTTGCTGGTTGAAAACCGGGAACGGTGCAGCCCCCCGAAGAGCGAGATGGAGGTCCTGAACATCGCCCGCAAAGTTGCGAAATTATACCCGCCGGGGGGCTTGGGGGAGCGCAGCAAACTGCAGGCGGCCAGGGAGCGGGCCAGGGCATGGATGGCCGAACCCTAACCCTTGTTGGCCACTTTGGTGAATCTCATGATGAAACCGTCTGAAAGTCCGCAACTCTCCCTAGCTGTCGGCAGGCCCCACAGCGCCGCGAAGCTAACCAAAAATGCACGGCGTGCAGCCTCAGACCAGGTCGGCCGGCCCGTGGCCCACTTGGGAGTGGGCGAGGTCCTGGCCAGCTGTGAGGTGCAACGAAAGCGCCCCTTTTGTTGCAGAGTAGGCAATGACGACGACAGCGTTAGCTAGGGCCGGCAACCGCCAACCCACCAGGAAAGAGCGGGTGGCGATACAGCGTGCAAGCGGATATGTTGCACGCCGGGCCAGCCTTCCCGATTACCTGGAGATGCCGGAGATTAACGCCTTGATCCAGGTAGCGCCCCATGCCCAGGCCCGGCTCTTGATGCTGGTACAATGGCGGGCCGGGCTGAGGATAAGCGAAGCCCTGGCCCTGGACGGCGACCGGCTCACCCTGAAGGTCCGCCAGGGCAAGGGCGGCAAGGACCGCGTTGTGCCGGTGCATTCGGAGTTGGGGGCAGGCCTTCGCAGCTTTCTGGCCTTCGGCAACGTCAAGCGTGGCTCGATATTCGACGCCAGCCGGTCCACGGCCTGGCGCTGGCTGAAGCAAGCCCTGGCGCGGGCCGTGGAACTGGGGGCGATACCACCAGGGCGCAAGGTCGGGACCCATACTCTGCGGCACTCAGCGGCCCGGCACTGGCTGGCCTCGGGTTTCCCTATCAACGTGGTGTCCCGCTGGCTGGGCCACGCATCACTGCAGACCACACTGGTATACCTGGAGATTCTGCCGGACCCGGCGGGGTTCATGGAGCGTGTGCCGTAGTTAGAGGTTCGGGCCTACCCGCATCGCCGGGCGGGAGTGCGGCTCAACAGCAGGAGCAGTGCGCTGCCCGCCGCCAGGGCGGCGAAGGGGAGGAAGGCGCCCCGATAGCTGCCGGTGGTGTCGTACACCAGGCCCGACAGCAGCGGCCCCAGGGCGAAGCCGATCACCTGGGCCGTGCGGCTGAGCCCGTATACTGCCCCCATGGACTCTCTCCCGTAATAGCTGGCCCACAGCACGGGGGCCAGGGTGCCGATTCCCCCGGAGGCCACGCCCTGGCAAACGGCGAAGATGTAGGTCTCGAAGATGCTATCAGCCCAGGCCAGCAGCACCATACTCAGAGCGGCCAGCAGGTAGGCCAGGCCCAGCAGCCACCGGGCGGGCAGCCGCTCGGCCAGCAGCCCAAACACCAGGGTCGCCACCGCGCCTGCGGCAGACTGGAGGCTGATGGCCCCCACCGCAGCGGCGGCGCTCAGCCCCTGCTGGGTCAGGTGGGGCACCAGGTGCAGCCCGACCCCCGAGCTGGCGGTGCCCACCACCAGCAGGGACACGAGCACCGGCCAGAAGCTGGGACTCCGCACCACCTGTCCCACCGTCCACTGCTCTTCTGGGGCCAGGTTCTCCGGGCGCCTGGCGCTGCCCTGTGGGGGTTTCGGGGGTACTCCCCGTGGGGAACCGCCGTCCACCGTCAGGCCTAGGTCCTCGGGGCGACGCCGGACCAGCAAGGAGCAGGGAACCACTCCCAGGGCCAACATCAACCCGCCCAGCATCACCCAGGCGGCGCGCCAGCCCCACTGGCTGATGACGGCCTGGACCGCCGGCGCCAGGACAATGATGCCCGCCGAACCGCCGAAGAAGACCAGCCCCACGGCCCGCCCGCGGTATCTCCGGAACCAATTGCCCACGGTGGGAGAGGCGGAGGGCTTGATCACCCCCTGGTCGGCCACCCGGGCCAGGGTGAAGCCCAGGTAGAAGCCCAGCAGGGTATGCAGGGTGGCCAGATAGAAGCAGCTCAGGGCCACCACCAGCCCGCCCGCCGCCAGCAGCAGCCGGGCGCCGATGCGGTCCACCAGCATGCCGGTGAAGGGCGCCAGGGCCGCGCCCAGCAGCGCGCCCAGGCTGGTGGCA
>JBGPJN010000082.1:0-11325 GCA_041485445.1 Dehalococcoidia bacterium
CCGGCGACGTCGAAGCGGCGGTCGGTGTCCACGCCGGCCCGCCCCTACTCGCCTACAATCTGCACCATGACCTCCCGGGGACGGGGGCAGTCCAGCTCAATGAAGAAAATGCTCTGGTACCGGCCGAACTGCATGGCGCCGTCGATCAGAGGGATGGTCTCGCTGGTGCCCAGCAGCAGGTGCTGGAGGTGGGCGTGGCCGTTGGGCGACTCGTTGTCGGTCATGTTCACGGTGCGGATGTCAAAGTTGTTGTGGTGGTAGGGGCCGTGGCGCGGTGAAATGCGCTCCAGGAACTCCGCCATGTCCTTCAGGAGCAGGGGTTCGTTCTCGTTGATGCGCACCGAGGCGGTGGTGTGCCTGGAGTAGACCACCACAAAGCCGTTGCTGACGGATGACTCCCTTACGCACTTGCACACCCAGTCGGTGATATCGATGAACTCAGGCGCCTGCTGGGTCTGGAGCTGCAAGCAAAAGGACTTGGACTTCATGCTACCTCGACAACTTGGTCTACCAGGGCTTGGAACGCCGGGTTGGACCGTCCTGGGCTGCCTCCCCGGTGGCGTCCTGGTCGCCGCGGGACGCCAGCCGCCGGTACCGCCCCAGGGCCAGCAGCGGCCAGCAGTTGCGGTACATATGATAGTTAATCATGAAACCGGCGGGCATGTCTGCCCCCTGGTAACCGCGTTGACCGGGTTTGGGCAGGCGCTTGACCCGCGCCCCCACCCCGTAACCTGGGAAGCCGGTGCCCGTGAAGTAGGGTTCGTCCCAGGAGCCCTCATGGGTCTGAGTATCCAGCAAGTACCGGACCCCGCGCCGAGTGACAGGGTGGTCCGCTTCGCCGGCCGCCAGGAGGGCCAGCAGGGCCCAGGCGGTCTGGGAGGAGGTGCTGGGACCGCGCCCCCGCCAATCGAGGTTCACATAAGACGCGCAACTCTCCCCCCAACCGCCGTCGGAGTTCTGGTGGCGCATCAGCCAGGCCACCGCCCGCCGCAGGTAGGGCTGGGCCATATCCTCGCCGATGGCCTCCAGGGCCGGCAGCACTGCGCCCAGGCCGTAGATGTAGTTTACGCCCCAGCGCCCGAACCAGGACCCGTCGGCTTCCTGCTCCCGGCGCAGGTAACGGTACGCCCGCTGCAGCGGCGGGAAGCGCCGGGAGTACCCCAGCCTGCCCAACATCTCCACCACGTGGGCGGTGACGTCGGCGCTGGGCGGGTCCAGCAGCTCGCCGAAGTCGCAGAACGGGAGATGGGTGACATAATGTCGGTCATTGTCCTTGTCAAAGGAAGCCCAACCGCCGTCTTTGCTCTGCATCCCCAGCAACCAGGCCACCGCCCGCTGGATGGCCTGCTGGCGCTCCGGCTGCTCCTGGGAAAGTACGGGCGCCTGGGCCAGCGCCATCACCACTTCGGCGGTGTCGTCAATGTCGGGGTACCAGTTGTTGTGGAACTCAAAGGGCCAGCCGCCTGGGGGAGTCTGGCCCGCCCGCACCTGCCAGTCGCCCCCGGCGGTCACTTGCTTGCCCAGCAGCCAGCGGCCGGCCCTCTGGAGCGCGGGGTCCGCAGCCGCGACCCCAGACTCCGCCAGCGCGATCTGCACCAGGCAGGTATCCCAAACCGGAGAGATGCACCCCTGGAGGGAGCAGGTGTCCTGGTCCTCGATGATGAAGCCGGAGTCAAACCCGTGCCAGCCTCTTTGCATCACCGGATGGCCGGCGGGGAACCCCATGACGTGAAGGGCGATGAGGGAGTAGACCCACGGCGGCTGGATGCCCGCCCAGGAGCCGTCGGCTTCCTGATGGGCCACAATCCACTCCACCACCCGTCGCTCGGCCAGCCTGCGGAAGGGGTGGAAGGGCGACGATTGGTACCGGCCCACCAGCCGGTCTACCCGGTGGAACAGCGTGGCCAAGCCCCAGCCCGAGGCCGGACGGGCCAGGGTGTAGTCCAATGGCCCCTGGCCCTGGGGGAAGAGCTCCCCCAGTTGCGCCCACGCTGGCACCGGACACACCGGCCGCCGGGTGAAAACGACGAGCAGCGGCACGATGGTGGCCCGCGCCCAGCTGGAGAAGTGGTAGATGTTGAAAGGGGCCCAGGACGGCAGGAGGATCATCTCCGGCGGCATGTTGGGCACCGCCTGCCAGTCCCACTGCCCGAACAGGGCCAGCCAGATCTTGGTGAAGATGCGCGCCTTGGGCAGGCCGCCCTGGGCCAGGATAAACTCGCGGGCCTGCCGCAGCGGCGCCGCATCGGGTGAAACCCCGGCCAGCTTCAACGCGAAGTAGCACTCCACCGTGGTGCTCAGGTCTCCCGGCGCCTGGTGGTACTGGCCCCAGGAGCCGTCGGCCCGCTGGCGCCGCAGGATGTGGTTGGTCATCTTGCGCCACCGCTCCTGGTCCACCCGGCCCAGGAACCAGGACAGCAGCAGGTACTCCGCCTCCATGGTGTTGTTGGACTCCAGCTCCCCCCACCAGTACCCCTCCGGGCGCTGAGTCCGGCGGAAGTAGTCCTGGCACCGCCCAATGGCCCGGTTGAGGGCCTCGGCGGAGGGGAAGTCCCACCGGTCCGATGGCCGCGCCTCGCCCATGGCGTCCCGGGCCGGCGCCTCTTCCACAGCGTGCGGGGCGTCGCGGGTCGCAACGCTCCCGCCGGCCTCGGCCCGCAGGCGCAGGGCCAGCCGGAGCAACGGGTTGCGGCGCTGCAGAAGCTTCATCGTCCGGTCATCCTGCCGAGCTTTGCACCAGGTTCGAACGTAGCTGGAACGAGTCCGCCGCGTAAATCCCCCCAACCCCCCTTTGCGAAAGGGGGGCGACGGGAGATTTCATCAGCCCAGGTTAGCTGCATTGCGCCAGGGTGGTCAACTCCGCTAATCTCAGCCGGCATACCCGTGGTCCTTGAACCACCGCACCGCCCGCTCCAGCGCCGGCTCCACCGGGCTCTGGGGCAGGCCCAGCTCGTCCACCGCCTTTTGACAGCTCACGTACATGGGGCGCCGGGCCACCCGCAACCCTTCCAGTGGTATGCGGGGCTCCCGCCGCAGCAGGCAGCCCTCCACCAGATAGTCCGCGTAGCCGGCTCCCAGCGCCAGCCAGAAGGGCGCGCGGAACCGGGGCGCCCGGCGTCCGCACACCGCCTGGAGCATCTCCAGGACCTCCTTCAGGGTCACGTTGCGGTGGCCCAGCAGGTAGCGCTGGCCCGCCCGCCCCCTCTCCAGGGCCAGGACGTGACCCGCCGCCACGTCGGCCACGTCCACCAGGTTCATGCCGGTGTTAACGTAGGCGGGAATCCGCCCCAGCATGAAGTCCAGCACCATCTTCCCGGTGGGGGTGGGCCGCACGTCCCAGGGGCCCACCGGCGTGGTGGGGTTGACCACCACCAGCGGCAGCCCGCGCCGGGCCAGGTCCAGGGCCACCTGCTCCGCCTGGTGCTTGGACCGCTTGTAGTGTCCCACCAGCCCGCCCGGCGTGACGGGGGTGTCCTCGGCGCCCAGTCCCTGGGCGGGCAGACCGATGGTGGACACGGTGCTGGTGTACACCGCCTTGTCTACCCCGGCCTCCAACGCCGCCTCCAGCACCACCTGGGTGCCATCCACGTTGGTGCGGTACACCTGGGCGGGGTCCCGGGACCAGAAGGTGTAGGCCGCGGCGCAGTGGAACACGCCCCGGCATCCCTGCAGCGCCCGCCGCACCGACTCCCGGTCCAGGATGTCTCCGGCCACCGGTTCAACTGCTGTGCCGTCGATGGTTAACGTGTTGCTCCCCGGCCGCACCAGCGCCCGCACCTGGTAGCCGCGGTCCGCCAGCAACCGGGCCAGGTTGCCCCCGATGAAGCCGGTGGCTCCGGTGACCAGAACGCGCATTCATCTTCGCCTGCGTAACGTCAGCGCGCCACCGCGCTCAAGCTCTCCTGCCGGCTGATGGCCCCCGATAGGGGCCGACTTCCGCTGAGGCAACCGGGGCCTGTCGGCCCGACCCCCGGCCCTCTTCGGCCCCTGTCGGGGCTGAACTCCAGGGCGAACCGGGTCAGCGCCGCCGAGGCCACCGCCGCCTGCCGGGCCAGAAGCAGCGCCGCGGGCAGCCGCCAGGGCCGGGTCGCCAGGCTCAGCGCCGCCCTGGTACGGGAGCCGGGCAACTCCAGCAGGAAGCTGGGTAGACGCTGGGTGGACACGTCCAGCACCGCCCGAACCGACAGGAAGGGCACTCCGGCGGCTTGCGCTGCTTCGGCCACCCAGTAGTCCTCCATGTTGACCGTGCCCACCGGATAACGGCGCACCAGGGCCTGCTTTTCCCCGGAGGAGGCCACCAGGTGGTCCACGGTGAGGGAGTCCAGCGGCCACCGCGCCAGTCCGGCCCGGTCCGTCGCGTCCCAGCCCTCCCGCCATAGCTCGCCGTCGGCCTCCAGGGGCTCCGGCGCGCCGCCACAAAAGTACCTCCGTGCCACCACCAGGTGCCCAGTGTCCAGGGAGGAGTCCAGCGCCCCGGCAAACCCCAGCAGCAACACACCCTGAGGTCGTTGCTCACGGGCCTCCAGCAGCGTCTTCACCCTGTGACCGGCCAGGCGGCCCACTCCCACCACGTGCAACTCCCACGACGGCGCGCCGGGAGCCGCGTGCCGCCGCGCCCGGCGCAGCCCGGCCAGCTCCTGCTCAAGGTGGGCGACGACCATCAGCATTCAGCACCGATCCCGCAACCTGTTAGAATGTGTTTAAAAAGTTCCTCTCCTTATCAAGGGGGAGAAGGAGGGGCCGTCCCGTCCCCCCTTACGAAGGGGGGACTACAGGGGGGTCGTGCCCTTACGCCACCGCCGCACGGCACAGGATGCAAACCACCCCCTCTGTATCTCCCCCTTGTTAAGGGGGAGAAGGTGGCTTCTTAAACACCCTCTTAGACATTCATGCAAGTCTCGGTAAGTAGACAAGATACTAGCCCACACTGATGCCGCCCTGGTGGCCCGCGCCGGCCTTGAGCAGCGTGACCCAGTCCTTGGGGGTGGACACCGCCTGGAAGATGGTGGCCGACTCGAAGCCGCAGTGCATCATGCAGTTGCTGCAGCGAGGGTCCTTGCCCACGCCGTACTTCTCCCACAGGCTGTCCTGGTACAGGTCGCCCAGCTCCTGGGTGTGCTCGTCGGCCAGCGGGTAGCAGGGCTTGCGCCATCCCAGCACCGTGTAGGTGGGGTTGGACCAGGCGGTGCACTGGTACTCCCGTTCCCCCTTCAGGAAGTTCAGGTACAGCGGGTTGTTGTACAGGCGCATGCCCTGGGTCTTGGCCGGGTCCAGCAGCCGCTGGAACACCGTCTGCGACTGCTGCCGGGTGAGGAACAGGTCCTGATCCGGGGCATCCTTGAAATCGTAGCCCGGCGAGATCATGGAGCCCTCCACGCCCATGCTGCCGGCCAGGCGGAACATCTCCCGCATGTCCTCCACGTCGCTGTTGCGGAAGACGGTGGTGTTGGTGCAGACCCGATAGCCCTGCCCCAAGGCCAGCTCAATGGCGCTCACCGCCTTCTTGAACACGCCCTTGCGGGCCACCGACTCGTCGTGCTTGACCTCCATGCCGTCCAGGTGGATTACCCAGCAGAAATACTTGGAGGGCGGGATCTTGGGCAGCATCCGTTCCAGCAGCAGGGCGTTGGTGCAGCAGTATACGAAGTACTTGCGGGCCACCAGTTGGTTGATGATCTGGTCAATGTGCGGATGGATGGTGGGCTCGCCGCCGGCGATGGAGACGATGGGCGCGCCGGACCGCTCCACGGCGGCGACAGCCTCCGCCACGGGCATGATCTTATCGATCACCGGCTGGTACTCCCGGATGCGGCCGCAGCCGGCGCAGGCCAGGTTGCACATCTCCAGCGGCTCCAGCATGGTGACCAGCGGGAAGCGCCGGCGGCCTTTGAGCCGGTTCTTGACCATGTACCAGGCCAGGCGGACCGAAAGCTCCACGGGCCGTTTGGCCCGCTTGGGCCCTGGGGCTTCGCGTTCCCCCAGGGCCCGCCCGGTCTCTTTCGTTAGGGTATCGTTCACGGGAACCTCCCGATGGGTGACTTACCGCCGCTCAGAACTGGCGCCGCGCCAGAAAGTCCACCAACTGCTCGGCCTCCTGCCGCGCCCAGCCGGGCAAGGGGACGCCCTTGAGCTCGCGAAGGGCCTGGTCCGCATTAGTTTGCGTCAGCTCCTGGGACATCTGAGGCGCACCCGCCGCCTCCAGGGCAGTCAGCACCCGGCCCACGTCCTCCTCACTCATCTGCTTCTGCTGGTACAGCCGCACCAACTCCTCCCGCGCAGGGCCGTCGGCATGCTCCAGCCCGAACACCACCGGGAAAGACTTTTTGCGCCGGCGGATGTCGTTGCCCACCGGCTTGCCGGTGGCCGCCGGGTCGCCCCAGATGCCCAGGTAATCGTCCCGGATCTGGAACACCCGGCCCAGGCGGTCGCCGAATCGGGCGAAGACCTCGGTGGCCGCAGCATTGCCGGCCCCCAGGGTGGCTCCCACCTCCAGGGCGCACCGGATCAACGAGCCGGTCTTGCAGGCGATCATGTGCAGGTAGTCCTGGGTGGTGATGGCGGTGCGCGACTCGAAGTCCAGGTCCAAACACTGTCCCTCGATCATCTCCAGACAGCTCCCGGTGAGCATGGCGGAAACCTGGAGGGTGGTCTGGGCGGGGACCTGATGCCGGGCGCCGGACAGGAGGGCCAGGTCGCCCACGCACTGCATGGCGTTGCCGGCCACCAGGGCCTTGGGCTCGCCCCACACCGACCAGGCGGTGGCCTGGTGCCGCCGCTCCAGGTCTCGGTCCTGAATGTCGTCGTGGAGCAGGGAGAAGTTGTGGATCAGCTCCAGGGCGGCGGCGGCGGGTCCCGCCAGGGCCGGGTCGCCGCCCAGGGCCTGGCAGGCAAAAAGACAGAGAGTGGGCCGCAGCGCCTTGCCCTGGGACACCGGCTCCAAGGCCGGCTGGCCGTGCCGGTCTACCCAGCCCAGATGGTAGCGCAGCACCCAGTGGAGCTGGCTCTCTTGGACTTCTGGGACGGCGCGGGACAACTCCTGCTCCACCCATTCCTTATATCTTGAGAACATGGGTGGGAGGACCGGCCCCGGAGTTGGACCCGCGGTGATATTGACGGTAGCATCGCCGCTCATAGTCACCCACTTGGTCGGAGCCATGCGCCAACAACCGCCGGCGGGCCGCAACCTGACGACGCGCCGTCCAGTGGCGGGGATGCTAACAAAGGCCCAATCCACTGTCAAGTCGGCGCCCCTTGGGCGGGTAACGGATCGGGGGTAGGCGCCGGGCCAACTTGGTCCCAAAGGGTGCCCGTGGTCCCGTGATCCCGTGGCCCCGGGTAGTCTACTCGCCGTGCTGGCCAAAGTGGAGCGCCAGGATGGAGAAGTCCTGCCCGTCCACCACTTGGTCGGCGTTGAAATCGGCATGAGCCCGGTAGCCCGCATCGGTGGCAAGCCGGCCGAAGGCAGCCTTGAGCGCCGCCAGGTCCGCGTGGTCCACGCGGTCATCGCCATTGACGTCGCCGTGACGCGGCGGGCCAAAGGCCAGGATGGCGCCGGAAGCGGGCGGCAGACGCACCCCCAGCGCCGGCTGGGACAGGCCGCCGGGCAGCTTGACGCGCACGTCGTACATGCCCGGCGGAAGCACTGCGAGGGTAACGTCGTCAACCTGGAAGGTACCCAAGGGGTCCAGCGTAACGGCGTCGAAGACCGCCGCCGGCCGGGCTTGGCCCCCTAGCCACGGAGGAAGGGCGCCCGGTTCCCAAAAGCTCACCGAGACCAGATGGGAGGAAGTGGCGCCGGCGTGCTGCCAGCCGGGCCGCTGCACCCGGCCCGCCAACCCCACGGGCGCCGGCGCCGGGTCCACGTTGATCCTGGCCAGGGGCGAAGCGATGGCGGCAGGCGCCGCCGGCGCCAGCACTCCGGAGGCCGCCACGCCCACCACCTGGATGGCGGGGTCCGGCGCTCCAGGGTTGATGTCCACTACCCCGCGGGAGACGCCCCGCACGGTGATGCGGCCCAACACCATGCCGTCCCGGGGGTGCAGCGGCTCCACCCGCCGCGCGGGCCGGGCTGGGTTAAACCCCAATAGGGTGATGGCGTAGTCCAGCGCGCCGGACTGGGCGGTGTACCGGTTCTGTACCGTGAGGTACTGGGCCTGGGCCGCATCGCCCGGCCCCGTCAGCCGAGTCAGGCCGTCCAGGGCCAGGCGCGGATCACCCCGCTGCCGCACCGGCTCCGCCGAGCCCTCGGCTGGCACCAGCGCCACCGGGGAGGTAGTGGAAAGCGCCAGGTGGAGCTCCCACGCCACCACCGGCAAGGCGTTAACGTCCGAGTCGCGGAGCACCAGGTCCAGCGCCACCGTCTGCCCCGGCATCAGATTTACCTCCCGCTGGCAGGGTTGGACGCCGGCCCGGCATAGGGAAAGGGTGGCGGTGGCGGCATGGGTTTGTGTCGCCAAGGGCAGCAGCGCGGCCCCCAGGGCCAAGAGCAGCAAACAGCCCCAGGCGAGGGAGCGTCCACGCCGCCGGATTGGAGGAGGCCGGTGAACCGGCGCCGCCACACCACCCCACCGCACCGGCTAGGGCCGGGCCTGCTGACGGGCCGCGGCGCCGGGGGGAGCGAAGTAGTGGTCATCGCAGGCCACCCAGCGGGAGCCGTCCTCAAAGAACTCCTTTTTCCAGATGGGGACGGTCTCTTTGAGCCGGTCCACAATCTGGTGGCAGGCCAGGAAGGCCTCCTTGCGATGGGGCGAGGCCACCGCCACCACCAGGCTGATCTGGCCGATGTCCACCCGCCCGATGCGGTGGGCGATGGCGATGTCCTCGATTCCGAACTCGGCCCGAATCTCCTGGCAGATCTCCGCCAGCTTACGGCGGGCCATGTCTTCGTAGGCCTCGTACTCCAGTCGCACCACCTTTTTGCCCTCGGAGTAGAGACGGGTGGCGCCCAGGAACGTGACCACCGCGCCGTTGGCGTCACGGCGCACCTGGGCGGTGACCTGCTCCGGGTCCAGGGGTTGGTGGGTAATCTCGATCATCTCGTAAGGCATGTCGCTAGCCTCCGCTGACCGGCGGGATCAGGCAAATCTCGTCACCGGGGCGCAGCACCGTGCCGGCATCGGCGTACTCAGCGTTCACCGCCACCACGATGTTCACCTCTGGGGGCGCCAGGCGGGGGTAGAGGCGCCGCACCGCCGAGGTGAGGTCGGCCACCGTGGCGCCGTCGGGCACGCCCACGGTGGCGGTGCTGCGTCCCGCCCGCTCGCGATATAGCGCAAAGAATCGGACCTCTAGCTGCATATTATCGGCGGCCCCGGCTCAGGTTTGGCGACGGCCCGATGCCATCTTAGCCGACCCGGCGGGTTTCTGTCCACGACCATTTAGCGTACAATACCGGGCACCGGGCGGAGTGCCCTGGGGCAGTGCCCTCACCCGGCCCTCTCCCAGAGGGAGAGCGGGCCGTTTTCGTGGCAATAACAAGGTCCATTCTGTCGGGGGTTCTTTAACCAGCCTTGCATGAATCTATTACGTGGGGCTGACGAAATCCCGCCTGGCCCCCCTTTTGCAAAGGGGGGTTGGGGGGATTTACGCCGTGACCGCCTCCCAACCAATTTAGATACCTATGCAAGGCTCGGTAGGTACATTTGCCTGGTGGGCACCGGCTTTCCGCCCAATTGACATACTCGTGGAGGATGTCCGTGATACGAAGCTTTCAGGGCAAGACGCCCAAGGTGCATCCCACCGCCTGGGTGAGCGAGGCGGCTTACGTCATTGGGGATGTGGAGATCGGTGAATACTCCAGCGTCTGGCCGGGGACCGTGATACGCGCGGACACCATCAAGATTACCCTGGGAAGGTACGTGGACATTCAGGACAACTGCGTGCTGCACGCCGACAGCGACGCGACCTATGGCGATTACGTCACCCTGGGGCATGGGGTCACCTGCCACGCCAAGACCATCAGCGCCCACTGCCTCATCGGCAACGGCGCCACCCTCAATGACGGCGTGGTGCTGGGGGAGTACTCCATCGTCGCCAGCGGCGCGGTGGTGCTGGAGCGGAAGCAGTTCCCGGCCAAGTCCTTCGTGGTGGGGGTCCCCGCCGCAGCCCGGGAGGAGCCCACCGGCGAACGCCATCACCAGATGATCCAGCGCACGGCGGAGAGCTATGCCCGCAAGGCCCAGCTTTTCAAGGCGGAGGGCCTGGGCGGCACCCTGGTGGATGGAGAGAGTCCGGGCTAACGCCGGGGTGGCCCTCATCCCCCTGCCCCCTTCTCCCTCGGGGGGCCTTGCCTCAAATGTATTGAATCCAACAGTCTGGTACGTTTTCCATCCATTTAATGTCGCCCTGAGCGTAGCGAAGGGTCTAAATTACTGGGATTTTAGATTCTTCGCGTCGCTCAGAATGACATTTGAGGCAACACCCCCTCGGGGAGAAGGGGGAACTCCCGCCGCTGCTCCCTCTTCCCCTGGTAGAGGGCTGGGGTGAGGGCGCTGCACCCTCTCCCCCTGGTAGAGGGCTGGGGTGAGGGCGCTGCTCCCTCTCCCCCTGGGAGAGGGCAGGGTTAGGGCGCCGCCGGCGTCTACTTGATCTTGTACACCCGCACCGCGGTGTCATGGAACATGGCGGCCCGCTCGCTGGCCGAGTACCCCTTGGACAGGCGCTTGAAGGCGTTGTACATCACGTTGTAGGAGTAGGAGACCTTGTCCGGCGGGAAGTTGCTCTCAAACATGCACCGGGTGGGGGTGAACTGCTCAATGCAGTAGTTGATGAAGGGCGCCATGTCCTTGGCCAGCTCCTCCGAGCCGATGGGCTTGGTCCGGGTGTGCCAGTCAAACCCGAAGCGGGGCATGCCCAGTCCGCCCAGCTTGACGTTGACGTTGGGACAGGCGGCCACCGCCGCGATTCCCTTGCGCCAAGTGGCCAGGACCTCGTCGCTGCGGCCGGCGTAGGGGCCGATGCGGTTCACGCCGCCCACGTGGTTCAGGACGATGGTCAGGTCGGGCACGGTCTTGGCCAGGTCCGCCAGGTCGGGCAGCTGGTGGAAGTACATCCAGCCCTCCAGGGATAGCCCCATCCGGGCCAGGGCCCGCGCGCCGGCGCGGAAGTTGCTGGAGGTCATGGTGCCCTTGGGCTGCCGGGTCTCCACCTCCGAGTGGGGGTCCCAGGTGACCGAGTGGCGGATGCCCCGGAACCGGTTGGGGCTGGCCGCCTGCAACGCCTCCAGCACGGGCTTGACCCCGTCGCCCAGCTTCAGGTCGGCGTGGCCGATGATGGCGGCGGCGGCCCGGCCGGGGCCGTACAGCCCGCTGGCGCTGGCCGCGGCCA
>JBGPJN010000083.1:0-11218 GCA_041485445.1 Dehalococcoidia bacterium
AACATCGTGGATGTCCAGATGGTGGTCCAGTACGACATCAAGGACCTGGTGGAGTTTCTGTTCCACGTGGATGACCCCGGCGACCGGGACCGGGGAGTGCCCCCGGGCCAGCCGGACGGAGCGACGCTGAAGGATGCGGCCGAGGCGGCTTTGCGGCTGGTGGTAGGCCAGCGCTCCATTGATGACGTGCTAACAGAGGACCGGCAGGGTGTGGAGGCGGCTACCCGGACCCGGTTGCAGGAGATTCTGGACATCGCCGAAACCGGCATCAATGTCCAGACCATCCAGCTTCAGGACGTGAAGGCCCCGGAGGAGGTCCGGGCTGCCTTCGACGACGTGCTGCAGGCGCGGCAGGAGCGGGACACCAAGATCAACGAGGCTCGGGCCTACGAAAATAACATAATCCCCAGGGCCCAAGGGCAAGCCGAGCGGATCAAGCGGGAAGCCGAGGCCTTTGCCCAAGCCCGGGTGGAACGCGCCCGGGGTGAATCGGAACGATTCACCTCGGTGCTGACGGAGTACGAGAACGCCCGCAAGGTGACACGGCGGAGGCTGTACCTGGAGGCCATGGAGCAGGTCCTGGCCGGCACCCGCAAGGTGATTGTCGCCCCCGGAGTCGAGTCGGTGCTGGTGTTGAACAACGGGGGGGCGGTCACTCCCCTGCCTGTGGGACCCAGCCCGTAATTACTGCCTGTACCTAGAGGCTGCTAGAGGCTGTTTGATGCGAAGTCTGATTGTCATTGCCTTGATTGCATTTGCCGCCGTCATCCTGCTGGGGCAGTCCCTGTTTATTGTGGATGTAACGGAGCGGGTAATCATCCTGCGGTTCGGCGAGGTCCAAAGCGTCCACGACGAGCCTGGACTTAACTTTAAGGCCCCCTTTACGGACACTATCTCCAGATATGACAAGCGTATCCTGCGCATTGATGCCCAGCCGGTAGCCATGCCCGACAAGGACAAACAGAACCTGGTGATTGACTCCTACGCCCGCTACCGCATTGTGGAGCCGGTGCGGTTCCGCCAGACCCTGGGCGACGAGCTGGGCGCCCGCAGCCGTCTGGGCGACATCGTTACCTCCATACTGCGGGACCAGATAGCCCTCCGGGAACGCTCGGAGATTATTGGCGCCAAGCCGGTGCTGGACACGGTGGGCAACCCAGTGATTGACAAAGAGGGGCTGCCCCAAATCGTGGGCACTGACACTCGCTCGGAGATCCTGGAGGAGGTGTTGCAACGGGTTAGGCAGCGGGTGGCGGGGCAGAACTTCGGCATCGAGATCATAGACGTCCGGATCAAGCGGGCCGACTTCCCGCACTCGGTCACTCCTAGCATATACACCCGCATGCGGGCGGAGCGCAACCGCATCGCCACCAGCTTCCGCGCCGATGGTGATAAGCAGTCCGTGCAGATTCGCGCGGAAGCGGACAAACAGCAGCAGATCATCCAGGCCGAGGCTGAGCGCACCTCCAGCCAGGTGCGGGGCAAGGGCGAAGCGGAGGCGATTGGTATTCTGGCCCAGGCCCACAACCGAGACCCGGAGTTCTTCGCCTTCCTGCGCAGCCTGGAGGCGTACCGGACCATCGTAGGCGAGCACGATACGCTGGTGCTGTCCTCCGACTCGGAGCTGTTTGAGTTCTTGCAAGGGTCGGGCACGCCGTAAGTCCCATCTGATCCGGCGGAGCCTTGGTGAAACATACCTGGGTGAGCCTTCCTGGGTGAGCCTTAATGAAAGTTCACGAACATCAGGCCAAAGCAATCTTCGCCCGCTACGGCATTCCAGTGCCCCGAGGCAGCGTGGTCACCACCCCGCAGGAGGCCCGCCAGGCCGCCGCCAACCTGGGCGGCCAGGCGGTGCTCAAGGCCCAGGTCCATGCTGGGGGCCGCGGCAAGGCGGGCGGGGTGAAAGTGGTTCGTTCCCCGGCTGAAGCGGAGCGCACTGCTGGGTCGCTGCTGGGCCGCAACCTGGTCACCCACCAGACCGACGCCCGGGGCGTGCCGGTCCACTCCCTGCTGGTGGAAGAGTTGGCGGACATCCGGCAGGAGCTGTACCTGGCCATCACCATTGACCGGGGGTTCCGCGGGCCGGTGATGCTGGCCAGCGCCGCCGGCGGCATGGAGATTGAAGAAGTGGCGGCTTCCCGGCCGCAAGATATCCACACCGAACCCATTGAGCCGGTGCTGGGCCTCATGCCATACCAGACCCGGCGGGTGGCAGCCCGGCTCCAGCTGGCGCCCGCTCTGCACCGGCCGGCGGCCCAGCTGATGACCGCCCTGTACCGCATCTTCACTGAGTGTGACTGCTCCCTGGTGGAGATTAACCCCCTCGTGGTCACCGGGGACAACCGCCTGGTGGCCCTGGACGGCAAGATGGACGTTGAGGGCGACGCGCTGTTCCGCCACGCCGACCTTCGGGAGCTCCGGGACCGCGCCCAGGAGGACCCCCTGGAAGCCGAGGCGGTGGACCAGGGCATCGCCTACGTCAAGCTGGACGGCCAGGTGGGCTGCCTGGTCAACGGCGCCGGGCTGGCCATGGCCACCCTGGACGTGACCAATGCCGCCGGCGCGCCGCCGGCCAACTTCCTGGACGTGGGTGGCGGCGCCGACGACGAGAAGGCGGCCAAGGCGGTGGGCATCATCCTGTCCGACCCGGCGGTTAACCGGGTGCTGGTCAACATCTTTGGCGGCATCCTCCGGTGTGACGTGGCCGCCCGGGGCATTGTCCTGGCCTACCAGCGCAAGGGCTCCCGCTTGCCGTTGGTGGTCAGGATGCTGGGCACCAACGTGGAAGAGGGCAAGGAGATCCTGCGGAGGTCTGGGCTTAACGTCACCTTCGCCGACACCTTGGGCGAAGTTGCCCGGGCCATTTCCCGGGCCGGGTAGCTCATCTCCAGCTTCCTGCAGGAGTAGGGACCGACATGGGCATTCTACTAGACGAAAACTCCCGCATCGTGGTGCAGGGCATCACCGGGCGGGAGGGTGGGTTCCACGCCCGGGCCTGCATGGCCTATGGCACCAACGTGGTAGCTGGGGTCACCCCTGGCAAGGGCGGGCAGGTCTTTGAGGAGAAGGTCCCGGTTTTTGACTCGGTGGAAGATGCGGTGCGGGAAACCGGGGCCAACGTATCCCTCATCTTTGTGCCTGCCCCCTTTGCTGCGGATGCCGTGGCCGAGTCGGCCTCCTGCGGCGTGCCCCTCATCGCCTGCATCACCGAAGGCGTGCCGGTGCAGGACACGGTGCGGTTGTCCCGCTACCTGGAGCGGCGGCCGGAGGTGCGCCTCATCGGCCCCAACTGCCCCGGCATGATCAACCCCGGAGCACGCTGTAAAGTGGGCATCATGCCTGGCAGCATTCACCGGCCCGGCCGGGTGGGCGTGGTCTCCCGCAGCGGCACCTTGACCTATGAGGCGGTGGGCCAGCTTACCGGCCTGGGCATCGGCCAGTCCAGTTGCGTGGGCATCGGCGGCGATCCGGTCATCGGTACCAGCTTCGTGGAAGTGCTGAAGCTGTACCAGGCCGATCCCGACACCGACCTGGTGGTGTTCATCGGCGAGATAGGCGGCAACATGGAGCAGGAGGCCGCCGCCTACATCCAGCGGGAGTTCACCAAGCCCCTTTGTGCGCTGATTGTGGGCGCCACCGCGCCCACCGGCAAGCGCATGGGCCACGCCGGCGCCATCATCACCGGAGAAAGCGCCCGGGCGGAGGCCAAGGTTGCGGCCCTGCGGCAGGCCGGGGCACACATCATCCCTACGCCGGCTCAGATTGGCGAGGTCACCCAGGCCACCCTGCGCCAGTTGAGATAATCGCAGCCTCCTCCGCCTGACAACCGCCCCTGCGCGCCACCGGCCCCGGCATCTAGCCGGGGCCGGCGCCTTTCCGTGCCGGCCTCCCTGGGTCCCCCAGGGGGCTCCCCCCAACTCGCTACGTGGCGACACGCACCTTTGGTGGCGGCATTCCCCCTGGCGTCTCGGGGAGTTACACCCGGCAAGGGGGGTGTCCTGGCTCTTGGCCTCAGCCCCGGTGCCTTCTACGCTAAAGGGGACGTCCTGCGCCCTAGGCACGGTGAGGGCGGCGATGGAGAAAGGACTGCGGGTCTATGAGCATACTTGTGGTGGACGATTTCCAGGGCGCCCGCCTGATGCTGGAGGCCGTGCTCAAGAGCAACGGGTTCTCCAGTATTTTTTGCGCCGAGTCAGCCGAGGAGGCGTTCAGAATTCTTGGGTTGGACGATCCGGCGGGCAACAGCGCCGGTGTGGACCTGGTCCTGATGGATGTGGGCATGCCCGGAATCGACGGCGTCGAGGCCTGCCGCCGCATCAAGGCGGTGCCGTGGCTCAAGGACATCCCCGTTCTCGTGGTCACCGGGCTGGACGATCCTGCCCACCTGAAAGTCGCCTTTGCCGCGGGCGCGGTGGACTACATCCTCAAGCCGCTGAACCAGGTGGAGCTGGTGGTGCGGGTGCGCTCCGCCCTGGAAGTCAAGCAGGAGACGGACCGGCGCAAAGCGCTCCACGTGAACGACCTGGAGGACAAGAACCGGGAGCTGGAGCTGGCCTATGTCCAGCTGGAAGCCCAGAACCGGGAGCTGGAGCGGGCATCCCTGGCCAAGACCCAAATCCTCTCCACCGCCACTCACGAGCTGAAGACGCCGCTGACCAGCATCGTGGGATACGTGGACCGCCTGCTGCTGCAGCAGGCCACCGTGGGTGTCCTGAATGAGAAACAGCAGCGGTACATGGAGACGGTCCAGAAGAACGCCCATCTCCTCAAGGCCCTGGTGGATGACCTGCTGGACGTGTCCAGGATTGAGGCGGGCACCCTGGAACTGAAGCTGGCCGACCTGGACGTGCGCCAAGAGGTGGAGGATTCCATCCAGTCTCTGCAAAATCTGGTGCGGGATAAGCGGATCCAGATGGTGCTGGCCTTCCCGCCAGACCTGGGTACGGTGAAGGCGGACCGTCTCCGGTTCTCCCAAGTTATCTCAAACCTGCTCAGCAACGCCATCAAATACTCGCCGCCCGGCGCCACGGTGACCGTCACCGCCAAGGACGCGGGGGGTTGTATCAACGTGACGGTGGCCGACACCGGAATGGGCATCTCTTCGGAGGACCAGGCCAAGCTGTTCACCAAGTTCTTCCGGGTGGACAACTCCACCACCCGGCAGGAGTCGGGCACCGGCTTGGGGCTCTACATCGCCAGGCATCTGGTGGAGGCCCACGGCGGCGAGATCCGAGTGGAGAGTGAGGTAGGGAAGGGCACCGCCGTCAGCGTGGCCTGGCCCAGGACTTCCGCCGGGAGCCCTGGTGGCGCCCCGCCGGCCGGGCGTGAGCCCGCGGCCCGGCGGTGAACTCGCGGCGCGCCCCAATCCCGGATCACTGGGGGATTTGAGCACTTGTAACTTCAGGCCTGGGCACTGAGCGCGGTTGAGTCCGCGGGGTGGCCGGGGCCGGCGCCATTTGGATGACCATTTGGATGAATTGAGGGTGGACAATGCCTAAGGAACTGGTGATGGTGGCGGAAGACCAGGACGACATCCGAGTCCTGCTGGTGGAGACGCTGGAAGACGCCGGCTATGAGGTGATTCAGGCCAGCAACGGCGGCGCGGCTTTGGAGCTGGCCATGCGCGAGCGCCCGGATGTGCTGTTGCTGGACGTGTGGATGCCGGTGATGGACGGCTTCGAAGTGCTCCGCAAGCTGCGAGCGAACGCGGCCACCAAGGACATGCCGGTGGTGATGCTGACCGCCCTCTCCGCCCAAGAGGGCGAAAAGCGAGGCATGGACATGAATGTGACCCACTACCTGTCCAAGCCCTTGAACCACGGGGTGCTGGAAGCCACCCTCCGGGTGGTGCTGAGGGAAGCCGCCTCTCGGGCCGGCCCAGCTGAAAAGGGAGAGGATCCGGTAGACTCCGAGGATGTCGCGGTGAACTCCAGTAACACCAAGATTTTTGGCAGCTCCGGCAAGGACGCGATGCAGCGCAGCGGCCGCAAGAAGCTCAATGAGGAGGAGGACAAGGACAAGACCATCATCCACACGGCGGACCGACTGATCGCCCTGGAGCATAAGCTGGGCGGGGGTGTGCCCGTTAACTCCCTCACCCTTGTGGAGGGGGCGGCGTCCGCGGGCAAGAGTGTGCTGTGCCAGCACCTGGCGTACGGCGCCCTGAAGGATGGTTTCGATGCGGCCTACTTCACGTCGGAGCACTCCAAGGACAGCCTCATTGCCCAGATGAAGTCGCTGAACCTGAACATTACGGAAGAACTGCACGGCGACCGGCTCCGCATTTTTGGCCTCCCGGAACTCAAAGCGGGGGCTGACGCGGGGCAGGTGCTGTCGGCCCTGGCCAGTGCCATCGAATCACTGCCGGGCCGCTGCAAGTTTGTGGTGGTAGATGCCATCACCGACCTGGCCGGGTCCAGCCCGGAGAGCGCGGTGATCGGCTTCTTTACCGCATGCCTGCGCATCTGCAGCACCGGGAGAACGGTGGTGGTGTCCGTCCACTCCTACGCCTTTGGGTCGGAGATGTTCACCCGATTGCGGGCGCTGAGTGACAATTACCTCTTCTTGCGGTCGGAGACCATGGGAGGCAAGGCGATGAAGACGGTGGAGGTGCGGAAGGTCAACTGCAACAACTTGGACACTAACAACCAGGTCAGTTTTGAGGTGGTGGCCAACATGGGGATGAAAGTGCTGCCCATCAACAAAGCCAAGGCTTAGTCCAAGGGGAGAGCGATGGGAATGCTAAAGATACTGGTGGCCGAAGACGTCCCAGACCTGCGGTTCCTGTTATCGGAAGTGCTGGTGGATGCCGGCTATGAGGTGATTCAGGCCGCGGACGGCGCCGCCGCCCTGGAGCTGGCCCGCCGGGAACTCCCGGACGCGATCATCACCGACGTGTGGATGCCGGTGATGGACGGCTTTGAGGTGGTGGGTAAGCTTCGGCTTGACCCGGCCACCCGGCACATCCCCGTGTTGATGCTGACCTCCCTCTCTGCCCAGGAGGGAGAGAAATTGGGCATGGAGTTGGGGATTGGTCACTATCTCACCAAACCGGTGGACCTGCGAGTGCTGGTGGCCACCCTTCGCGTGGTCCTGCGGGAGCGGGCATCCGCGGCTGAGGTGTCTGGTAAGCAACCTCTCCTCATTCGCACCGCCAACAAGCTCGTCGCCCTGGAGCAAAAGCTGGGAGGCGGCCTGCCACGGGACTCGCTGACTCTGCTGGAAGGCGCCGCCTCCTCGGGCAAGAGCGTTCTGTGCCAGCACTTGGTCTTTGGCGCGCTGGAGGGTGGCTTTCCCACGGCCTACTTCTCCACCCAGCACTCCCGAGAGAGTTTTGTCACGCAGATGAACTCCTTGGGGCTGAACGTGTTGGCGCACCTGCATGGCGACCGTTTGACGGTCTTGAGTATGGCACAACCCCAGGAACGGGGGCGCGCGGAGGCCATGCTGGAAAGCCTGGCCCAAACCATGGAAGCACTGCCAGCCAGCTATAAGTTTGTGGTAGTGGACGCCATCACCGGCCTGGCCGGCGCCGGCGTGGAGAGCTCCGTCATCGCCTTCTTCGCGGCATGCCGACGCATGTGCAGCCTGGGAAAAACGGTGTTGGTGGCCGTCGATTCCCACGCCTTCGGGTTTGACATGTTCACCAGGTTGCACGCCCTGAGTGATAACTATCTTTACGTGCGGTCGGAGATGCTGGGTGGGAGGCCGATGAAGACCGTGGAGGTGCGTAAGGTTGCCGCCAGCAACCTGGAAGACAATAACATGGTCAGCTTCGAGGTGGTGCCCGACATAGGCATGCGAGTGCTGCCCATATCCCGGGTCAAGGTATAGACGGCACAAGGGGCGGGTGAGATGCCGAAGGTATTGGTGGTGGAGGACGTTGCCGACATCCGGTTTCTGTTGGCCGAGACGCTGGCCGACGCGGGTCACCAGGTGCTGGAGGCCGGAAATGGCGTCGCAGGCCTGGCCAGCGCCCGCCTGCACCGCCCGGACCTGATCCTGCTGGATATGATGATGCCGGTGATGGACGGGTTACAGATGCTGCAGGAACTCAAGGCGGACACCGGCATGGCCGGCATCCCGGTAATCATGGTCACGGCCAAGGGGCAGGAGGCGGACTCCAAGAAGGCCCTGCAAGCGGGCGCCTTCGCCTTTATAGTCAAGCCCTGGGCGCACCAGGAGGTGGAGACCCAGGTTAGCCGGGCGTTGGCTGCCCGTCAGCCCTTGGCTTGAGTACAGGCCCTTCACATATCCCGGCGCGTCAGGGTCAAAGACGGCGGGTCCGCTCCTCGCACTCCGGCAGGACGCCCCAGACCGGGAGTCCGGCTCCTCCCCCAACCCCGGCTCAGAACCAGATGCAGGTCACCGTGTTGGTGACCCCATTGATGGCCCGGATCCGGTTGCGCAAGACGGACGTAATATCTTCCTGGGTATCCGCCTCCAACTCCACCACCATATCGTAGGGCCCCAGCACCTCCCGCACCACCGTCCCCGGTATTTTGCGCAGTTGCTGCACCACCACCTGGGTTTTGGCTGGTTCCACGTTCACCAGAATATACGCGTTGGCTGCCATGAAATTTTCCCTGACCTATCAACTTATTCTTACAGGGTAGCCGGACAGGCCTGAAGCTGCCGGCCGGCCCTTGGGGCCAAGCTTTTCCTGGAGCATATTACCACTTTCGCCGACTTCAAGGGAAACCCGCGCCAAGACGTAACTGTTCAGACTTGATGAGGTGAAATGGTCCAAAGCTGATTGGGAAACCAGGGCATTGGTGGGCTTGGTTATGGTACAGGGGCGGGAAGGAGAAGAGTGGCATGGGAGGGGGTGCTTCAGTGGTGGCTTGATCGTAACCACGCCACTAATTTGACGGCGGGTGTGCCGCACTCTGATCCCCCAGGCAGGCCTCATGGGTGTTGCGCCTTCCCATGCCGAGCCTGGGGAATCCGTATGGATTCAGGTCTCCGGAGTGCATTTTGCCCACTCGCCCGCTCACGCCTGGCCTCCCAAGAGTCACCGAGTCATCATGTCTTCCGTTTCATAGCAAGCCACCCATAGGAGTGCATGACATGGAGCACTACCCCTGCTTAAGCGTGAGCTGAATGAGCCTGTCGGCCCGGTCCTGGCGGTCGAGGTCGCGGCAGGTCGCAATTAGGTCTTCGAACTGCGCCGCCGGGATCGGCAGACCCGGGATAACGTCGCGAATCCGGTGCGCCTCCTCGTCGAAGTCCCACATAAACTCGCGTCCGGTGGCCTGCTTCGTGTAGCTCTTGCCGTCTCTGGTGTAAATTGTGATGCGCGGCCCGAAGAGCGTCATCTGGTGCGACGGGATAAGCTTCACCCGCTGCATCAGCTCCAGCACCTCGGGCGGGTCGTTGGCACCCACTCCGTCACCCTGCTGGCCCCGCAGCACCGGAAAGCCGCGCTGGACCACGCCGTACGCGGTATAGTACGGGGTGCTTCCCCGCCGGGGCGCCGCGTCTTCCCGCCGGCTGGGGAAGGCTGGGCTGGGATACTGCGTCTCGAGCCAGTTCACGACGGCCTCAACGCGCTCTACGTCCGCATATCGTATGTTGTGCTCGGCACAGAGCTGCGCCGTGACGTCGACGTGGGCAATGTTGTAGCCGGCCGTGGAGTAGATGCGGTAGAGCGTCTCTAGGAACAGCCAGTCCTGCCCCAGCGCGGTGGTGATTTTGTCCAGGCTGGTCTGGGTAGCGCCGACAAAACTGTAGGTGAGCCGCCCTTGGTTGTTGCCCGCGTACGCGTGATAGAAGCCCGCGTCGCCTTCCAGGACGGTCTCTCCGCCCACGTGCCCCTGCTGTGCCAGCGCCACTGCCAGCATAGCGTTGCGCACCGCGGCGCCCTCGCGCAGGGCGCGGCCACCGCTCCGGGGCCCTTCCAGGTTGCCTGCCGCCAGGTGCACGCAGAGCGCAATCGTGCTGTTCACCTGATGCTCAGTGACGTGCAGGATCTTGGCGGCAGCAACGGCCGGGCCACAGATGCCGAACACCGGGCCAGCATGAAAGCCGCGCGCCATCACCGTCGGAATGAAGTCGGCCGCCAGCCGCTCCATGACCTCGTAGCCGGCGGCCAGGCCAGTGAGGAAGTCCCGGCCGGAGGCGCCGGCGGTTTCCGCCGCCACAAAGGCGCCCGGGAGGATGCTGGTGCCGGGGTGGGTGAGCATGCGGAAGGAATCCAGCTTGCCCCCCGCCATGGCCATTTCCGCGTTGGCAAAGGCGGCGCCCCCCTTGGTCACCTTGGTCCCGTGCACCATGATGGTGGAGCCGTGGCGCACACCGGATTCTTCAGCGGTGATGAGCTGCACGGCCTGCTGGCCGCCCTGTGACTGAGAGCCGAGGAGCACGGAGGCCAGACTGTGGAGCGTGACGCCCTTGGCGCGGTCGACCACCGCGGGCGGGAGATCGGTGTAGCGCAGCCCTACGACCCACTTCGCAAGCTGCCGGCTGAGAGATGCCATACTTGTCTCCTCTAGGCTGCTGAACTCTTGCCTCTGGTCGCGCACATGGCGGTTCAGGTATTCTACACCGTCGGGATACCCAAATCACGCGGCGATGGCCTGCCAGGCGTGACACGTGTCTTTGGTCTACTCCTTCCACCTCGCTTCAGCTATTTTCTGGAGAGTTTTGCCAGGATGGGGTAATAAGGTCAAGATCGTTCTCTCCCCTTGACAACGCGGCAGGCATGGACACTGGGAGGGCGATACACTGGCTCGTCATGTGGAGGCATGGGCCGCGTTGTGTTTCCCTTTTGTCGTCCGCCGAGGAGAAGCTCGCCTTGTTTAGCGGCACGGTGCGACGGGTATATTGACTGGACTGATGCCGCGCGTTGGAATGCGGAAGAAAAAGGTGCGATTACATGGTGAAATACGAATACGGCGACAGAATCGGACGCACGGGCCAGATAAGGATAGGCAGTTCGGCGATAATCCTTGACGAGACACGGCTTTGCCTCAAAAGTGCCTCTTGTCCCATAAGTCGGCAGGCTGTCTCATAAGTCTCAGACTGCCCCGCACCGCCGTTGACCTGAAATGATGGTGGCATATTCTAACGGAATCATCACATTTAGGACTTGTATTCCTAGAAGGGTAACGGTACTTGCCTTGTCCAGTCAAGGGTCTGTACCCGTGACGGGGTGTCAAACGCTTTACCCGCCAGCAAATCCTCTACTGTCCTTATTTGAAGCCGATGATATGGTTTC